>NZ_JBHMEC010000004.1:0-71081 GCF_042430665.1 Roseovarius ramblicola | reverse complement strand
GCATCTCGACGATATCGCCCTCGCATGGCCTGGCCGCGCGCACCCAGGCCGTGCGCGCCCGCGTGATGGCCTTGCGGCGGTCGGCGCCAAGCCCGGGCAACTGGCGGCCAAAGAACCTCTCCTGCACCATTCCGGCGGCGGCCCAGCAGTCGTAGGCCTCCGGCCCGGCCGCGCCCTCTTGCCAGGGCGTGCCGATGAGTGCCGCGATATCAGATGCCGAGCAGGGGGAAGCGCGTGTCATAAAACTGCCTGTGAAAGGGGGTGTTGATCACGTCCGGTGCGCGGGCGGTGACCTCAACGCCACCGGTCCGAACCACCGGGTCCACCAGCTCGAACCCGTCAAGCACCTCGGGCTGACCCGAGAGGCGCGTGCCCATGGTAAAGGCGCGGATCGTGATCCGGACAGGGTCGAGCGTCTTGGAGGCGGCGATCAGGGCACGGGTGATCCGCGCGTCCACATTGGAGAACCGAAACCGCGCGAGCGGCACGCCGAGCGATGTTTTCTCCGGGCGCATGATCTCGATGGGGGCACGGTTGAACTGCACCACCTGTCCGCCCTGTATCGGCGCGTCCGGCTCCAGCTTGGCCTCGAAGAACGGGGTCTGCTCGATATCGGGGGCATCCGCGAAGACGCTGGCGAGCCGGATCGCGCCCGCGGTACCGGTGCCGGGATCGGTGATCTCGGCGTGGCGCACCTCGACCGTGGCGATCTCGACGTCGTCGGTGGCGTAGGCATAGCTGGCGATGATCGACGGGTGCGGCATCAGCTAATTCCCTGTCGCGCGTAGTATTCGGCGTCCGCGACCCGCGGCAAACCACGTATCTCGATCTCGAGCGAGAGCCGGTAGTCATGATCCCCCACCAGCCGCGCGGACATGGCGTCGCGGCCGTCACCGACGATCCGCGCCTCGACCGTCTGGTAGGCGTCATCGACGAGGGCCGACATCTCGAACCACAGCCGGCCGCCATCGGCATCCTCGTAGAACCACCGGCGCAACACCGGGAGGTCCGCGCGACGGATGTCGATGTCGAACCGTTGCCGGTGCGGACGGAAATGCGCCGTACGCCTGACGCGATCCTCGCCCTCATCGAACTCGGTACGCCGGGTGACGCCCGGCATCGTCATCTGCCAGCTATCGATCTGCGGCTTGAACAGGTCTGGAAAGGGCCATTTAAGCGCCATCTACATGCCTCCCCGCAAATTGAACCGCCCTGCGATCGCGGGCGCGAGCCCCCGTCCGCGCGCGAGGTTGCGGCCAAGGCGACCCTCGAACTCGCGGAAGATCAGATCGATATCGAGGTCGTTGCCGTTCTGCCGGGTCTCGACGCGGGGCTCTTCCTCATTCTCCACACCGAAGACGCGGACGTTGACATTGGCGGGGGCAGCGGAGGCGGCCGGAGCCGCGCCTGGCGCGGCGGCAAGCCGGGCAAGGCCCTCGATCGTGGCGGCGGTGGATTGCTGCTGTGCGAGGGTCAGCACGCGCTCGTCGTCCTCGAGGATCGCGGGGACCTCGTTCCCGGCGAGCCCGCCGATGTGGAGCCGATGCGCGTCATCGAAGACCCGTGGATCGACGCGGCGCGGGGATCCATCGCGACCGGCCAGGCCGCCGTCGTGTAGTTGCAGGCTGTTCGCGCTGCCCGGCGCAGGGCCTGAGAACAGACCGTTGAACAGGCCGGAGAACAGATTGCCGAATATCCCGCCCCCGGCGCTGCCGAGATTGCCGGTGGCCGAGGCGGCGGCAAGGCGGAAGATCTGGCGCAGGGCGAAATCCACGAGGTCCGCCGTCTCGATCTTGCCGGTGGTGGCGAGGCTGACAAAGGCGTCTTCCATGCCTTGGAACGCGGCCTTGACCGTGTCCTCGGCCACCTCCGCCATGGTGAGTTGGGTGCCGAAGATGTCGTCGAGTCCGCGCTCGATCCCGGCGGCCCAGTCCTCGCGGTTGCGCAGGTCCTCCTGGTAGGCCTCGGCCAGCCGGTCGCGCGCGATCCCGTCGACCATGTCCGCGAGTTCGGTGTGGCCCAGGCCCGCCGCCTTGAGGCTCGCCAGCGTGGCCGCGCGCCATTCCTCGATCCGCGCCGTCGCGAAATCGAACGTGCCGCCGAAGCGCTGGCCGAATTCCTCGACGATATCGCCCGCGAGATCGACCTCTTTCGTCGCCCCGCCGCTGCTGCGCGGTGATAGCTGCCGCACCAAGGCTGCCCGGCGTTCCTGGTTGGTGAGGCGGCGCTCCAGCGCCTCTTCCTGCGCCCGCAGCGCGGCTTCTGCTGCATCCGCGGCCTGCGGCGCGCGCAAGCCGTCATCGGGTCCGCGCCGCGCATCGATGAGGGGATCAAGCTGTGCCCGGGCGCGCGCCAGCTCCCCCGCGATCCGCGCCTCGGCCTCGCTGGCCCCGGCCTCGAGCGCCGCGATCTCGGCCTCGAGCCCGACGTTCTGGAAATCGAGATCGATCAGCCCGCCCTGCAGCGCCGCCAGCGCCTTGCCCGCGCGTTCAAATTCCCCGGCCATGGCCGAGGCGCTCGAGGCGGCTCCGGAAAAGTCGATCGTGTCGGCGGCGGCGGCGGTGTCTTCGGTGAGGTCGAGATTGCCCCTGAGCGCGGCCCTGATCTTTTCGAGAAGGGTTTGGGTGGAAGCCCCTTCCTTGAGGGTCTCGCGGAACCCCTTTGGCGCGGCCTCGCGGAACGCCTCCGCCGCGTCCGCCATCTCGAACAGGCGGTCGGCCAGAACGGCGAGAGCCTGCGCGCGGCTTTCGTCGTCACTGGCAGTCTCTACCGCCGCGATCTGCGCCTCGAGACCGCCGATGCCCTCTGCAATCCGCAAGATCTGCGCCTCGGCGCTGCCGAGATCGACAGTGTTGATATCGCCGAGCGCCAGCATCACGCCCCGCGCGGCCTCGCGCGCCTCTTGGCCCACGCCGACGAAGCGATCTATACCCTGTGCAATCTCATCGAAGGCGACGTCCCCGCCTTCTCGAAGCTCCTTCACGAGTGTAAAGATTTCACCGAAGGCCGGACCAAGCGTGTTGGGGTCATCGAATGCTTCCCGACGGAGGCGAAGCCTTTCTGTAAGGTCCGGAGAGTCTCCGGTCAGACGCGCGTTACGCTCGAGACTGGCGTCGAAAATGCCTTTCAGGATACTATCGGTTCCGGCTTGTTGAATATCACGCTGAACCTTGGCGAGCTTCTCCTGCGCGTCGCGCACCGCGTCCTGCAAATCGGCGCGGCTCTGGTTGAGCATCTCCTGCGTCGTGGCGCGGACCTTGCCGCCCAGCTCGTCCTGGTCGCGCGCCGCCTGGCGGCTGGCCTCGGCATAGCGCTCCATCGCCTCGCCCGCGCGGTCCGTGGCCTCGCGCAGGTTCGCGACCTTCTCGTCATTATCCTCGATGAGGAAGGGCAGCGCGGTGAGCCCGGCGGTCAGGGCGGCGAGACCGATGCCCACCGGCCCGCCGAGCGCAGCCACGCCGGCGCGCAGGCCGGTCAGCCCGACGGCGGCGGTCCGGGCGGCGCGGCCCCAGCCGACGAGATGCCCGGCGAACCGCATCGCGATGAGCGCCGAGATGGCCTGGCCCAGATCGCCTGCGTTCTCTGCGGCAAAGGACAGCCCGTCTCCCAGAACCTGCCCGAAGGCGCGCAATCCCTCCTGTGTGCCGGGATCGCGCAGCGTTTCGGTGATGGCGAGCATCCCGTCGGTGACACCCACGAGGAAGCCGGACTGCGCGAACTCGCGCTGCGCCTGGACAAGCTCGTTGCGGAACCGGTTGAAGTCCGCCGTGGCTCCTTGGGCCGCGGCCCGCGCGCCCTCGCCGAACTCCTCGCGCAGCTGACGGGCAAAGCGCGGCAGGAAGTCCTCCGAGAGCACCTCGCCCGCCTCCAGCATGTCGCTCAGCTCGGAGGTGGTGACATTCATCGCCCGCGCGGCGATCTGGAAGGCACCGGGGATCCGCTCGCCAAGCTGGCCGCGCAGCTCCTCGGCCTGCACCTTGCCCTTGGACATGACCTGCTCGATGGCGGTGAGCGCGCCCTGCACCTGCTCTGCGGGCAGCTGCAGGGCGGCGGCGGCGGTGGCCACGCCCTCGAAGATCGTGGTGGCCTGATCCTCGATATCGGTTCCGCGCGACGCCGCCAGCAGGCCCGACAGGCCACGCTCGACAGCGACCAGATCGAGGCCGAAGCGCTCGGCGGTCGCGCGTGCCGACTGCATCGCGGCCTCGCCCGCCTCGACGCTGCCGGTGGCGGTGCGGAACCGCGCCGACAGGCTCTCTGCGGCAAGCCCGGTGCGGAATACCTCGCGCGTGAGAAGACCAATACCGACGCCCGCGATGAGGCCGCGCAACCGGCTCAGGTCAGAGCCGAAGCCACGCGTCTCGCGGCGGGCACGCACGGTGTCGTCGCGGTACCGCTCGACCTGGTCACCGGCGCGGCGCGCCGAAGTGCCGGTGCCGCGCAGGCCGTCCGAGGCGGTGTCGCTGGCCTTCCTGAACCGGCCCAGTTCATCGCGGGCCTGTTTGGTGCCCGCGACGAACCCGCCCGCATCCGCGTCATACCTGGCTCTGACATTGAGCATTACCGCCGCCCCCCGAGCCCATGCGCGCGTGGTCGCTGCGGGCGTTCGCGCAGCACGCGCAGCGTGGCCTGTTCCAGCACCTGCAACCGCGCGAAGTCATCCGGGCCGGTGTCGAGCCCGGCCATGCGCGCCGTGGCCTCGGCCGGACCATAGTCGAGACCTGTCACGCGGCCCTCACCGTCGCGCCGCCATTGCGACGCCATGGCCAGAAACCAGCGCAGGGATGTGGCACACCAGCCGAACACCTCGATCTCGTCCTTTCGCGCCGCGCCTCCGGCGGCCTTGACCATTGTGTCAATCTGCGCCGCTTCAAGCCCGAACGCCTCGAGCTCGGCGCGGAACCTCTCGGGACCGGCGGCGGAGGCTGGACGCCGGAGCATCGCCTCCGCCGCCTCGGTCAGTTTTTTGTCTCGATCCCCGCGGTCGCCCGCCGATAGGCCTCGGCGACCCCGAGCGTGATGTAGCTGTAGCCCATCAGTTGCTCGCGGGCCTTTTTCGAGAAGGGCACCGGATTGCCGTCGATGTCCTCGATGCCCTCCCAGCCGAGCCACACCTGCCGCAACGCCTCGCGCGGGTCGTCGGCGATCGCCTGTCGCTCCGCTTCGGGCAGGATCAGGACCTTGGCCCGGAAGTTCTGGGGCTCGATACCGTCCTCGACGGGCGCGTTGACCTTCACGGTCACCCAGGTGACGGGGCGGGGGTTGAACCGAAAGGCCGTCATTGCGCGGTGATCCGGAATTCGTTGGTGGTGTCGTCGCGCAGGTAGAGCAGGTCGAAGGTGGCGGTGACCTCGTTGTCCTGCTCGCCCATGTCCGACAGGAACGCCTGCACCCGGTCGGCGCGGAACTCGACCTGGTTTCCGGCCGAGCCGTTGCGGAACAGGAGCGCCTGCTCGGTGCCGTCGAGCGACCGCGCGAAATAGTCCAGATCGCCCAACGCCGGCGCCGTGACGACGAGCCGCCCGGTATAGCGCCGCCGCCCGCGGCGCGTGCTCAGATCGTTGGGGCGGTCGTTGTGGATGACCGGCGTCTCGTCCTGCATCGTCAACTCGCGCAGGATGAGGGTCTCGCCCGCGAAGGTGAAGGTCGTGTTCGCGTGGCTGACATGGTCCGCCTCGACATAGGCCGCCTGGCCGAGCGTACCGACGTCGAGGGGCGAGGCCGCGACCACGGCGCTGCGCGCGACCGGCGCGCCGTAGAGCGCGGTCAACTCGAAGGAAAGCCGCGGCAGTTCGCCGTCGCGGGCGGTGAAGCCCATCGTGCCGGTGGCGTCGAGGGCCTCCTGGAGAAAGTCGGCCGCCGTGCCCGGCGCGCCCTGGCTGCCGCCGAAGCCGCCCACCAGCGTGGCCCACTTGAACGCGTCGTCCTGCCGCGGCGAATAGGCCGCCGACGTGGTTGCGGTGAGCGTCTCGGCGAGGCCGCAGGCCTGCGCCATCGCGCCCCAGAACGGCGCGTCGCCGAGCGCGGCCGCGGCCGATGCCTCAAGCGCGGCGGTCACCCGCACGCGGGGCCGGCTGAGGAAATCCGCACCCGTTGCACCCGGGTTGCCGTCCACCAGGTCGCGGCTCTGCCGGTCGGCCTCGAGCGGACGATGCGCGAGCTCGATCGCGGGGATCAGGTCCGCGCCGGCGTAGTCCGCAGCCACGCCCTGCGCGGTCTGCAGCTTGGCGATCAGAAATCGCGTGTCGAAACTCATGGGCATGTCAGCCTCCTGTCGTGGTGTGTGCGATGCGCCGCCGGAAGCGGAGCGAGAATTCATCCTGCCAGCCGATCAGCCCGCCCGGGAGCGGGCCGGTCACGAGCTGACCGCTTTCATGGGCGACCGGGCCGCTGGCATAGTCCGGTCCCCAGCCTTCGAGCAGCGGCAAGAGCCGCGCGCGGACCTCCTCGAGCTGGCTGATTGCGCGCCCGCCCGCATCGCGCCGCAGGTCCTCGGCGAGCGTGATGACCAAAAATGTGGCCTGCACCGCGCTGTGCTGGACACCGCCCGCAACGCCCGCGGCCCGTGGCCGCTCCGCGCCGGGCATGACGAACGCGAGGGGGCTGCCCGCCGCGCCCTCGCGGGCGATGCGGGCCATGTCGCGCGCGCCCGAGACGCTGCGGTAGATGCCGCCGCGCTGGACACGCTCAACGACGGGCGCGAGTTGCAGGACCGGCGCACTCACTGGAACGCCTCGCGGAAATAGGCCTCGACCGTGTCGCCGATGTCGGCCTCGTCGCGCGCGTCGAAACCGAGGAAGGGCCGCGCGGGGATCTCCACCTGGCCCACGGTGACGAACTGTCCGCCCGGCAAGCGGAAGGCGAGCGCCTTGGCATCGCGCGGCTTGATGGTCGCACCGAACTGATGCGTCGCCGCGTAGTCCAGGCTGCTGCCGATCTCGACTGCGCGAGGCTCGACTTCGGTGACGATGCTGTCGCGCAGCCTGGCGCTGTCGATCAGCGTCTGACCACCCTCCTCCCGCGCGCGGATCGATACCGGCCAGGGCCCGCCGTCTGGTCCCTTCGACTGCTCGAATCGCTCGGAGACCGAGGTTTCCAGCACGTTTCCGATCCGGCGCATCAGCGGTGTCATGTCGGTCGCGCGGCGGATCGCGTCCCCAAGAGCCGCGTCGAGCGGGGCCGCGTCGAGAGAGAGGGTCATCGTGACCATCTCAGAACCCCTTGAGGCTGTCGCGGGTGAAGGTGGCGTCCGGCCCGGCGGTCCGGGGTGCATTCGATTGCCCCGGCGCACTGTCGGCGGGGGTTTCGTCTCCCAACGAGACCTCACCCGCATGGGCTCGGCGGAGGAAAGCGAGCGCGTGGTCGTAATTGGACTTCGCCCCTTCGACAACGGGCGCGCGGTCGCCCAGCAGGCGATACCAGGCGATGGCGGCGGCATGCACGGTCAGAACCCGGGGCGGGTTGGCGGCATCGTAGAGCCCGGCCACGTAACTTTCGACCTCGGCCACCGCATCGTCGATGGCGGTCTGCAGCGCGCCTGCGTCGATGCCCGTCACCATGCCGTCGCGGGTGGTGAGCTCCGCGAGGCGGGTCTCGCCGAAGCGGTCGATCATGTTCTGCGTCGTGAGATAGGGCATCAGCGGGTCACTCCCTTCACCGCCCACATCACTGCCTCCTCGATCTTGGTGCGGGCGATGGCGAATTCGCGGCCCTGCTCTTCGGCGATCTCGTCGAGGAGCGCCTGCCCATGATCCTTGATCGCCTCGACGCGCCGCTTCTCGATATCGCTGAGCTGGCGATAGGCGTGCCGCACGGGGCTGTTGCCCGCCCGGGCGTCATCGCTGCTCTTGATCGTGTCGGGCATCGGGGCCTCCGGGCTCAGGTGTTCGGGTGCCGGTCTCTCCCGGCTGTCACGCCTGATCCTCGGCGACGTCCCCTGGCGGTATTCTCAGGAGGCCGCGTCCGCAGCCGCCTTCATCTCGTCCCAGACCATGTCGCGTGCGGCCGCCGTGATCCGGTCCGCGTGCTCGGGCAGCGCCGCCTCCAGCGCCTCGACCGACGGCTTGCCAGACGACGTAAAGCCATCGGCGGGCAGATTGCCGATCGCCTCGATCATGGCGGCGCGCAGCACGTCGTCCATCTCCGGCAGCTCCGGCTGCGGCCTTGGCTCCGCGTCCTCGATCTCCTCGATCGCGCCCAGCTCCAGCAGCCGCGCGATCTCCGCCTCGGTGCCGATCTCGCCGGCCTCCGCTTCGGTGTTGAAAGCCAGCCGTTTGGCGGCGATCACGGTCGTCTTGATGCGGTAGGTCATGCTCGGGTCTCCTTATGTCGCGCCCTGGATGAGATAGCCGGTCGCGGGGGCCGCGATGACCTCGCGCAGCTGCTCGCCGACGCGCAGGGTGATCGAGCCCTTGAGCCCGGCATGCGGGTTCGGAAACCGCCCCGCCACGCGCCCGTCGAACTGTGCCGTCCAGCCCCAGGCGGGCGCGGTGCCGTCCGGCCCGGCCTGCCGGTTGCGATGGACAAGGGCGATGTTCCCGCCCCAGACCCGCTCGAAGGACGCGGTCTGCCCCTTGTTGGAAGCGTTGATGTAGCTGTCGCCCACGAGGATGTCCGAAAGCTCGAAGAGCTCGGCCACCGCCTCGCGGCTGGCGCGGCCCTTGTCGCCCGATGTGCGGTTGATGGCCTTGAGGATGTCCGGGTGCGTCGAGAGTGCGGTCCAGTCCTTGCGCCCCATCGCCGCCACGTTGGGGCGCATGATGAAGGTGGCGTCGAGCGCGGCAGAGATCACGCCGATCGGGTCCGAGGCCGGGTCGCTGAACTGGCCCGTTCCCGACAGGGTGACCTTCTTGTCGGCGTCATAGTTGGCCGCGTCCTGCACCATCGCCGCCACCCGCTTCTCGCGGTCGAGCATGGTCAGGTGCGTGAGACCTTCGACGGCGCGCGCCTCCGGGTCGAACGCCGAGTTGCCCTGGGCGCGCAGGGCGCGGGCAGTGTCGATATCGCGCTGCGGGATCACGTCGTCGAGACCGTAATCCTTGACGCTCGAGGTGCGCTCCTCGCCGGTGAACTCGACCTGGCTCACCACACCCTTGCGGCCCACCTCGGTGTCGGGCACCGTGAACATCTGCTCGGGCGGGAAATAGGTCCACTTGAAGTCGGGGGCCATGACCGGCACGCGCGGCATGAGATCGTCGGCGATGAAGGCCACGTCGGGGTTGCGGTAGTTGACGGCGATCGCGGTCAGGACCGGATCGACGACGAAGGGGGTGGGGGTGCTCATGGATCAGCTCCTCGGGGCTCAGGTGACGGAATGGCGGGCGATGGCCACGTCGATGATGTCGCCATCCGCCCAGGCCGACAGCGCGTAGCCGATGGCCACGTTGCCCGCCCCGGCCGAGGCCGCGACGCCCAGGCCGCTCGCGTTGGCGGTGACGGGCGCGCCCGCGGCCCCGGTGCCGGACATCTTCAGCTCTGCCGAGCCCGACATGATGACGTCGGTCAGCATGCCCTGGGCTGCATCGAGCTGATCGGTGATGCCGATCGCGGCGTCGGTCGCGGCGGCGGCGGCCACGATCGCGCCTGCAGCGCTACCGAACTTCACGATGCGGCGGCCGGGCACCGCCGCCTCGGCGGTGTAGGATTTGATGAACGCTCCGGGGTTAGGCATTGTCGGCCTCCATGGTGTCTGCGATCTCACGCACCGCCTCGGAGAAGCTGAGCGGCCGCCCCTCCTTCCCGGCCTCGATGACGAGGCGGTTCGCGGCGGCGGTGACATCTTCGTGGGACTTGATCTGCGGGACGGTCTCGCCGCCCGCGCGTTCGCTGAAATCGATCAGCTGGCGGGTCTGCTTCGACAGCAGATCACGAAACCAGTCGCGCGGGCTGGCAGCCTTGCCCTCGGCAAAGCTGACCTCATCCTCGGCATCGAGGGCCTCCATGAAAGCCGCCATCTCGTCCTTGAGGCCGGGGGCGATGCGCCCGTCTTCAGCCAGCGTGTCGAGCAGGGCCGCATCTTCCTTGCGGCGCTCCTCCGCGCAGGTCTCGGCAAAGGCCGCTTCCTTCGCGGCGATCTCGGCTTCGCGCGCATCGAGCGCGGCCTGCCGGTCTTCGGGGGTCTGTTTGTCCTTGCCGGACATGTCTGTCTCTCCTTCTTCGGTTTCCGCCAGATCGACGAGGCCGATCAGATCGTCGGCCTTGAGGCCGAGCACCTTCGCGAAGCCGCGCAGGCGCTCTTCGGGGGGCGTGGCGATCTCGCCGCGCAGGATTTGCAGGACGGTGCCGCGTTCGATCCCGGCCTCTGTCGCCATCCGTTCGACCAGGTCCGAGCGCGCGGCGGCATCTTCGGCCCGCTCGTCGAGGCGGGCGTTGAGGCGGCGCGACAGATCGGTCTCGGCAAAGCTTGGCACCGCCGTCTCACCGCCGCCGCGCTCGATCACGTTGCGCATGAATTCCTCGGTGGTGCGGATGTGCTCCAGCTCATGGGAGGGCACGATCCGGTCGGCCACCTCCTGACCTTGCGAAGACAGCAGCCAGTCGCGCAGACCCGCGACCACCCGGCGCAAACCGCCGAACCCGGCGGAGGCGACACCGGCGATCTCCGCCTCCGAGAAGTCGATCTCCAGCGTCACGGCCTCTGCATCATCGGCGAACTCGGCCGCCTTGAGCCCTTTCACCGCGGGCGGCTGCGCACCGAGGAAGCCGACATGCTTGAGGTAGTAGGTGCCGGGCGCAGGATTGGCAGACGCCTTCGGCGGATAGAAGCTGGCGCTGATCCGCTTGAAGCGGCCGGCGCGCACCATCTCGGCAAAGGCGGGCTCAACCTGGTCGGGCTCGGCGAAAAGCTCAGCGCCCTCGGCACGCAGGGACTTCACCCAGCCGTAAGCGGGCGCGTCGGTGCGCGGATGGCCCACGACGATCGGGGCCTCGTGCAGGGCGGGGTCATAGGCGGCGGCGACGGCCTCGACCTCGGCCTCGGAGAACTCGAAGCTCTGGCCGGACATGGCGGTGTGGCGACCGGCGCGGAAGATGTGAAGCGGCTTTGTCATGGCCCGACACTAGGCCGCGGCGCGGGCGCATATCAGATGAAGGGCTTCACGGGAAACGCCGGGACCGGGGCGGCGCGCGACACCAGCACCCTAGCCGGAGGCACCGGCACCGGGCAAGCCTCATTCGGGCACAGGCGCTCAGCGGCCCGCACAGTGCGCCTTTGACGCGCACGGCCTCCGGGCCGTGGAATGGTCGAGGGGGGTATTGAATGGGTATTTAACGGCGCTCTGGTGACGCATTCCGTTCGAGGGGGCCGCGTGCCACCTCGCCTGCGGGCGCGAGAAGCCCGAAAACCGCCTCAGGAGGCCGGGTCTTCGAGGAAGTTGCGCAGGACCGCGCGGCGTTCTTCGGGGGTGCGGCGGGGCCGGTCGAAATAGGACCACAGGTCCGCGCGGCGCACAGCGACCAGCTCCTCCTTGTCCGGGTTGTCATCGGGCAGCGCCTCGGCCTCGCGCAGGGCATTCTCGTACGCGTCGCGGCTGAATTCGTCGGGCGGCTCGACCAGCAGATTTCTCATGACGCGTCTCCGTTGAGGATCCGAATGATCATGGCGGACGCGGTCTGCGCCGTCTCTTCCGCGCGCGACCGCACGGCTTGTGCCTGCGCTCCCAGACTTTCCTGATATAGGATAAGACCCCGAGACTGCAACACATCGAGAAGCGTAAGCCGCACCGCATGGTCTCGGTCAATCGTCGCCATGCCGGGGGCCAGATCGTCGATGATTTCCGCCGCCACCTCTGCCAATTCCCGGATATCCCCGGTGGTGGGCCTCAGAAGTTGCGCGCGGTAGAGCGAGCCATCGTGGCCGACGGCCATGATCGAGGAGACCTGGCGATCGAACATCACGACCATGTCGTCAGGCGTGAGCGGCGCCGAACTGGGGTGGTTGTGCACGAGCCCCACCTCGACGCCGCGCGCGAGCCGATCCTTCATCGTCGGGCTCAGCTTGACGTCCTTTCCGCTTCCGATGGTCCAGTCGATCTCCTCGCCCGTCGCAAGGTCGAACGCACCCAGGTGTTCGCGACCCTCCGACATCCCGAAGAGGCGCGCGCGGCTGGCAAAGCCCAGCTCGGTCGCCGCCGCCCCGGGCGACAAACCGCCCGAGATCGGCCCGTGCCGCCCGCTCAGATCGAGCCAGGCCTTGCCCGGGTTGCCGTCCCAGGCCGGATCGACCCCGAGCGCCGTGGGCTCGATCTGCCCGGTGCGCCGGTTGAGCACGCCGCGCTCCTGCAACGTGAACTCCTCGGTGACGCGCTGGCCCCGCCGGTCCATCATCGCCTGGCTCAGCTGCTGCACGGTGCAGCCGCAGCGCCAGCCATTGGGCGGGTAGATGCGATCCCAGACCGGATCATCCACCGGGCGGATCAGCTCGTGATAGCGCGCGTGCTCGGGGCGCTTGGTGTCGCGCTGCACCTGGACGTAGCGCAGGAAGGGAAACGCGTCCTTCACCCGCTCGATCCGTGCCCATTTCCCGGCGGCGTGGCTCGCGCGCATGTTGGCGTCGAACATGATCCGCAACCGGCGAACGGAACCGAGTTCGACGTTCTTCAACTCGCCGGTCAGCGGGTCGCGCTCCATGCTCCGGCCCCACCAGCCAAGGCGCTTGAGCTCCGGCTCCAGCTCTTCGGTGAACGTTGCCACCGTGCCCCCGTTGGCGATAGCGCGGTCCATCGCCCCTTGGATCACCTCCAGCACCTCGGTGCGCTTCGCCTTGGCGACCACGAAATTGCTGGCATGCTCGTTACGCCAAACATCCCGGAAATCGAACCGCGCATCGGGCGGCGCAAGCCCTTTGGAGCGAAAGAAGCTGAGCGCGTCCTCCGGGCGCAGGCGCTTGAGATCGATCACGGGGCCACCGCGCCGGGCAGGCTGTCCTCGCCCCCTGGCGCTTCCTCGTCATCGATCACCGCACCCAGCTCGCCCGCCAGTCGGGCGGCGAAACTGGCCTCGGTCAGAAGATCGACCAGGGCGCGGCCGTCGCCCGGTGCGTCGCGCAAGCCGTCGAGACGCGCGCGCAGCTCGTCCAGCGTGGTCTCCGGGCCAGCGCTCTCGAGGAACGCGGCGAGATCGGCAAAAAGCGGTGTCGCGGCGTCTTCGGCGTGGCCATCTGCGATGATCTGTTCGGCGAGGTCATCGAGGGCGCTGTCGTGGACGTGCTCGGCGAAATCAGGCGGCGGCGCATCCGGGCCGGGTCCCGGCGCGGCCCGCTCGTACCCGTCGCCATAGGTCTCCTTCACGCGATCCTCGGTCATCCGCCAACCCATCTGGTGCAGCTTGCTGTCGCGCTCGACCGCCGCCGAGGTGTCCTCGGGGTCCTCCATCTTCCGCCAGACCCGCGGCGGGACGACACCCGGAAAGTTGAACTCAGAGAGCCGCGCCACCGGCCCCTCGTTGAAGGACTGGCAGACCAGGTCCGCGTCAGACTTCTTGACGGCATCGGCCACGTCCGCGTGCACTTCGGCCTGGGACCGGCTCGATCCGTCATCGGTGGTCATCGTCTGCGACAGCACGATCTTCGAGATCGCCGCGTCCATCGTGTCGTGCAGCGCGCGGTAGTCGAGACGGCTCGACCCGCCCGGCGCGGTCAGCAGATCGATATCCATGCCTTCGGGGATGATGATCCCTGCCTCCGACCGGATCGCCATCACGGCCTCCATCAGCTTTTTCTGCTCGTCCTCGCTGGCCTGCGGGTGATATTTGCCGCGCGCCGTGGGCATGCCGAACTTGTCGAGCGCGATCAGCCACAGCTTCAGCCCGTTGCGCTTGAACCACACCGGCCAGTAGAGCCAATGCGCGAGGCCGAGACCGTAGGGCTCGTCGTCGTGATCAGCGCCGGTCGAGAACACCCAGAATTTTTCGGGCGGCATCTCCTCACCTGTCAGCATGTCCGACATGGTCAGCAGCCGCAGACCGCACTCCTCGTCGAAGCGGAACCGCACCCGGTCACGGACGCGGACTTCCTCCCAGCCCCAGAGGCGGCCGTCGCGGCGGAACATCTGCTCGGCCACCGAGTAGCCGTAGAACAGCCCCCAGAGCATCTTCTCGGTCAGCCGGTCGAACTTCATGGCGCCCAGCTCGTCGCGCAGCCAGTCGGCGGCGCGCCTGCCCTGCGCGGTGTCCTCGCCCGGCACCACCTCCCACTCCCGGCTGGTGACGGCCGACAGGCGCTGCGTCATCACCGACTTGACCTGCGGGTCAGTGAGGATCGGCTTGTAGATATCAAAGCTGCCGCCCCCGCGCGTGCGCAGGATCGGGTCCGTGGGTTCCAGCAGTGGGCCGATCCAGGGCCGGGTGATGTCGCGCCCGTTCTGGATGCCCGACAGCTCCATCGGGTTGCGCATCCGCACAGCGCGCAGCCGCATCGTGGTGGTCTTCCTAGCCATCTCCGAACCCTCCGAAATCCATGCCGCCGCTGCCCCTGGCAAAGCCCGTGCGCCGCCGCTCCAGGGCACCTGTGAAATCTCCGATCGTCGTGCCCGGGCGCGGGCCGGTCGAGCGATATTCCATCGGCACCTCGCCCCCGTCGGCGGCGGAGACAGCAAGTGCTCCGGCCCAGAACCGGTCGGCATGGCCGTCCGTCTCGCCATCCGAGATAAGCCGCCGGATGCCCGTGGGCCCGACGCGCGAGCGGATCGCGTGCAGGTCGGCGCGTAGCACCGGATCGCCCTCGGGGATGCGCAGCCGCCGGTCCTGCATCTGCTCTTTCAGCGTCGTCGCCATGTCCAGTTTGGCGGCGGAGGTAAAGAGCACGCCTGCCACCCGCACCGAGCCATAGCGCCGCTGCGCATCCTCGACCGGCTTTTCGCCCATACCGGTCTGGTCGATGGCCGCCCGCGCCACGCGGTAGCGCCGGAACACGCCCGCCAGCAGTTCGTCCTGCTCGGCAAAGCTGATCCGCTTGCGCGCGATAATCTCGCGCGTCCAAAGCACGTCGCCCACCTCCTCGACCACCCAGATCACGAAGAGGTCGTTGCGCGCCGCGATATCCACGCCCACGAAGACCGGCCCGGCGGTATAGCCCGCCGGGTCCCCGGCCGCGCCATGCTCGCAGCCCGCGATCAGATCGTAATCGAGCCAGCTCGCCGCCTCGTCGAGCCACTGCAGCTCGAATTCCTGCGCCCAGGCATCCTCGTCGGCCATGCCCGCGCGCAGCTCGTCGATATCAACTTCAAGCCCCTCTTTAACGGCCTGGTAAATATCGACGTGATGGCGCGACCAGTTGGTATCCTCGGCGGTCATCAGCTCGTAGAACTTGTTGCCCTTGCCGTTGGGCGTGCTGATCACCCGGATCTTGTGCCCGCCGCGCGCGGCGACCGGAAAGGCGCTGCCCCAGATGCGGCGACTGTCGCGGTGAAACGCGAACTCGTCCAGCAAAAGGTTGCCGCCAAAACCACGCGCGGCGTCGGGCGAGGCCGACAGAGCCGTGACCCGTGAGCCGCCCGGAAACCGCACCTCGTGCGTCTTGTAGGTGGCGTCCAGTTCCCGGCTGTAGAACTCGCCCTCGCCAAACTCCGGCTCGGCCGAGCGTGCCATTTCGTTGTAGGCCGCCCAGAAGCCCCGGCAGATCGGCTTGAGTGCATCCTCCATCGCCTCCTTGGCCGTGGCTTCGGACCGGCTCAGGATCGTCCACCGGACGCGCCTCCGGTCGATTTCAGCGCGAAAACAGTCGTCCGCGATTTCGCCGCACGCCCCGAAGGTCTTGCCGCCACGCCGGGTGAACATGCCGATCTTGAAGCGGCTGGCATCCTGCAGCCAGCGCTTCTGATAGGGCAGAAAGGTGATGACCTGTTCGGGCATCAGTGGCCCGCCTCGGCCTTCAGGCGCTGCATGCATATCCGGGCGCGGTCAAAGTCAGGATAGCCTTGCACACCCCAGTCCGGCTTACGGTCCGCCAAATTCGACAGCCTCAGATCGACGCCCCAATATGTTCGGCCATCCACCCTGTCTCCCGCGAGAAAAGCGCGGATCACCCGCGCGGCGTCGCGACAGGCGCGCTCGATGTTAAGATCACGCTTTGCCCAGTACGCGGCATGCGCGGCCATGTCGTTGGCGATCTGCGCTGCGGTCGCCATCACACGCTCTCCCAATACCCGTCGCGCAGCCAGCCGTGCCAGCCGCAGTTGAGCTGACGGACGGACGGTGAGAGCGTCGGCTCGCTCAGCGATCCGTTCCAGGACCAGGAGGGCTCGGTCTCGGGCTTGATCCGCAATCCGATCGGGATGCGGGACGGCCCGTCGCAGCCGCAGGGGCAGAAGAACCAGAAGGCCGCGCCATTCGGGCCGCCCTGCGTCAGGTCGATATGAAAGCTACCGGGCAGCTCTCGCCGCCGGAACTCGGCCGGGTCGGGGAACTCGATGGCGCGGATCATGGGCGTGCCTCTCGGATGCTGACCAGGTAGGGCTTGTCGCGCCACCAGGCGATGGTGCAACGCATGTCCAGGTGCTCGAACCGCTCGCGTCGTCCGAACAGGAATGCCCAGAACGCGAGCCAGACCGGCCCCTTGCGCCAGTTCTCGTCGCCCACCAGCACCTTTGCGCCCTTGACCATGTCCTCGCCGGTGGTCATGCCATCCCCATCACTTCCCGCGCCGCCTGTGCGGCCGCCGCGTCGATCCGCCCCGTGGCGACGCCGGTTTCAAGCTGGGCCGACGCCTCCGCCCGTGCAGCCTCCGCCGCCTCCGCGGCGATGCGCTCGCGCTCCTTCGCCATCAGCTGCTCGCGGATGCCCGCGCTCGACATGACGTCCTTCATCATCTTGCCCAGGAAGTGCAGCTCGCGCGGGTCGATCTTCTCGCCGTCCTTGCCCATCTGCGCCTTCAGCACCTTGAACGCGACCGAGGTCATCATCTGGAAGAGCACGCGGTGCCGGTCGGCCTCCTCCGACAGATCGTTGTCGGCCAGCCATTGCTGCGCCCAGGCCCCGGCCTCATCCTGCAGCTTGACGAAGTGCTCGTATTCCTGCCCGTAGGCGTGCAGCGCGCTCTTGCCGATGCGCAGCTCGAGGCCGTCTTGCTCAAGACGGAAATTCAGCTCTTCGGCCAGATCCTCATAGCCGTGAAAGCCCTTTTCCTTCCACCACTCGTGCAGCCACTGGCGCAGCTCGGCGGGCAGCAGCTCGACCTTGCGGGGCGGGGGCATGGTCAGACCCTCCGGGCGCGGGGGCGCTGGATATCGGGATGCGTGGCCTCGCCGCGCGCGATCTCGATGCCGCGCAGGGTGGCCTCTGCGATCACGAACTCCCCGTGGTCGCTGACCGTGACCATGCCGTTCTCCTGCAGCCAGTGCAGCTCGGTGATGACTTGGTCGAAGGTCGAGCCCACGCCCACGCCGTGCAGCACGTCGCGCAGGATCGAGGCGTTGGTGGTGTAGCCCGAGACCTGCTCGAGATGACGCAGGATCGCAAGGCGGCGGTGCTTGCGGACGGTGGCGGCATAATCTGCCATCAGTGCTTCTCCCTCAGGTGGTCTTCGTGGCGACCAACGATGTCCTCGGTGCGCTGCAGGCTCGCCTTCATCCCCTCCATGGTCGAGCACATCGCCTTCATGTCCCCCGACATCTCGGACAGCATGAGTTCGAGGCGGTGAGTGTCGTCCTTGCCCGGCATCACCTGCACGGTCTGCTCAAGCCAGGCGATGCGCCCCTCGTGCCGGTCCATGCGCTCGTCACCCGCCTCGAACTGCTTGTCCACATCGGTGCGCCGCGTGGCCAGGAAGGTGTAGATCGCCACGAGCAACGGCAGGATCACGCCCGACGCCTTCCAGAACAAATCCCAATCCATCATGCCGGGTCGCCTTCGACCGGCTCGACCATCTCGATCGCCTCGCCCGAGTCCATCGCGCAGGACAGTCCATCAGGCCGCGTGAGGATCAGCGTCCATGTGCCCGAGGGCGCGGCAAAGAGCTCGACCAAGTGACCGCCGGAGGTCAGCGCGCGCATGCGCAGCGTCTCGCCATATTCGGACCGCAGCCCCTCGGCCACGGCGTCGCGCGGATAACAGGGCTGCGCGAAAGCGGGCAGCGCGGCGATGATCGCCGCCAGCCCGATGAGGAATACGATCAGGTGTTTCATTCGCGCCTCCAATCCTCGATTGCCGGGTTCTCGGCCTCGCGCGTCGCGGCGAGCGCCGCGTCGGCATCCGAGCCCGGATCGGCGGCGCCGGGGGTGTCGTGGCGCAGGGCGCGCAGGGTGGCGACATTGCGGGCCACATCCGGGGCCTGCGCGATGATCCGCGCGGCCTCCTTCTGCATCGACGAGCCCCGGAACTTGTGCAGCTCTCTGGCGCCGAAGTAGAACGCCACGATCGCGCCCATGAGCGCCCACAGCGGCTCGGGCACCAGGGCGAGCCCCTGCATCCGCTCCGCGAACCACACGGGGTCGTGCATCGCCGAGCCGAAGAGGAAGATGCAGCCAAAGGCCATGGCGGGGCGCGGCAGGCGGTTGAGCCCGTCCACGAACCGGCCCCACGGCCCCTGCACCGAACCGAACTCCGCCGCCATCTGCCGCAGCGCCGCGCCCTGCGCGTCCGCCGCGCGCTGATCCGCCGCCTCGGCATTGGGGCGGAAGACCTCGGCCGTCTCGGCGATCACGTTGCGGCCACCACCGAACACGGCCCCGAAGATCGTTCTCAACCACCCCATGCCGAAACCCTCTCATCGAACTGTGCCTGCGTCATGCGGTAGCGCGGGCTCATGAATTCCTCGGCGCGCCGGATCCAGCCGCCCTTGCCGCCCGAGCGCGAACGGGCGAACTTGCGGCTTGCGGGCCGCGCGTCGGCCAGGCGGAAATAGTAGTTGCGCCGCGCGATGGCGTAGGCGTCGGCGATGTGATCGGGGGCCGCGTCATGCGCCATCTGGACGGCATGCAGCGTGCTCGGGCCGATCACACCGTCTGCCGTCGTCGTGAAACCCATCTGCGTCACAAGCCGCTGCAGGATTTTCACAGCGTTGGAACCGGCATTGACCTGCATGTCGAAGACCGATGCCTGCAGCACCTCGGGCAAATCGGCGATGCGCGGACGGCGGAAGTAATGCTCGATGAAGATGTCGACGGCGCGCTCACGGCTCATCAGCCGCACGTCAGCGACATCGATATCGCCGTCCCGGTCCAGATCGAGACCGAGCTGGCGCATGGTGTGGATCGTCACGCCGAAATTCGTGGCCCCGCCCGGATCGTCGGGATCGTTGACGAAGCCGCCCTCGCGGGCGACGATCTCCTCGGCGATGTCTCGGACTGACAGCATGGCGCGCCCCTTTCCCGTTCAGGATAGAGAGCGCGGGCGCGCTTATTCAGATGAAGCGCTTCGCATGGCCTTGAGAAGGGGCGGCTCTTCCTCGCGGGCCAGCTCCGCCTTGACCTGCAACACGCGACGGGCGGAGACGCCAAACCGGTTCGCCAGCACGTTCACCGGCGTGTCCGGGGCCTCGCGCAGCGCCTGCCTGAGGCCATCCCGGGCCTGTGCGCGGGCCGAGGGCACGTCGAGATATTCGCCAGCGTAGCGGTCGGACAACCATCTGGCAATATCGCGCCCGGCGAGCGTGACGAGCAGGCTGCCGGTGAGCCGCGCACCCGGCACATAGAGCCGCATGCCGCCCGCGCGGGCGAGGAACCGCTCGACAGGCACGTCCTCGATTTCGGCGCGCAGCTCCTCGACCCATGTCGGCTCATGCTCCACGGCGACGCCTCCGGCTACGACCCTTGAGGCAGGGTTGGTGCTGGGGCCTGACCGTGATCACGGTAGGACCGGATATCACGAAGATGAACCCGCCGCTGATGACAGCATTTGCCCCGGCCTCGATGCCCCGGTCCGCGACCCGCCCGATCTCGCGGCGGATCGCCTCGATATCGACACCCTCCACCCGCTCCAGATAGCGGATCAAGGCGTGATCGGTGACGTGATGCAGTGGCTTTTTCACCGCGCGTGATCCTCCCAGGCGAACTCGATCCCCTCGCGCCGCCCCCAGTCCTTCAGCGCCTGGATCACCGCGTCGATCTGCTGCCAGTCGCGCAGCATGTCCACGTCGGCCGGGACCGAACCCCAGTTTGACCCGAAGCGCTTTCGGATGAAGGTGTTGAGCCCCCGGCGGCTGGGGTCGCGCAGGGCGCCCGCCTCGCCCAGCTTGCGCCAGAGCACATGGATCATGCGCAGATCTGCGCGCGGAGCGGGCTTGTGGCGCGAACGGACAGGCTGATCCTTGAACCCGGCCTCCTTCAGCCGGTTGACAAGCAGCTTCAACTCGCCATCGCTCATGTCGCGCAGGGACGTCTTGCCGGTGACACTCACCTGCAAATCCCGCCGGGCGTCATCGTCGAGGCCCAGCTGGCGGCAGGCGGCGAAAATCAGTTTATGGAGGGACCGGCTCATTACCCGTCCCTCGCGACAAGCTCGACCTGCGCGACGGGCACCGTGGCGACCTTCCACCGCCCATCTCCGTTCTTTTTCGTGTCCTCTGTGTCGAAATAGCCGACCCGGACCGTTTCCTTCCGGGGGTGCCGGCAGGTTATCTGTCCACTGAACACTCGCCCGCCGATAGTGATCCCCACCTGGTCGAAAAGCTCGACCTCCATGCCGTCCGCATAGACCATCTCACACCTTCGCGATATCGAGCAGCACCGTCTGCCAGTGGGCCTCGGTGTCGGGCCGGTGCTTCACGCGCACATAGGTCGCCTTGCCCACCACGCGCATGGCGTCGCGGATCGCGTCCATGGCGCGCCGCCAGCGGTGGTCCTCGATGTCGAGCCGCAGCAGCATGAATATCTCGGCGCGGTTGATCTGGCCTTCCTTGTCGGTGTTGAAGGCACGGGTAACGATGGCCTGTATTTCGGGGCGGCTGTCGGCCGACCATTCGTTGAGGCACTCGTCGATCAGGCCCTTGGCAACCTGCAGCTCCGGGCCGAAATCCACCCGGTCCTGCACCTGCACCTGCACCTGGTAGAGCCCGTCATAGGAGGTGAGCGTCTTGTTGCCCTTGGCCCCGCCGATGCTGGTCTCGTACTCCTGCGCAAGGATCGCCTCGAAGGCCGAGATGTCATCGAACGTGTGCTCCTTGAAGCGCCGCAACTGGTCGCTCAACGCCAGCGCATACCCGGCGATCTTGCGGACCTGCTCGTCCATCAACTCGTCCTGTGGGCGCACCAGGTCGTTGGGAACCAGCCGGCCCTTGGCATCATTGCGGAACCACTTCCCGTTCTGCAAAACAAGACCCGACGGCACCGGGTGGGGGGTGAACTCAGACATGGTCATCTCCTGTTGAAGGGGGCGTTGAAAGAAGGCGCGGCCCGACGCCGTGAAGCGCGCAGACGCCCGCCATGGCGGCGATCTCGTCCATCGAGCACAGCGTGGTGCCGCGCGGGCCGAGCAGATCGACCTTGGCGACGGCCGAGGCGGCGAGGCGAAGCATCTCCTCGCGGCTCCAGCGGGTGATGTCGGGGGCGGTCATGGCTGGCCCTTCCGGTCGTCGAGGACCGCACCCACCAGCCCGTCTCGCGTAACGACATCGAGGATCGCAACGGCCAGTTCCTTGACGGTCACCCCGCGCGCGGCGGCATAGGGCTCGAGCGCGGCGCGGACCTCGGCGCTCAGCCGCGTCAGCCGCACCTCCTGCGGGCCGCGCCCTCGCCCCGGCCTGATGCGCGGAAACTCCGCCCCGTGCCGCCGCAGGCGATGCAGGACGCTGTGGACCTTCTGGGGCTTCACGCCGATCCGCTCGGCGATGACGCGCGCAGGGACAGCCTGCTTCGCGAGCTCGGAAATCGGCTGATCAAGGCTTGTGTCAGGATATCTCATGCTCCGCCTCCCCGGTGTTGATCGGGCAGCGCATGCAGGCCCGGTACATCGTCACGTATTGAGCATTGACGTTCTGAAACTGGCGGGTCCGGCCGCGCCATTTCCGGCAGACCTGCTTGCCGATGGTGCCCTGCACGGGGCATTCGACGGTCTGGGACATGTAATGCCCGCGCACGAGGTCCTCGACGACGCCCGGATCGGCCGGGTAGCGGTTGCGCAGCACGTTCGAGACGAGGCTCGCGCTGCGCCCGATCTCAACCGCCACCTTGTTCTGGCTCGTGCGGTCGCAGGCCATGGCCAGCGCCTCGATCCAGTCGGGCATCGCCTCGCCCCAGAATTCACGGGCGGTGTCGACAGCACTCATGCCGCACCGCCTTTCGCCGGGGTGAACGCCCCGGTGTTCGGATCGAGGATGCCCGCGAGACGAACCGCCTTCGGAGGGCGCGGGCCGGTGTCCTCGAGTATCTGGTAGAGCGCCTCGCGTTGCCCCGGAATGGCGGTCTGGCGCACCTTGAGATGACCGGACCCGAGCAGGTGCCGACAATAGGCGCGGGCCTTCTCGACCGTGACGGCGACACCACCGGCGTTCGCGTGGGCGGCGAGGTCAGTCGGGCTGAACTGGCGCAACTGCCGCATCGCGCGCCACATGTTGCCCTCGGGCGTGGCCTCGCCGCTCGCAGGCTCCAGTCCGGCAGGCGGCAGATGCGCAGGCCTGTAGAAACGCTTCCCGGTCGGGCCGACACGGCTCGGCCTCACGCGGCCCTCCCTGAGCCAGAGGCGCAGGTACCGCTTGGCCGTATCCTCGGCACAGCCGCGCGCGGCCACGTCCTGCCAGTGCATATCCGGCAGATCCTTCACCGCAGACCAAATCTGCTCAAACAGCTCGCTCATCACCCAACCGCCTTTCCGCCGCCGGCAAGCGGCACCACGGTTTCAGGCGTCTCGGTCCGCATGACCGGCCGGAAATCCTCAACCCGCCTGACCGCGGGCGGCTGTCCGGTTGTGAACGGGCGATGACCCCACATGTCGAGATCGACGGCCCGGCGACCGCGCCCCTTGGCCATCTCGCGCGCCGAAGCAAGGTTGGTCGCAACCCGGCGTATCGACCCTGCCGAGGCATCGACGATCGCGCCGAGCAGATCGTCGGCCACCTCGACGCCCGCCGCGTAGATCGGCACAAGCTTCTGGGCGTCGGACATGTTGCAGGCCAACGCAGGCTCCCACGCAAGCTGACGGTTGTGAATGTTCTCCCACCGGGTCAGGTCCTGCGGCAGCTTTTCCTCGCCCACCAGGATCACCGGGGACTGGCAGCTCTCGTAGATGTCGCGGGCCAGCTCGATCATCCGCTTGCGAAGCAGATACTGCGCGTCGTCGATGATCAGGGGCCGGTCGCTGCGCGCCAGCTGCGCGCCGATCGCGTCGACCATGGCGGCAACACCGCGCACCGGAGGCAGGCCGATCTCGCGCAGGATCGCCTGCGCGAGATACGTGGGCGTCCAGCAGTCCTTGACCTGGACGACATGCGCCTGGAACTCGTTTGCGGCTACGGTGACGGCGGTGGTCTTGCCCCAACCGGAGGGTCCGTAGAAGGTCGCCATGCCGGGCAGCCCGGAGGCACGGTCCTGCACCCGCTCGACGAGGCCGATCAGGGCCGCGACATTGCGCAACGGTGCGATCGAAGGTGTCATGCTGCTCTCCTTTTCTCAGTTATTGGCCTCGGACCACCGCTCAATGCGCAGATGCGCGCGGTATTCCGATGATGTCCGATAGTCCCCGAGCCAGTCGGCCTGTGCTTGCGTCAGCACCTCGCCTGCCTCCACGGCGCGCTCCAGCGCCCGGGCCCGGGCGAACCGCACTTCGGGATCATCCTCTTCGCGCGGGGCGGCGCGGCGTTCCTCGAGCCGTGCGATGGTGGCCGAATGTGCCGCCTCGCGCTCGGTATCCTCCGGCGTGGCAGCGCGGCGCTTGGGCGCGGCCTTGTGCGGCGTGACCAGCTGATGCACCTGCGCCTCGGGAAGCGGCTCGTCTGGGGCCAGATCGCCCGAGGCACGAAGCCGCGCGGCAAGCTCGGCGGCAGTGTACTCCCGCAGCGCCTTCGCCTCGGCTTTCTGCGCCTTCATCCAGGCTTTGCGCTTGCGATTGTGATCGCGCGATTGATCGACATCGAAGAACTGCACCACCTCGCGGCATTCCGCGTGGCCCAGGTACCGGCCCTTGAGATCGTAGACCTCCAGCCCAGCCGCGAGATCGTCGGCATCGAACCGCGCGACCACCTTCTCGCCGGCGATCCGATACATCCATTCCGACCAATATTCCGTGTCATAGAGCTTGAGCGCGCCGTTGCCGCGCTTGGCGCGCACGCCCTCGGCCCGCAACAGCCACAGGCGCAGCTGCTCATCAGTGGCGCGCCGGATCGTGGCCCGCGCATATCCCTCGTTGAACACCTCGTTGAACGACCGCCCCATCGCCACTTCGCTGCGTCGCCCGGGCCGGGCATTGTGATGCGCCAGCTCCTCTTCCAGAACCGCCTTGAAATCCTCCAGTGGGATTGCGCGGCTGCCGTAATCCTCCGGCTTGGCCATCGGGCTGTTGCCGGTATAGGCCCCGTCGAAGGCCGGGTGTTTGGCGACGCGATCACAAAGATCGCGGAACGCCCGCTCGATCGGCTTGGACTGGCCGGAATAGGGCGTCGCCCAATGGATTTCGATACCCAGCAGCGGCAGTAGCCCAGGGATATCCTCGTCCATGACCTTGAAGGTGTTGCGAGTTTTGTCACCGCCGGTCATTGCCTTGTTTGCGAATTCTTTACCGTTATCCATCAAAACCGACTGCGGTACGCCCCATTCACGGATAAGGTCGCCTGTCACCAGCTGCACCGTATGGCTGTTGGCCGTGTCCGACAGCCGCCAGGCCAGCAGCTTGCCGGAATAGACGTCCGACCATGCCATAAGCTGCGGGCGCACCGGCGTGGCTATCCCCGGCCACTGCACGAACACGTCGAATTTGTGATAGTCGCCCTGGATACACTCCATCGGGACCATGAACGCCTTGGATCGTGTCTGGGCCGGGTAGAACCGTTTGAGTGCCTCCGCCCCCTTGCGCATGAACACCTCGGTCGGCTTTGACACGTTGGCCTTCATCCACCGACGCACCTGGTGGAGGGGCGGCACGGCACTATTGCGCTTCTCACCCAGCCAGACCCGCGCGGCGCGGTCATAGCAGCTGGTCAGGCTCGGCTGCGACGGGCGCAGCCAGTCGCTCCGGACGAGCGCGCAGAATTCGTCATCGAGATCGGCGCGTAGGCCGGGGCTCTTGCGTACCGCGCGTCCGTCGATCAGATAGGCCAGCCGATCAGCGGCGCTCACGCCCTCCAACATGCCCAGCCAGTTCCAGATGGATTTCTCGGAGCACCCCAGCTTGCGCGCGACCTCGCGCACGGACATGGACCGGGTCAGCCCCGCACCCTCGAGGCTCTCGACCTGTGCGATGGCACTCAGCCGCCGCTCCGCCTCGGCGCGGGCGGTGTCGCCCGCCGCGTCGAACCGCGCCCAGGCCTCGTTAGCACCCGCCTGCGCCGCTTGTCGCGTGGCCTGCTCGGACCCCAGCCGCAACCGCGCCCGCATGGGCAGCACGCTCCAGTGATACTCGACCCCACCACCCGCACCGCGCCGCCGCCGCACCTTACCAGGCTGCGCAGACCAGCCCTCGCGCTTGGCCATCTCGTTGACCTTGCGCTTGGTGCCCGGCAGGTCCGGCAGACCGGCCTCGGCCAGCTCGGCGGCGCTCCACCATTGCTGTGCGGGGGCGGGATCGCTCATGCAGCGTCCTCCCCGTGATAAAGCGCTTTCAACAGGTCTTCGATCTCGGCCGCGTTAGCCTCGACGAATTTCCGGCGATTGACCTCCCCGGCTCGCGCCCAGGCGTCCGCGAGCCGCGCCAGCTTCTGATCCTTGTCGCTCAGAGGGACCGCAGCCTTGCCTTGGGATGCCGCGTAGGCCTTGCGTGCGGCCTTGACCGTTTTCGCCTCACCCGCCGACAGGCTCTGGACCGCAAAGCGGCGCTCCTCGTCCTCGGCGATCTTGCCGATCTCGGCGATATCCTTGTAGCAGATCCAGTTCGGCGAATTGCGCAGAGCGTCGATTTCTGGGCGCTCCAACGCCTTCACGGCGCGGATTTGGCGGCGCACCGTGCTCTCGTCTTGTCCCGTCATCTGGCCGATTTTGGCGGCGAACGATACGACGGGCATCGTGCCCGTCGTATCCCATCGCTTGGCAATCAGCGCCGCCCCGATGGCCGCGCGGGCCTCCGGGTGCTTCTTTTCATAGGCCTCCTTGTACTCCAACAGGAACACCGCCCGGTCCACCGGCTTCATCTCGGCGCGTGCCAGATTGCGCTCGATCTCCATCAGCCGGGCATCGGCATCCGTGCCCTCGTAGATGGAGGCAAGGATCGTCGTGTTGCCCAGCTTCCGCTCGGCGGCCATGCGATGCGCGCCGTCGATCAGGCGATAGGTCACCACGCCCTTGCGGCGCACCCGGCGCACGTCGATCGGATCAGTGGTCGCCCCGCCCTCGTTGATTGTCATCAGAATGGCCGATACGCCCATCTCGTCCACCGGGCGCAGCCGGTCCTCGACCAGGATGTCATCCAGCGCCATCTCGCGCGTCTCGATCAGGCGCATCTCACTCATCGCGGCCTCCCGCGATATCTTCGCCCGTCATGTAATCCAGGTGCGTTGCCAGGCAGGTGGCAAAGGCCAGCGCGTCGTAGTCGCGCTCGCCCTGCGCCGCGAGCCACGCCTCGTGGTCGAAATCCTCGTTGCCTGTCGCCAGAAAGTGCAGACCGTCCAGCAAGAGCTCCGCGAAATCCGCGCGCATCTGGCACAGAAAGCGGACCCGCTGAACGTAGCGCATCGCCGTCTCCGGATCGCCGCGCTCCACCGCCTCCACGGCCTTCGCGGCAAACCCGGACATGCGCTCTCCGAAGAACGCGATGTTGGTCAGGTCTTCGATGCAAGACGCTTGTTCGTCTTCACAGGTGTCTCGCTGGAAAGGGCTGTTTTTCATTCTGGTGCCTTCGTCATTGTGTACCGGCAGATCAGCCGGTCCTTCCTGCGCTCACGGGTGCACAGGATCACCGCCCCGTTCGCCCGCAGCTCCGCGATGCAGCTGTTAACCGCCACCACATGCGCCCGCCGCACGATCTCGCGCGTGGTATGGGGTCTGCCGTCGCGCAGGACGGCCAGCACCCGCTGCAGGCGCGGTGAGGTGAGCGATGCCTTGTGCATCAGCCGACCATCCGGTCATCGAGGCCGGAACAGCGCGCCCGGCACCCGTTGCACATCCGATGGCCGCGCCCCGTGCTCCAGAACTCCGTCCCGCAGGTCAGGCAGGGCCGGTTGCGCGCATGTCTGGCCTGCCGCGCCTCGGCCTCGATCTTGTCCTGCCGTGCCAGCGCGTAGGTGCGGTTGCTGTACACGCCGCTGATCCGCTTCCGCCCCTCGAACACGGCGTAGCCGACGCCCCATTTCTCCACATGCAGGTTCATGCTCATCCTCCGAGTATCGCGAGGCCCAAGAGCAGCGCGAACAACGCCAGCCCTCCCAGGACATCGCCGATGGCAGAAAAGACGCCGCGACCGGGGCAAGCAGACCGGAACCGGTCGCGGCGCAGGACCCGCGCGGCGCACAGGCAAGCACGCGCGCAGGTGTTCAAACGGGTGTTCAACAGGCGCTTCATCCCGGCAGCCTCCGCTCGTGATCGCGCACGAACTGCTCCTTGCGGATCGCGACGTGATGATCCTCCGCCAACCGGCTCAGCCGCATCAGCGTCAGCGCGCAGTTTGGGTCGTCGATGTCGCGCACCAACTGCAGCGCCAGCGCCACGCGCTGCGCCTGCGGGATCGCCTCGATCTCGGCCTGCAACTGCCCGGCATCGGGGACAAGATCACCGATCAGCATGGCTCTCTCCCTGGTAGATCACCGGCGCGGGCCGCAGCACCGTCACCACGATCAGCGCGGTGCCAACGGCGGGCGCAGACCCAAGATCCGGGCAGATCAGCAGGGCAAGGCGACGGCGGATGCTCATGCCGAAACACTCCTTCTCACTGGATTGGACAGGACCCGCGCCGCGTGGCGGCGCAGCACGTGGATGCCGGGCACCGGCTCCCAGCCGCGCTCGGCGGCGACCTCGCAGGTGCGCCGGTAGCAATCGGTGATGCGCTGCCCCGTCGCCGCCAGCCCCTCGAAGAACCGCAGCGCCTCCGGGTGGCACTCGACCATCATCCCGCCGCGCCGCCGCCGCCATTTCGGCGCGCAGGCCGCTTCCCAGTCAGAGCGCGGCACCATGTATGTGTTGGCGCGGCAGTTCCACAGCGTCTTCTCGGAATACCCGCTCTCGGCTGCGGCCTCGCGCACCGCGTGGCTCACCTTCTCGCCCGCCTCGATGGCGTCGGCGATCTTGTCGAGCGCTTCGCACTTCGCCCGCGCGATTTCGCGCTGATCCTCGGGCAGGCTCTCCAGATAGGCCCGCTTCTCGGCCAGCTCCTCCAGATCGGGGGCGGCGGCACCGGGCATCGCGTAGTAACCGTCGCGGACGAGGGCGGGCAGAACCTCCGCCCGCACCCACTTCCAGAACCGCTTGGCGACCGGCTTGTTGCTCCGCGACGACAGCCAGATGACCCCGCTTACGGAGACGATATTGAGGTCCTGTTTGCCCCCAAGGGTGTCGGTTTTAACGACCCCCTTTTCGTCCTCATCGAGTGTCGAGACTGCGTGCCGGTGATTGACGATTTCCAGCACCCGGCACACATCCGCCGCCACGAACCAAGGCTTGCCGTCGATCAGCACCGACCGCACCGCATGGCTCTCGAAGTCAAAAGGGATGATGTCGTTCATGCCGCGTCCTCCGTCTTGCGCTCGCCCATGATGACGAAGTGCCAGTCGATCTCGGGGAACAGGTGGTGCACAGGCTCGTTATGGATCATCCTCACCCAGATGCGCCCGATCTCGGGCCTGCTGATCCCGAGCCGGTCGCCTTCCTCTTCGAGCCGGTCGCGCTGCGTCGGAATGCAGCCCAGCATCTGCTCGTACAGGCCTTGCGCGGCCGTCTTGCCCGCGATCCAGCCCGCCACGTAGTCGCGGGACCGACGCAGCGCCTGCGCCTCGGGCGTGCCGCTCCGCACGGTCCGGAATATCGGCATCGCGTCGCTCATGCGGCGTCCTCCTTATTGGCCGAGGGGCGGGGGACACTTTCCGGCCAGGCGAGGTCCTCGGGCCAATTGGCCGCGAACCATTCGAGGACCTTCTGAGCGGTCTTTGTCCTGCAATCGTATCCGTCCGCGAGCCGCAGAAAGAACTTGCCGTCGTTGACGGCGTAGACGCCAAGCGTCGTCTGCTTGAGGTCAGTGTGCCGGGAGTAGGCGCTTGCCAGTTTTTTGATCTGCTCGATGTTCATGCCTAGCCTGTATTTGGCGTTTCCCCAACTCTATGTTAGGGAGATGCCAAATTGCAAGCACTTTCTGAATAGGGCATTTTCCTAATCGGCATGAGGAAGTGATATGAACTTTGGATCTTTGGTGA
Organism: Roseovarius ramblicola; assembly: GCF_042430665.1. Classification (NCBI taxonomy): domain Bacteria; kingdom Pseudomonadati; phylum Pseudomonadota; class Alphaproteobacteria; order Rhodobacterales; family Roseobacteraceae; genus Roseovarius; species Roseovarius ramblicola. Next base: position 41,671 of record NZ_JBHMEC010000004.1, on the reverse strand, counting down.
TTGCCCGGCTCTACGCGCTAGGGGAAAACGTGAACAGCTTCGAGGCCAAGCAGGGCTGGAAGCAGGGCTACCTGCGCGCTGTCGTCAGGAATGATGATAAGAAATCAATTCCGAACATCGAACGGGCCAAAGAGATCGCCGAAGCCCTCGGCCTTGAGTTCTACATCGGCCCGCCGCGCGAGACCGGCCCGGTCTACACCGTCGAGCTCGACGGGGCCGACTATGCGCCGATCCCCCGCGTCGATGCCCGCCTCGCGGCAGGCGGCGGCGCGATCAATGACCAGGTCGAGCGCACCGGAGCGCTCGCCTTCCGCCGCGACTGGCTGCGCGAGCGCGACATCTCGCCCTCCGACGCCTGCCTGCTCAAGGTGACCGGCGACAGCATGGCCCCCACGCTCCACGACGGCGATCTGGTCATGATCGACGAGCGTCGCACCGCCATCCGCAACCGCCACGTTTACGCCCTGATCGACACCGACGGCGCGGCCCGCGTCAAACGCCTCGACCACGTTCCCGACCAGCTGATCATCCTCACCTCCGACAACCCCGCCCACCCGGTCGAGACGCGGGCCAGCGAGGACATGAACCGCGTGAACATCCTGGGCGAGATCGTCTGGTCGGCGCATGCGTGGTAGCATCGCCAAAGTCTTAGAAAGGAATTTCCGTGATCACCAAACTCTTTATTCCCGTGGCCATTCTGTCACTATCCGCATGCGCTGCTCAGCCTGTTTCGATGCAGGATTACCGTCCTGTTATCGACCCCGCGCGCGTCGATCAGGCGTCCTTCGAAAAAGATCTGCCGGAATGCCGCAAGATCGGTGAGGAAGTATATCAGAAGGCTTACGAGCAATATCAGAATGAAGTGGTCGCATCGATCCTCCTCGGTGCGGCCGTCGGGGCCGCGGGCGGTGCAATGATCGACGGCGATTACGCCGGAGCCGGAGCCGTTGGCGGCGCGACAGGCGCAGCGGCCGGGACGGTCTACCGTGCCGGCGACCTGCAACGCGGGCCGAAAGCGATTGTTGACCGCTGCCTGTCCAACCGGGGCCATGAGATACTCGCTTCCGGCTGAAATCTCCTGAAAAATAGGGTCCCACTTCTCGCGCCGGTCCGGCCTGCCGTTCAACTGGCTACCCCGTTGATATCGCGCGCATAACCATGGAAGTGGGACCCAAAGAGAGAACTGGGCGGCCCGCGTCCCGGTTCCGGGCACCGCCACACCCCTGAAATCACCCCCGAAACACGCCTTCGACAGCCCGTTAAACCCTTATTCAATGGGGTTTGCGCAATTTCGGGCCAATGGCCCCGGCCCTATCCCTTTGGTTGCGCGCGCCGCCCGAAACCGCCCATTTCCCGCCACCACTGCAAACTTCACACTCTTGCTCCACCGGCCGTCGCGACCGCGCCAAAACCCCTTATTTACAAGGCCCATCCGCCCATATCCGGCTTCTTCGCCGGTCTTCCGGCATCACTGTAATAATGAGTGTCACCTAACACCCGGGTCTCGCACGGGGGCGGCGGCATGAGGCGTCCGGGTGTATTCCGTGTCACCATCGGGCGTGACCCGATGGTCTCCGGGCACAGAGGTCCTCGGGTCAGGCCCGAGGATGACCGCGCGCCCGAGGATGACGTCGCCATGAAACGATTCCGCAGCGGGGGGGCCGCCTAATGGAAAAGACCGTCAACCAGAAGGCATGGTTCCTGGTACTGCCGGTGCTGGTGCTGGTGGCGTTTTCGGCGGTGATCCCGCTGATGACAGTGGTCAACTATTCGGTACAGGACTCGTTCGGGCAGAACCAGTTCTTCTGGGCCGGGCTCGACTGGTTCCGGCAGGTGCTCGAGGACGAGCGGATGTGGGACGCGCTGCGCCGGCAGGTGATCTTTTCCGGCGTGATCCTCGCCATCGAGGTGCCATTGGGCGTGCTTATCGCGCTCAACATGCCCAAGCGGGGGGTCATGGTCTCGGTCTGTCTGGTGCTGATGTCGCTGCCGCTGCTCATCCCGTGGAACGTGGTGGGCACCATCTGGCAGATTTTCGGGCGGGTGGATATCGGGCTGCTGGGGCGCACGCTGTCGGCGCTGGGCGTGGATTACAACTACACGCAGAACACGATCGACGCCTGGGCGACGCTGATCGTGATGGATGTCTGGCATTGGACCTCGCTGGTGGCGCTGCTGGCCTATGCCGGCCTCAAATCCATCCCCGACGCCTATTATCAGGCCGCCCGAATCGACCAGGCGAGCCGCTGGGCAGTGTTCCGCTATATCGAATTGCCCAAGATGACCGGCGTTCTGACCATCGCGATCCTGCTGCGCTTCATGGACAGCTTCAAGATCTATACCGAGCCCTTCGTGGTCACCGGCGGCGGGCCGGGCAACGCCACCACGCTGCTGTCCATCGACTTGGTCAAGATGGCGCTGGGGCAGTTCGATCTTGGCCCGGCGGCGGCGTTCTCGATCATCTATTTCCTGGTGATCCTCGCGGTGAGCTGGGTGTTCTACACGGTGATGACCAATCTCGACAAGCAGGGGGGCAAGTGATGAATTTCCGCCCGCGCATCAATGTGGTGATGACCCTCTACCTCGTGTTCCTCATGCTGCCAATCTACTGGCTGGTGAACATGAGCCTCAAGACCAATACCGAGATCCTCAACGCCTTCACGCTCTGGCCTGACGATCTGACGCTCGACAATTACCGCACGATCCTGAGCGATCCGGCGTGGTACATGGGCTATGTCAACTCGATCATCTACGTGACCATGAACACGGTGCTGTCGGTGGCGGTGGCGCTTCCAGCGGCCTATGCCTTCTCGCGCTACCGGTTTCTGGGTGACAAGCACCTGTTCTTCTGGCTGCTGACCAACCGGATGGCACCGCCCGCGGTGTTCGCGCTGCCGTTCTTTCAGCTTTATTCGAGCGTCGGGCTTTTCGACACGCATATCGCGGTGGCGCTGGCGCACACGCTCTTTAACGTGCCGCTGGCGGTGTGGATTCTCGAAGGCTTCATGCGCGGGGTGCCCAAGGAGATCGACGAGACCGCCTATATCGACGGCTATTCCTTCGGGCATTTCTTCGTCAAGATATTCACGCCGCTGATCGCGAGCGGGATCGGCGTGGCGGCGTTCTTCTGCTTCATGTTCTCATGGGTCGAGTTGCTCCTGTCGCGCACGCTCACCACCGTGGACGCCAAGCCGATTGCGGCGATCATGACCCGCACGCAGGGTGCCGCCGGGATCGACTGGGGCGTGCTGGCGGCGGCGGGGGTGCTGACCATCGTGCCGGGGGCGCTCGTGATCTATTTCGTGCGCAACTACATCGCGAAGGGTTTCGCGTTGGGGAGGGTGTGATGCGCGGGGCTGCAAGCCGGGCAGCGCCCGACCTGGAGGGCGCGGGCGCTGCGTGTGGACCGCGCAGAGCGATGCAAGCCCGCGCGTCGCGCCCGTCGCTTGCGACGTCGCCAAAGCGCCCTCCGGGGGGAGGTCGGGCGCTGCCCGGCTTGCGCCGGGCGGGGCATCGGAACCCGTGTGCGCGGATGCAACGAGGGAGAATCTGATGGACCTCTCATGGATGGCATGGACATGGCCCACGGCGATCTTCTTCATGGTGATCGCGGGGCTGCTCATCACCTTCACGATCATCGGGGTGAAATACCCCGAAACCCCGCGCAGGGGCGTCCTGCGCATCGAGACGACGCGGGGCGATCGTCTCTTCATCACGCTTCTGGGCTCGGCCTTCATCAACCTGGCCTGGCTCGGGCTCGTCGGCGCGAACCAACCCGTCGCGCTGATCGTCTGCCTTGTCTACGCCGCAGCGGTGTTCCGCTGGGTGTGAGGGGCACAATCATCTGACTGAAAGTTCATAAGGGAGGACAACATGAACTTGGCAATGAAAACGACAACGGCGATCGTCTCGCTCGGCCTGATGGCCGGGCAGGCGGCCGCCGACATGGAGGCCGCGCAAGCGTTCCTCGATGACGAGATCGCGGGCCTGTCGGTGCTGAGCCGCGCCGATCAGGAGGCCGAGATGCAATGGTTCATCGACGCGGCGCAACCCTTTCAGGGCATGGAGATCAAGGTCGTCTCCGAGACCATCGCCACCCATGAATACGAGAGCCAGGTCCTGGCCCCCGCGTTCACGGCGATCACCGGGATCGAGATTACCCACGACCTCATCGGCGAGGGCGACGTGGTCGAGAAGCTGCAGACGCAGATGCAGTCCGGGCAGAACATCTATGACGCTTATGTCAACGATTCCGACCTGATCGGGACGCACTGGCGCTATCAGCAGGTGCGCAACCTGACCGACTGGATGGCCGGCGAGGGCGGGGATGTGACCAGCCCGACGCTTGATCTGGACGATTTCATCGGCCTGTCGTTCACCACCGGGCCGGATGGCAAGGTCTACCAGATGCCGACCCAGCAATTCGCCAACCTCTACTGGTTCCGCTACGACTGGTTCAACGACGAGAAGAACCAGGCGGATTTCAAGGCCGAGTACGGCTATGACCTGGGCGTACCGGTCAACTGGTCGGCCTACGAGGACATCGCCGAATTCTTTACCGGGCGCGACCTGAGCCATCTCGATGTCGAGGGCGAGGTCTTTGGCAACATGGACTATGGCAAGAAGGACCCGTCGCTCGGCTGGCGTTATACCGATGCGTGGATGTCGATGGCTGGGATGGGAGACGTGGGCGAGCCCAACGGCCTGCCGGTCGACGAGTGGGGCATCCGCGTGAACGAGCAGAGCCAGCCCACCGGCTCTTGCATGGCGCGCGGGGGCGCGACCAACAGCCCCGCCGCCGTCTACGCGGTGGACAAGGCGATCGAGTGGCTGGAGAAATACTCGCCGCCCTCCGCCGCCGGGATGACCTTTTCCGAGGCCGGGCCGATCCCCGCACAGGGCAACATCGCGCAGCAGATGTTCTGGTATACCGCCTTCACCGCCGCCACGGTCAAGCCCGACCTGCCGGTGATGAACGAGGATGGCACGCCCAAGTGGCGCATGGCCCCCTCGCCGCACGGTGTCTACTGGAAGGAAGGCCAGAAGATCGGCTACCAGGACGCAGGGTCCTGGACGCTGATGAAATCCACCCCGGTGGACCGCGCCAAGGCCGCGTGGCTCTATGCGCAGTTTGTCACCTCCAAGACCGTCGATCTCAAGAAATCGGATGTCGGCCTCACCTTCATCCGCGAGTCGACGATCAACGCCGATCACTTCACCGAGCGCGCGCCGCGCCTCGGCGGTCTGGTCGAGTTCTACCGCTCGCCTGCCCGCACGCAGTGGTCGCCCACCGGCACCAACGTGCCGGACTATCCCAAGCTGGCGCAGCTCTGGTGGCAGAACATTGGCGACGCCATGTCCGGTGCCAAGACCCCGCAAGAGGCGCTCGACGCGCTGTGCTCGGACCAGGAGCGCGTGCTCGAACGGCTCGAACGGGCGGGCATCCAGGGCGATATCGGCCCGAAGCTGAACGAGGAGCGCGACCCGGACTACTGGCTGAGCCAGCCGGGCGCGCCCTATCCAAAGCTGGAGAACGAGGACGAAAAGCCGGTCACCGTCTCCTATGACGAACTGCTCAAGTCCTGGCAGTAAGCGCCAAGCCTGGTTAAATGCGTGATCGCCCGGCCCGTCCGGGCGATCACATCACGACAGAAGGGGCGCGCCGCAATGACCCACATCCTCGCCATCGACCAGGGCACCACGTCGAGCCGCGCGATCCTGTTCGACGCCGCGATGAAGCCCGTCGCCTCCGCGCAAGAGGAATTCCCGCAGCACTATCCCGATTCGGGATGGGTCGAGCATGACGCGGGCGATCTGTGGTCGACCACCGCCGCCACCTGCCGCGCCGCGATCGAGAAGGCGGGGATCACCGGTTCGGACGTCACCGCCATCGGCATCACCAACCAGCGCGAGACCACCGTGGTCTGGGACCGTCACACCGGGCGCGCGATCCATCGCGCCATCGTCTGGCAGGACCGCCGCACCGCCGCGACCTGCACCCGGCTGCGCGAGGCGGGTCACGAGGAGATGGTCAAGGCGCGCACCGGGCTGTTGCTCGACCCGTATTTCTCGGGCACCAAGCTGGCGTGGATTCTCGACCATGTGGAGGGCGCGCGGGCGCGCGCGCGGTCGGGCGACCTGCTCTTCGGCACGGTGGACAGCTTTCTCATCTGGAAGCTGACCGGGGGCCGGGTGCACGCCACCGACGCCACCAATGCCGCGCGCACCCTGCTCTATGACATCCGCAAGGGCCGGTGGAGCCGGACCATCTGCGACATGCTCGATATCCCGATGGAGATGCTGCCGGAGGTGCGCGACAGTGCCGATGATTACGGCCATGCGCGCGCCGATCTCTTTGGCTGCGAAATCCCCATTCTGGGTGTCGCGGGCGATCAGCAGGCGGCGACCGTGGGGCAGGCGTGCTTTCGGCCGGGGATGCTCAAATCCACCTATGGCACGGGCTGCTTCGCGCTTCTGAACACCGGGGGCACGCCGGTGGTGTCGCAGAACCGGCTGCTCACCACCATTGCCTATCAGTTGGACGGCAAGCCGACCTATGCGCTGGAAGGCTCGATCTTTGTCGCCGGCGCGGTGGTGCAGTGGCTGCGCGACGGGCTGGGCCTCATCCGCGAGGCGCGCGAGACGCAACCGCTGGCGGAAAAGGCCGACGACCATCAGGAGGTGGTGCTGGTGCCCGCCTTCACCGGCCTCGGCGCGCCCTATTGGCGGCCCGATTGCCGTGGCGCGATCTTTGGCCTGACGCGCGGCACGGGGCCTGCCGAGATGGCGCGCGCGGCGCTGGAAAGCGTGGGCTTCCAGACCCGCGACCTCTTGGAGGCGATGCGCGCGGACTGGGCCGGGCAGGCCACCGGTGACAACGCGGCGGTTGCAACGCTGCGCGTGGACGGCGGCATGAGCGCAAGCGACTGGACGATGCAGTTTCTCGCCGACATTCTCGATGCGCCGGTGGACCGGCCCGAGGTGCTCGAGACCACGGCGCTGGGCGCGGCGTGGCTGGCGGGGATGCGCGCCGACCTCTATCCGGGGCAGGAGGAATTTGCCAGGGGCTGGGCGCTGGAGCGCCGGTTCGAGCCGCAGATGGGGGCGGAGGCGCGCGCGCGCAAACGCGATGCCTGGGCGCGGGCGATCGAGGCGACGATGCGCTTCTGAGTGGCCTGAGGGCCGTTGTGGCGGCGCGCGCGCGGGTCTAGGCTGCGCGGACCTGTGCCTTGCCCGCGAAGGAGCCGCCATGCACGCCCCGATCAGCGTCATCATCCCCGCCCGCGACGAGGCGGAAACCATCGCGCAGGTGGTCGCGACCGTGCAGGACCTGCCCTGCGTGGCAGAGGTGGTGGTGATCGACAACGGCTCGACCGACGCCACGGCGGCGTGCGCCGCCGCGGCGGGCGCGCGGGTGATCGCCGAGGCGCGCCCCGGCATGGGCCACGCCGTGCGCAACGGCGTGGCGGCCGCAGCGCATGACTGGGTGATGAAGGTCGATGCCGATCTCGGCCGGTTCGAGACCGGTCTCTTCGCGCGCATGGCCGAGGCGCGTGCGCCGGGTGTGGGGCTGGTCAAGGGCGCATGGAACGACCCGCACGACCCGATGCCGATGACGCGGCTGCTGGTGGCCCCGGCGCTGCGGCTGATGTTTCCGGGGCTGGGGGAGTTGCGCGCCCCCAATTCCGGCATCTACCTGTTCGACCGGTCGCGGATCGCGCATCAGCGGCTTACACCGGATTATGCCGTCGATCTCGACGTCATGCTGCGCGTCCATGCCGCCGGGGCGCGGGTGGAGGAGGTCGATATCGGGCGGATCGTGCACGATGCTCGCAACCCGGATCATTACAGCCGCATGGCGCAGGAAATCCTCGCGTTTTTCCTCTCGCGGCAACCTTTGGGACTGTTGGACGAGGTGGTGGTGATTGCGGCGGACGAGGCTGCAGCCGCGCAGCATGTCGGCGGGGTGATCGCCGGGAAACTGATCGCCGGGGCGCGAGTGAGCGTCTATCTGAACGAGGGCGGCGCGACGCTGGATGCGGTGTTCGGCGGCTTTCCCACCTATCGCCGCGCGCCGTTCGCCGAGGCCGCCGGGCACGCGCCCCACGCCAACGCGGCGCGGCTGCGGATCATCCGCGCGCCGGGCCTTGACCGGGCGGTGCCCGGCGCGTGCGTTCCGGTGGATGTATGGGAGACCGGTGGTGCGGCGGATGTCCCGGTTCCGCTGGCGACTGGCGTCGCGCTCAAGCGCGCGGCGCTGGAGCGGCTGGGTCTGCCGACGGACGTGCCCCCGCGCGAGACATTCCGCGTGGTGGCGGAGGGATAGCGGCCCCCGTCATCCTCGGGCAGGGCCCGGGGTGACAGTGAGTTGCTCGCTCAGGTGCCCTTGAAATTGACCTCGCCCTCATGTTCGAGCGCGCGGGCGCGCGCGGGCGAGGTGGAGGGGGAATCCTCTCGCGTGCGGCGCGAACGCAGCCGCCCGTATTGCCCCAGCCCGATCGCCAGCATGATGATCGCCCCGCCGGGCAGCAGGCCCGGCCCCGGATCCTCGCCCAAGAGAACCATCGCGATCAGGATCGCTGCCAGCGGAGAGAAAGAGGTAGCCAGCGACACGTCGCCCGAGCGCGCGTATTTCAGCCCCAGTGCCCAAGCGAATTGCCCGCCGATCACCACGATCAGCGCGTAGATCCAGACATATTCCCACACCAGCGGGTGGAACACGTCCTGGAAATGCATCGGCCCGAACAGGTAGATCGCGAGGAAGAAGTAGAAGATCGTGCCCACCACCGTGCGATAGATCGCGTAAATCCCCAGCGGGATGCCGCGCAGCCCGGTGCGCGCCACCAGCGTCGAGGCGATGTAGGAGAGCGTCGCCAGCAGCGCGCCGACCTCGCCCTTGCCGAAGCTGAAGCTGCCGCCGCTGTTGAGCCACAGCATCAGCACCGCGCCCACCAGCGCCACCAGCCCGGCGGCGAAGGCCCAGGGCTCGAACTCCTCGCGCAGGATCAGCCACGCGGCCAGCACGAAGAGCGGCGGCTCGATCCGGCCCACGAGGACCACGTTGGTCACGGTGGTGTGTTCGAGCGCGTAGAAGAACAGCCCCGGCGTCAGCGCCGAGGACAGGAACGCCGACAGCGTCAGGATGATCCAGTTGAATCGCGTGAGCCTGCGCAGGTTCTCCAGCGTCCATTCGCGCCAGAACATGAGGCCCATCGGCAAGATCGACATGAGCGAACCGACGAACAGCAGGTTGCAATAGGTGATGACGTTGCGCCCCATCACCTGATTCTGCTGGCCGATTTCGGCAAGAAGCGAGACGATGGAATTGCCGGCCGCGAAGATCACGACCGCGGCCCATGCGAGCGCCGCGCCCATCATGATCCGCGAATTGTCGGGTAGTGCCTGGGTGCCGGCCTGGGCCATGTCTGTTCCTTGTGCTGGCAAAATTTTGCGTCTGTCCAGGAGAATGGGGCAGGGTGCCACGCAGGGCAAATGACTTTGGCGCACGGCACTTCACGATGCCTCAACCGCCGCGCAACATTGTTTCATGCAAGGCCCGCCCGGTGCCGCCGTCATCACGCAAGCGTGCGCGTGCTTGCCTTTTGCGGGGGGCGGGCGCAGCTTGGCCCGGGAAAGACCGGCGCAGGGAGCGTTTCGATGACCGAAGAGCCGCAGGGCGAAGCCTTTGTCACGATCTTTGATGACACCTACGACCAGCCGGATTGCCGGGCCTATTTCCGCATGATGGATGCGCTGGGCTATCGCAACCAGCACCATGCCACGGCGGCGTTCCGTGCCGGGCTCGACGCGCTGTGCCGTGCGCGCGGGATCGCCGCGCCCCGGGTGCTCGATTTCGCGTCGAGCTATGGCATCGTGACCCTGCTCATGCGCTTTGACATCACGCTGGCCGGGGTGTTTGCCCGCTACCGCGACCCCGGCTTCGACGGGCTGTCATCGGCCGAGGTGATCGCGCGCGACCGTGCCTGGCTGACCGGTCTGCCGCGCCGAGCGCCGCCGCTGCATGTCACCGGGCTCGATATCATGCCCAATGCCGTCGCCTATGGGCGCGCGGTGGGCGTGTTCGACGAGGGGTATTCCGAGGATCTGGAGACGTCCGCCCCCTCTGCCGCGCTGGCCGCCGCGCTGGGACAGGTGGACATGATCGTGGAATGCGGCTCGGTGGCGCAGTTGATGCCGCGCGCGCTCGACCGGGTGCTTGCCGCCTGCGGCCCGCGCAAGCCCTGGCTCATGAGTTCGCCCATCCGTGGCAACGAGCGCGCGGCGGCGGCGGAGGTGCTTCGCGCGCATGGCATGGTGCAGGAGCAACTGCCGGCGCCGCCGTTCGTGCATCGCCGGTTCGAGGACCCCGAAGAGCAGGCCCGCGCCATCGCCAATGCGCGCGCGGCGGGGCACGAGACCGACGGCGTCGAGACCACGGGGCATTTCCACGCGCAGGTGCTGCTGGCACGTCCCGAAGGTGAGGCCGCACCGGTCGGGGACTGGCCGCTTCCGATGACCGTGGCACCGCTGGACTGAACCGCAGCGCGCTTGCCCGGCCGTGGACTCATGCGCTATAGGGGGAGTGAGTTTTCCCGGGCCGATTTCCATGACGAAGTGCCGCCATTCCCGACCCGTCCGCCCCGACCGGGCACCGCTCCGGCGCCGGGGCTGACGCGGTGCGCGCCGCGCTTTTCCTCGTGCTGGTGGCGGCGGGCGGCCTGGCCTGGGGGGGCTGGGCGTTTTGGGGGGCGGCGTTTGCCGCGCGTCCCGCGCCGCCGCCCCCGGTCGGGATCGGTGATGCGCTGGCCGATGTCGCCGCGCGTGCCGAGCCCGAGCCCGAGGCACCCTGGCCCGCGATCTTCGACATATACGTGCCCGACCCGCCCGAGCCCGCCGCCGCGCCGCGCCCGAAGCGGACATGGCGGCTCGTGGGGCTTGTCGCGGGGGGTGCGAACGGCTGGGCTATCCTGTCGGGCTCGGGCGGCGAGCAGATCGTGCGCAAGGGCGACACGCTGGGCGCTGGCACCGAGGTGCTGACAATCGGGGAAGACGGCGTTCGGCTGCGGCAGGATGGCGAGGAGATGCTTGTCGGCTTCGACAAGACGCCGCGCTCGCTTCTGGCCGGCCTGATTTCCAACGCCTCCGATGCGCCACTGGAGGCGGAACTGCCACTCAGCCTGCTGGCCGGGCGCGACATGCGGCTGGTGCTGGGGCGCGCGGGCAGCGTCAGGATGGTCGCGCCCAATGGCGGGCAGGGCGAGCTTGTCCCCAAGATCCTGTGGGTGCGCGAGGGCCATCTTTACGACCTGATCGGCTTGCAGCAGGGCGACAAGGTGCTGCGTATCAACGGGCACGACGTGTTCGATCCGGATCTGTTGGCGAATGCCGATGAGATGCTCTCGCAGACCGGGGAACTGGCGGTGGAGATTCTGCGCGCGGGTCAGCTTCGCACGATCCGCGTGCGCTTCACCGGACGCGGATAGCGATCCCGGGATGCGTTTTGCGTCGTGCGTGGGAGGGCCTGTCCCGCACAGGCATATGTAAAATGTTATTTTACAACCATGGGTATGCGGGAGGGGACACTCTGCGTTATGGCCGCGCCAAGCACTCTCACGCGTTATCACGGAAATGTTATCGTTGTCTCATGCAAAAAAATGTGGTGACGTAAGAAGATAAGAGTGTGACTGGTACTGATTTATTCACTGCGACACTTGCGCACAGAGCGCGACAAGCGAAGAGGAGCGACCGCTCTAAACCTTTTGAACCAAATTCGCGTGATCACGGTCACGCACGGGCCATACATTACTCATCCTTCCGGCCTGTTCCCTCCCTTCGGGCATCCGCCTGACCTAACACTGGAAGACGCAATCGGTGCTGGAGCCGTGCGCGTCCGTTTACCGGGGCTTCGGCCCTTCTTGCCCGTGGCATGTCGATGGCACGGGAGGGTACGCGTTTTGCCTGCCCCTTGGTGTTTATCAAAGCTTTTTCTGCTGGAGGACAAAGCATGAAACGAAGAGATGCATTGAAGCTTGGCTTCGGTGCGGCTGGTGCGACGGTCGCTGCGACGCAGGCCGGCGCGGTCGAGATCGAACAGTGGCCGGAGACACCCGAAGATGGCCTGACGCAATCGGGTCTCGTGTTTCCCGACACGTTTCAGCCGAGCATCGTCACCGATCCGAGCCCGCATGTGGAGCCGTTCACCGCCCCGCTCAACATTATGCCGGTGGCCGAACCTGTCGATCCCGACACATACGACCCGCCGATCGAGCCGGCGCGCCATCAGCGCTTCGACGATTTTCCGCCGCAGAAGCACTATGAAGAGGTGCTGAGCGAGTTTCGCTGGAAATATCACTGGCAGCCCCCCTATGGCGACGGCACGCCGGATGTCGTGGGCAAGGACGGCGATCCCGATATCGGCTCGTGGCACTGGGGCTTCAACGGTATCACGCCGGGCGAGACCTATCACGCCTATTACGGCGAGCCGGTCTTCCTGCGCCGCAACAACTTGCTGCCGGTGGTCGGGGCGGGCAACGTGCAATTTGCGCTGCCCTCGCCCACCATCCACCTGCACAATGCGCATACCGCCTCCGAGTCGGACGGGATTCCGCAGGATTTCTTCAATTCCGGTGAATTCTGGGATCACCACTATGCCAACTTTCCCGCCGGGTCGCCCAACGGGTGGGACGCCTACAACACCGAGATCATGAATACCCTGTGGTATCACGATCACCGGCTCGATTTCACGGCGACCAACGTCTATGCGGGCTTCTCCGGCTTTTACCTGCTGTTCGACGAGCGCGACTCGAACAACGAGCGCGACCGCAACCGCAAGGCATTCCGCCTGCCCTCGGGCAAGTATGACATCCCGCTCATCATGCACGACGTGCAGTTCCAGCAGAACGGCCAGGTACGGTGGGATTTCTTCCTGCCCGACGGCGATCAGCCCAACCCCGAGGAGCGTTCCGCGCCCGTCGATGTGGGCAACTCGCAGTTGACGCCGGACACCTACGATTCCAACCGGCTGCAATACACCACGCAGGGCATGATCGGCGACAAGATCACCGTCAACCGGATCATTCAGCCCTATCTCGACGTGGACCGGCGCAAGTACCGCTTCCGCTTCCTCAACGGCGGGCCGTCGCGGCTCTATCGTCTGCGTCTGCGCGTCGTGCCGGGTGATGGCGGCGATCCGTATTACGATGACTGGATCGTGCTGTCCAATGACGGCAACCTGTTGGAAAGGCCGCTGACCGAGTCGACGCTCAACATCTGGGTTGCCAACCGGTTCGACGTGATCGTGGATTTCTCGAAATACCGCGACGGCGACAAGATACAGGTGTGGAACGATCTCGAGATCCGCGACGACGGGGCGGGCCCGACCGGCTATACGCTGGACCAAGCGAACATGATGCCGGTGATGGAATTCCGCGCCAAGGGTGGCCGCGTGCGCGACCCGTCGCGAATCCCGCGCACCATGCGCCAACTGCCCACGGTCGATATGTCGGAAGTGCGCCGCGAGCGTCTGTTCGTGTTCGACTACGACAACGGGCTGTGGACGGTGAACGGCCGCCTGATGGATCCCAACCGTGTGGATGCCAAGATCGAGCAGGGGTCTGCCGAGATCTGGACTTTCCGCAACGAGGGCAACGCCTGGGCGCACCCGGTGCACACCCATTTCGAGGAGTTCCAGATTCTTGAGGTCAACGGACGCCCGCCAAGCGCAGTCGAACGGTCCCGCAAGGACGTGGTCTCGCTTGGACCGGGCGACGAGGTGACCTTCTATGGCCGCTGGCGCGATTTCTTCGGCAAGCATGTGATGCACTGTCACAACGTCGTCCACGAGGACCACGCGATGATGATCCGCTGGGACATCGTCGAGCCGGGTCAGGGCGACTGAGCACGCCGTAACGGAATTCTCTGGAAGAGAGAGGAAAAGACATGACCAACAGACGTCAATTCATGGCGAGCCTGCCGGTCGCGGCGGCTGCGGGGGTGACGGCGGGGTTCTACACCACGCCCGGTAACTCGCAGGAACGCGCCAGGGCAGCAGCATCCGAAGCCCGCGCCCGTCTGCGTGACGCGGCGGCGCAGGCGCATCCCAACGACACCCCGATCCTGTGCAACCCGATCGAGAGCGGTGGCGTCATCAATCCCAACCGGCGGGATTCGTTCCCCAACGTGATGATGGTCAACCAGGACGGTCTCGGCATGGCCTTCTACGAGGGCTTTATCGAGAACAAGGTCGTGATGATGCATTTCATGAGCCTCCGGGACGAGGCGCATCTGCCGATCACGCGCCGCGTGGCCGACATCGTGCACGAACTGGGTGACAAGGTGGGGCGCGACGTGTTCGTCTATTCGATCACCCGCGACCCCGAACATGACACGCCCAGCCGGATGGCAGCCTATGCGCGCGAGCTGAACGCGCCCGAGGGCTGGCATTTCCTGACCGGCACGCGGCAGCACTGCGCCGATCTCGCGTTCCGGATGTACCGGATGCCGCACAGCACACTGCCCGGCAAGCGCAAGGTGGACGTGGTGTTCTACGGCAACGGCAAGGCGGGGCTGTGGGGCACGTTCCCCTGGGATATCCGGAGCGACGACGCCGCCGAGCGTGTGACGTGGGTGATGCCCAGCCGTGCGCCGGCGCCCGGTGACAAGCCGCGCCGAGCCGGTCCGAGGGTGTTCGATCCGAGAGACCCGCGCAACCATAACCGCGAAGCGTGATTCACGGCCCCGCCGCGCGGGGCCTGACAAGTCATTTGCAACGGAGACAAACGAAATGTTTCGTAAATCCATGAAATTGGCCGCGGTGATGGCAGTGCCCGTCATCGGCCTGTGGGGAGGGCCCGCCCTCGCACAGGGGCCAGCCGGGCTCAACCAGTTCTGCGAGAACGGTGGCCATGCCGCCGGCGGACAGCAACCCCGGGTGCCGTTCGAAATCCGAGAGACCAACGGCGCGAACACCACGCTCACCACCGCCGGTGGCACGGCGGTTTTCCCCGAGGGCGATTCCTTCGGGACCAACCCGCCCAACATGCTGCCGACGATCTACGAGAACGCCAAGACGTGCCGGGGAAACGAGATCCCGAACACGCTGCCCTCGACGCCGGAGAACCCTTACAACCTGCATGACGATCCGGAGATCCGGCAGATCGACAAGACCTCGCCCACCGACGATCTCGACTGGATCATGGACGAGATCGAGGCGATGGCCGAGCCGCGCAAGGTCTGCCGCAGGTTCCGGGGCTACGAGTTCTGCTACTCCTATCCCCGCCGGGTGAACATCGGTGACCTGCGCGACCTCGCGCAGCACGCGGTGGACATCATCGAGGGCAACGACCTGGGCGGGCGGTTCAGCGAGCGCGAATACGAAGGTTTCCCGCTGCTGCACTATCTCGGCGGGCTCAAGACCAAGGCCGTCGATCCCGACACCAAGTCGATCACGATCACGCAGCTCTGGTATGACACGCATATCGAATCGGACGTGGCCTATATCGACCCGACCGTGGTCAATGACGAGGAATGGACGATCAACTATGTCGTCAAGATCCTCAACCGCGGCCACGAGGATTTCGCGCCCTATGCGATGTTCTTTGACAATCCAGACGAGATGAACCTCACCGATCTCGGCGGGCCGGACCTTACCGAGGGCGGTACCGTGTTCCCGCGCATTCCGAATGTGGGCATGGATCAGACGTTCTTTCCCATGGAGGAAGGGCAGGAATACACGCTCAACATGAAGATGCCGCCGGCGAAGTTCTGGAACCTCAGCTATCACTGGGGCTGGCGCAACCACCCGCCGCGCGTGCAGGTGACGGAAAACGTGCTCGTGCCGCTTGCCAACGGCATGCCGCGCAACGCCGCCGAGATCGCGGTGTTCGGGGAGAACCCGCTGGAGAGCGAGCAGACCAAGCTCGACGCCATCAACATGATCGGTGACACCGCACCGGCCAAGCGCATGTGGCGGATGTTCCGTGAAATGGCGTCGCTGGACACCGGGCGCGGCTATCGCCGGCATTTCCGCGGGCTCAACGGCCGGGTCGTGGAGGCGCAGATGGAATTGATCCGGCAGGCGTTCTATGACTGGCGGAACCGGCGCACGCTGCCGACCGGCTACGAGATGTCCGAGGATGCCGACGTCACGGTGCTGTTCCTCAACAACACCATGTACGGCAAGCTCCGTGGTCATGACGGCGATGCCGAGGTGCGGATGAACCCGGGCCTGTGGGACAAGCGTGGCGACATGGTCAACGTTCAGCTTCTCAACGGCGACTACTACCCGCACGCCTATGTGCTGGTGGATTTCGGCGGTCTGCGCGGGTGGGAGAACACCTTCCACAACACGCTGCCTGTCGGAGGGGCCGGCCCGCTCTTTACCTTCGGGCGCAACTACTTCTGGATCCATGTGGCCGGCGGGGGGCCGATCCCGGTGCCGCCGGCGACCAAGCCCGACGAGCCGTCGCCGACGCCGATGAGTGAACTGGGCTGGCGCCCGGGTCGCTATGCCGGGCTCGGGCATGGATATGCCTGGGGCGGGATGCAGCAGGAGATGTCCGACTACGTCAACACCGACGGCGTGGGCGAGCATAACCTCGAAGTGACCTTTAGCTACGAGCCGTCGCGGCGGCTGCGGATGTACCAGTTCGACGCGCTGCACCACGACGTGGCCGTGTGGTCGGTGCACTGATCCCCGATATGAAGCCAGGGTCGGCGGGCAGCCGCCGACCCTTTGCGACACAGGCATTGCTCAACCGGACCTGATGGAGGCCCTGATGTTCTTCAGACCTTTTTCCAGCGCGCGCATCGTTGCCGCAGCCGTGACCATGGGCGCGCTTGCGCTGTTCTCCGATGTCGGCGCGCAGGCCCATGGCGACGGCCACAGGATGCCGGACCATCTGGGCATGGATGAGGGCAATGCCGAAATGGCGATGCGCCCGGACGGGTTTCACTACAAGCGCGGCCACCACGCCTATGCCGCGCCCGCCGTCGCCCTGCGCGACCGGCAGGGCCGCAAGGTGGATTTCGCTGACTTGATGGCGACCGACCGCCCGGTGCTGCTCAATTTCATCTTCACCAGTTGCGCCACCATCTGCCCGGTGCAGAGCGCGACCTTTGGCCAGGTGCAGCCGGACCTGGCGGCGATCGACCCGGACTACCTGATGGTGTCGATCTCGATAGACCCCGAATACGACACGCCCCGCCGCCTGCGCGAGTATGCCGAGTTGCACGACGCGCGCGACAACTGGGTGATGCTGACCGGGCAGTTCGACGATATCTTTGCCGTCGTTCGTGCGTTTGACGCCGTCTACAAGGGCGAGAACAAGATGTATCACCGCCCGCTGACCTTCCTGCGCGCCAACGCCGATGCGCGGTGGCTGCGGCTTGAGGGGCTGCTCGGGGCGGAGGAACTGGCCGAGGAGTATGCGAAGCTCCTGAAGCCCGAGGTGAACTGATGCCGGGTGAAGCGATCATCCGGTCGTCGCTCCGGGCGGTGGCGCTCGGCGTGCTGCTGGCGCTGGTGCCGGCCCTCGCCGGTGCGGGGCAGGCGGGCGATGCCGCGGCGGGCAAGCGGCTTTACTGGGACGGGATCGGTGCCGATGGCGCGCCGATCCGCGGTGTGACGCAGGGCGATGTGGAGATCACCGGCGCGCAGTTCTCCTGTGTGAGCTGTCACCGGCCGAGCGGCTTCGGCACCTCGGAGGGGGGCAACTACATGCCGCCCATCATCGGCGAGGTGCTGTTCAACCCGAGGACGCCCGATCGCAACCGCAATTTCAAGGAGCTTTACCAGGAGGTGCAGCCCCCCGGCTTCTGGGCGCGGGTGCGCCAGCCGCGTATGCGACCCGCCTATGACGCGGCGGCTCTGGCGCGGGCCCTGCGCGACGGGGTGGACCCGGGCGGTCACGAATTCGCCCCGATCATGCCGCGCTATGACCTGTCGGACGAGGACGTTGCGAATATCGCGGCCTTCCTGCGCACGCTGTCGGATGAAATCTCTCCGGGCGTCGATCGCCGCGACATCCATTTTGCCACGATCATCGGCCCCGATGCCGACCCGGAGGCGGCGGGGGCCATGCTGCGCACGATGGAGTTGTTCTTCGACTGGATGAACAAGGACACCGAGGGCGACACGCAGAACCCGACCTTCTCGCCCAATTACCGGTCGAACTTCATCTCGGCCTACCGCTACTGGCAACTCCACGTCTGGCGGCTTGACGGCCCGCCCGACACATGGCGCGCGCAACTCGAGGCAAAATATGCCGAACAGCCGGTCTTTGCCACGGTGAGCGGGCTTGTCGAGGGGCCGTGGGACGAGATCGGCGCGTTCTGCGATGACATGCGCCTGCCCTGCATCTTTCCCAATGCCGAACTGCCCACGCCGGGCGAGGGGCGCTATGGCTATTCGGTCTTTTTCAACCGCGGGCTCGCGCTCGAAGCCGAGGCGCTGGGCCTGCATCTGGGGGATCAGGATGCCGCCTCCGGGCGGGTGGTGCAGCTACACGGCCCCGGCCCCGAGGGCGAGCGACCCGCCCGTGCCTTCGCGGCGGCGATGGCGCGGGTTCTGCCGGACGTGCCGGTGGAGACGGTGGCCTATGCCGATGCGGCAGGGCTGCGCGCGGCACTGGCGCGGACGGCGGAGGCGGACGTGCTGGCGCTCTGGCCGCATGACATGGCTACGGCACTCGCCACATTGGCCGATGCCGCGCCCCGGGCCGCGCAGATTTACCTGCCCTCGGCGGCCAAGGAGCCCGCGCTCGCGACGTTGCCGCCCGGCGTGATGGCGCGCACGCGGCTGGTTTGGCCCTATGACAAGCCCGATGGCTATCACCCGCGCAAGTTCCGCATTCGCGGCTGGATGCATTCCCGGCGGCTCGACGTGAGCCACCCGCGCCTCCAGTTGCAGACCTATTACGCGCTGACGATGGCGCAGTACTCGCTTTTGCACATGATCGACGATTTCTACCGCGACTACATGCTGGAGATCATCGAGCATCAGGCCGAGAACGAGCTCAACCCCGGCACGCATCCCGAGCTCGCGCTCGGACCGGGGCAGCGCTTCGCGTCGAAAGGCGCATTCATCGCTGAACTGGCCCCCGACACCCGTCTGGGGTATCGGGTGGTCAGCGACTGGATCGTACCCTGAGGTTTTGAGTAATGGGCCAACGGGTGCGTAGCGGGCGGCGGGGAGACCTGTCGCCCGTGCCGTTTTCAGGTGGTGCCGATGGTTGCGATCCAGACCAGCGCCGCGGCTGCGCAGAGATAGGCGCCGAACGGGATCTCGGCGTCGCGTTCCACGCGGCCGTGCCGCAGCGCCAGCGTGACCCCAAGCGCGCAGAGAGAAGCGATGAGCGCCACCAGAGGCAGCGCCTGCCAGCCGAGACCCGCGCCGATCCCGGCCATCAGCTTGACATCGCCCATGCCCAGCCCCTCACGCCCGCGCAGGGCCTGATAGGCGAGGCGGATCGTGAGGAACGCGCCCGCGCCCGCGCCCGCACCGATGAGCGCCGCGCCCGTGCCCGGCCCCGACATCCCCAGCCCGAGGCCGGTGGCGAGAAGCGCGGCGTTGAGCGGGTCGGGCAGGCGCATCGCCGTCAGGTCGCACAGCGCCAGCCCCATCAGCAGCCACAGCCACAGCGCGCCGAGCGCCATGAGGGCGGGGGTGGGGGCCACGAGAATCGCCGCTGCCGCCAGCGCTACGCCGCCAAGCTCGGCGTGCCACAGCCAGCGCGGGACCGTCGCGCCACAGCCACGACACCGCCCGCCGAGCGACAGCCACGATACCACCGGCACGAGATCGCGCCAGCCGATCCGCGCGCCGCAGCCCCGGCAGCGCGAGCCGCGCAGCACCACCCCTTCGCCATGCGGCAGCCGCTCGGCCCAAAGCGCGAGAAAAGAGCCCGCAGCGGCACCTGTGACAAGAAGGAAAAGGCTGAGCGGCAGCAGGCTCTGCATCTTGCGTCACCGCTTGCAGTGGGTCAGGCCGGGGCGCAGGACGATTGTCAGGCGCAGGACCATAGGTTATCATCAATTGTGCAGACTGTAGCACTTTCCAGGCAGAATTTACCATGAAAATCAATAGCTCAATTCCCGCCGATCCAAATCGGGCGCGGCGCGGCGACGCCGGCTTCTCCTTGCTGGAGCTGATGGTCGTCGTGGTTATCATGTCGATCCTCGCGCTGGTGGTGATGCCGCGTATCATCGACCGGCCCGATCAGGCCCGCGTGGCGCGCGCTCAGGCCGACATCTCGGCGCTTTCGGGGGCGCTCAAGCTCTACAAGCTCGACAATTTCCGCTACCCCACCACCGAGCAGGGGCTCGCCGCGCTGGTCGATGCGCCGAGTTCCGAGCCGGTCCCCGGCAATTACGCGCAGGGCGGCTATATCGACCGGCTGCCCACGGACCCGTGGGGCAACGAGTACCAATACCTGTCGCCCGGCGTGCATGGCGAGGTCGACATCTTCACGCTGGGCGCGGACGGGGTCTCCGGGGGCACCGGGCTCGACGCGGATATCGGGTCATGGGAGAGTTGAGGCCACACCGCGACAGCGGGTTCTCGCTGCTGGAAATGGTGGTGGTGGTGGCGATCATCGCCACCCTCTCGGTGGGGGCGAGCCTGGCGATCGGAGCGCGGGGCGGCACGGCGGATGCGCCGCGCCTCGCCGCCACCTATGACGCGCTGCGCGACGCCGCCCTGCTGGGGCAGGAGATGCGCGGCCTGCGTCTCGTGCCCGGGGGCTGGCAGGTGTTGTTGCCGGCCGAGGGGGATGCGCCGGGGTGGCGGGTCTCGGGCGCGGTACAGTCGGTCCGCGCCGAGGCGCGGTTCGAGGGTACACGCGGCCCGATCCTGCCCGCCCCGCCCGATACCCGGCCGCCGCAACCCGATATCGTGTTCCTGTCCGATGGCGAGGTGACGCCGTTCGAGGTGGTTTTCGTCACCGACGACACCGTCACCGCCTGTCGGTCGCGGGGGCTCGCCGGTCTCGACTGCACGACGCGATGAGCGACCGGGACGCAACCCGCGGCATCACGCTGCTGGAACTGGTGGTGGCGGTACTGGTGCTGGCGATGGCGACGATCGCGGCGCTGCGCAGCACCGAGCACGCCACCCGCGCACTGGGTGGCGAGACGGCGCGGGTGCTGGCGCTTCAGGTGGCGCTCAACCGGGCCGAGGAATACCGCCTCTACGGCGCGCGCGCGGCGGGTGGGCTGCCGCGCGAGGTACGCTATGGCACAACGTTGTGGCGGCTCGATGTGACCGAAGAACCGACGCGCGCGGGCCATGTGCTGGCCACCATCGGCGCGCGGGCCGAGGCGGGGCCGGGGGCGCGGATCGCGGTGATAGCGCCGCGCCGGGTGACGCCATGACCGGGGCGGGTACACGCGGCCTCACCTTGGTCGAGCTGGTCGCGGCGCTGGCGATTTTTTCGCTGGTGGCAATCATGGGGTTGCAGACGCTGAGCGGGATGATGCGCGCGCGCGACCGTACCGCCGGTGCGGCCGGCGACGCGGCGGCGCTGTCGCGCGGGCTGGTGCTCCTTCGGGCCGATCTCAAGGCGGCGGCGGACCTGGCGTTCTGGCCGCCCGAGGCGCTTGAGTCCGAGCCGCCGCTGCTTGACCTCAGCGCCGAAGAGGGGCGGTTTGCGCTCAGCACCGAGGCGCGCGCCGTCCTGCCCGATCAGCAGGCCGCCGGGACGGAGCGCGTGATCTGGCGCCATGACCGGCGCGGCGAGCGGCTGCTGCGCACGGCATGGCCGGTGCTGCGCCCCGCGACGGATGCGGCCCGTGCCCCCGAAACGGTGATCTTCGAGGACGTGGCGGGCCTGCGGCTGCGCGCCTATGCGGGCCCCGAGGCGGGCTGGATCGGTGGCTGGGGGCAGGACGCCGGGGTGGCACGTCCCGGTCTGCCGCGCGCGGTCGAAGTCATCGTGGAGTCCGGGCGTTACGGGGCATTGCGCGTTCTGGTGGCGCTGCCATGAGGCGGGACCGGGGTATCGCGCTTCTCAACGCGCTGGTCATGGTGGCCGCGATCGCGACACTCGCGGCCGGGCTGATGATCGAGGCCGGGCGCAGCCATGACCGCATGGCGCATGTTGCGGGCAGCCAGCAGGCGGCGCTGCATCTCGACGCGGGGCTGTTGCTGGTCGATCCGGTTTTGCGGGCGGACTGGCTGCGCGCGCCGGACCTGGACCATCTCGCCGAGCCCTGGGCGCGGGCCCCGCTCGATGCCGATATCGACCGGGGCCGCCTCGTGGCGCGGCTGTCAGATCTGCAGGGCCGGTTCAACGTCAACAGCCTCGCCAATGCCTCGGACACGGGGGCTGCCCGCGCCTTCGAGCGGCTGTTGCGGCGGCTGGACCTGCCGGTGTCGCTCGGGGCCGAGATCGCGGGTTTCGTGCAGCCGCGCGGGCCAGTTCGCCCCGCCGATTACGCCGCCCGCGCGGTGCCGGTGAGGGTCCCCGGCGGCGCGGCGGAGCGGGTCGAGGCGCTGCGCCTCGTGCGGGGCATGACCGCGGCGTATTACGCCCGGCTTGTTCCCTACATTGCCGCCCTGCCGCCGGGGACACCGCTCAATGTCAACACCGCCTTGCCGGAGGTTCTGGCCGCGGTTCTGCCCGCGGCCAGCCCCGCCGACATCGACCGGCTGGTGGCCGAACGCCGCACCGCACCCTTTGCCGGTACCGCCGATTTCGAAACGCGCGCCCGGCGGCTCATCCACCCGAGGGTGATCGCGCGGGCGCAGGTGCCGGATGGGGGCTTCGATGTCTCCACGAGATGGTTCGAGGCGAGATTCGTGCTGCATCTTGACGGGCGCGCCTACAGGCGCATCCTGACCATCGAGCGTTCGCCCGAGGATGGCGCGGCGCTGATCGCCCACCGCCGGATGTTTCTGCCATGACCGCGCTCTCTCGCCGCCGCTCCGCGCCCGCCGCGTCATCGCTTGCGATCCATGCGATCGGCGAAGCCGCGCCGCTGCCCGATGGTGCCTTCGTGGCCACCGTGCCGGGGGAAGATGCGCCGCTGTTGCCTCTCGACCTGCCGCCGGGCCTGAAAGGGATCGCGCGAGAGCGCGTGGCGCGGCGGCAATTGCGCGATGCGGGTTGTGCCGCCGGGCTTGACACGCGGCCCGCCCGGCTGGGCCCGGGACGCGAGGCATGGGCGCGGATGCTGGTCTGCGACGGGACGCGGCGCGTGGACTGGGCGGCGCGTGTGGCCGAGGCGGGGCGACGCTGCCGCGCGGTGCTGCCCGATTATCTGGCGCTGCCCGCCGCGCCTGACCTGTGGGTGATCGAGACCGGTGCGGCGGGCATGGTGCGCGCCCGGATCGGCGTCAGGGACGGCTTTTCCGCCGAGCCTGACCTCGCGCGCGCGCTGCTGGAGGAGGCTGCCGGGACGGCCCCCCCCGGCGCGATCCTGCGGCGCGGCGCGCCCGACGCGCCGCTCGACGACTGGCTCGTCACGCTTGATGTGCCGGTCTGTGACGGGGATGACGCGCTGGCTGCCGAAGGGATCGCGCCGCCCGTCCGGTTCGCCCATGGCGAACTGGCGCTGGATCTTGCCCGCGACCCCGAGGCGCAGCGCGCCGCGATGCGCACGGGCCTGCGCCGGATCGCCGCCGCGCTGGTTCTGGCGCTGGGCGGCTTCGGCTTCTGGGCGGCGTCGGTGCAGATCGAGACCGACCGGCTGCGCGATCTGGACCGAAGCTATCGCGCCAATACCGAGGACATGCTGCGCGCCGGGCTGGTGCCGTCGGGTCCTGTCCTCGATATCCGCGCGCAGGCCGGGGCGGCGCTGGCGCGCGCCCGCGCCGAAGCGGAGGCGGCGCGCACGCGATCCCGCCCGCTTGATGTGCTGCGTGCGGCCGGAGAGGTGCTGGCCAAGCACGAGCCAAGGGTCACGCGCGCCAGCTTTCAGCCCGGTCTGGGGCTGGTGATCGACCTCGAGATCGGCGACTTCGCGGCGCTCGACGCGCTGGTGGGCGATCTCGCCGCCGCCGGGACCGAGGCGCGCGTCGCTCGCTCGGTGGCACGCGAGGGGCGCGGTGTCGAGGCGGTGCTGGCGTTGGCCGCGACGCGCGCGGAGGCAGGGCAATGAGCGCGCTGTGGGACAGGCTCGCCGCGCTCCTGATGGAGCGCAGCCGCCGCGAACGCTGGCTACTGGCGGCGTTGGTTCTGGGGGCGCTGCCGCTGGGCCTCTGGCAGGGTGTTGCCGTGCCGCTGATCGAGCGGCAGGCGCAGGCGCGTGCCGCCTTGGCCGAGACGCGCGCCACCGAATTGTGGGTGGCCGAACAGGCGGTGGAACATGCCCGACTGATGCGCGCAGCGGGGGGCGGGGAGGACCGCACCGCCGCGCCCGTGGGGATGAGCGGGATCGAAGCGGCGCTGCGCGACGCGGGGCTGCGTGCCGGGGTGACCGAACTCGCCAATACCGCCGATGGCGGGATCACCCTGCGATTCGACGCGGTGCGCTTCTCCCGGCTGGCGGCGTGGCTCTCGGCGCAATCGGGCGCGTGGGGCTACGACCTCGACGGGTTCACCTTCGAACGCGGCGCGCGCGAGGACGTGGTGGCCGCCGATCTGCGGCTGGTGCCAGCGGAGCGCTGAGTGCTCAGCCCTGCCCGAGGCTGCGGGCGATCTCGGCCCGGCGGCTCTGCATCGCGCCCAATGGGTCGAGCGAGGCATCGAGCGACAGCATCTCCGCGAGCGCCGCGTCGGCGCGGCGCAGCCTGTCGCTGACCTCGGTCCCGGAGCGGCCCGCCTGCATGTCCGCCAGCGCGCTTTCGTGCAGGGCGGTGCCCGCGACGGCGAGCGCCGCGGCGCGGTCGCCGCCTTCCAGCCCCGAAGCGAGATCGCCGGCCACCTGCGCGGCCTCGTCGTTGCGCCCGGCGCGCAGCAGCGCATGGGCATATTCCAGCCGCAGACGCGGGGCGAGCGGGCCCGCAGAGGGGATGAGCGCGGCGTAGTTGCGTGCGGCGAGATCGTAATTGCCCTCTTCCAGCGCCTTGCGCGCGCCGGAATACTTTCGCTGAAAGCTTGCCCCGTCGCTGATCGCCCCGGCTTCGCACGCGGAAAGCCCGACGGTGACGGCGGTGAGAATCAGGAAATTCGTCGCAAGTCGCTTGATCATAATGCTTTTGCCGATACGGAACTTGGCATGCTGGATACCATGCCATTGCGCGGCATGGCCATGCAAAAGACAGGTCCGACCTGAAAAAGACGCCATCTCTCTTCCTCCCGGCGGGTGGCGTCTTGGCGATGGTCAGGAAAGGACAAATGCGCTAGGCTTTCCGACAGGTCGGCACAGGCGACGGATGCCGTGCCGCCCGTGATCCATTTTGCCGCGATGTGGCCCTGAAGACTGAATTGATGATGCGTTTTCTGAGACTTTCGGCTTTGCTCCTGGTGCTCTGTGCAGCCCTCCCGCAATCGGCCATGGCGCAGGTATCGCTCGACCTGCGCGACGCGAGCCTGCGCGATTTCGTGCAGATCGTGGCGCAATCCACCGGGCGCAATTTCATCCTCGACGACCGGGTGCAGGGCAGCGTCACCGTGGTGGCCCCCAACGAGGTGTCGCCCGGTGCCATCTACGAGATTTTCCTCAACGTGCTCGAGCTCAACCGCCTGACCATCATCGAGGGTGACGAGACCGACCGCATCGTGCCCATCGACGTGGCGCGAGAGCTTGCCCCCGGTGCCGATCGCGATCGCCGCGGCGGCGATTTCGAGACCCGGGTGATCGCCCTTGACAACGCACCGGCGCAGGAGATCGCCGAGGTTGTCCGCCCGCTCCTGCCGGGCGAGGCGGTGTTGTCGGTCGTGCCCGAGGCGGGGCTGCTGATCCTGTCCGACCGGCGCGAGAACTTCGAGCGGATCGCCCGGCTCGTGGACCGGCTCGACAGCCCCACCCGAAGCGCCATCGAGACCATCCCGCTGCGCAACGGCAAGGCCGCCGAGATGCTGGGCGTGATCAACGCGCTGTCGATCACGCCGCCGGGAGCGAGCCTGTCGGCCGATCCGCGCTCCAACGCGCTGATCGTGTCGGGCACGCCCGAATTCCGCGACCGGGTGCGCAACGTGGTGGCGCAGCTCGACCGCCCGCAGCGCAGCTTTGCCACAGAGGTGGTGCGGCTCAACTATGCCGGGGCGGAGGACATGGCCGAGGTGATCCGCCAGAGCTTTGGCGGCGCGCGCGCCGGCACGACGACGCAGGGCGAAGGCGCCGCCGCCGCGTCCACCGCGAACGGCATTTCGGTGGTGGCCGAGACCTCGCAGAACGCGCTCGTCATCACCGCGCCCGCCGACCGGATCGAGACCATCGTCTCGGCCGTGCGCGGGCTCGACCAGCGCCCGGACCAGGTGCTCATCGAGGCGGTGATCTTCGAGTTGTCGGTCGATAATTTCTCGGACCTGTCGTTTCAGTTCGGCGGTGTCATCGAGGATGCGACCGTGGGCGGCGTCGAGTTCGCGATCCAGGGGCGTCCCACGCTCACCAGCCTTGTCACGACCGTTCTGAGCGGCGGGCAGCCCACCGGTGGCGGCACCGGCGGCAGCCTCGCGGCCTTCGACCGCTCCAACGGTATCGGCGGGTTCCTCGCGGCGCTGGCATCGAAAAATTCCACGCGGCTCCTGTCCACGCCCTCGATCCTGACGCTCAACAACCGCGAGGCGCAGATCGTGGTGGCGCAGAACGTGCCCTTCGTCACCGGCAGCTTTGCCACCGTGGGCGACAGCGCGGTGCCCGAACAGCCATTCCAGACCATCCAGCGGCAGGATGTGGGCCTTACCCTCACCGTCACGCCGCAGATCACGCGCGACAACACGGTGCGGCTCGACCTGCGGCAGGAGGTGTCGAACCTGACCAATTCCGCCTCTGCCGCGGGCAGCGAGATCACCGCCAAGCGGGAGCTGACCACCAACGTGCTGGTTCGCGACGGCCATGTCATCATGCTGGGCGGGCTGCTCGAAAACGGCTCGGGGGCGGTCAACCAGCGGGTGCCGGGGCTGAGCGAACTGCCACTGTTGGGGCGGTTGTTCAAGGGCCGTTCGACGTCGCGCAATCAGCGTATCCTGCTGGTGATGTTGCGCCCGCGCATCCTGTCTTCCGACGATGAGGCGCGGCGTGAGACGCGCCGTATCGCCCGTGCGGCCAAGCGCGCCAGTGCCTATATCGCGCCCGCCGACGATGGCATCTGGCCGCAACAGCCCGATCAGGCGTTTCCCTTTGACGGGGCCGATCTCGATCAGCCCTTCGATGCCGGCTTCATCGACCCGGCGGCACGGGCGCGGCGGCTGCCCCCCTTGCCCTCGCGGCTGACCTTCGCGGATCGCTGAATCATGCCCGCGCCGGTGCTGCCCTTTGCGCTTGCCCGCGACATGCAGGTGCTGATCGAGGGCGGACGGCTTCTGGCCGGGCCCGGCGCGGCGGCGCTCGGTCTGCGCGAGGCGCGCCGTCGGGCGGGCGTGCCGCTCGTGCTCGAACGGCTTGCGGCGGGCGAATTCGAGGCGCGGCTCGCCGCGCTCTACCGCGATGACGGAGACCAGGACGCGGGCGACGACGGCCTTGCCTTTGATCTGGAGGAAGGGGCCGGCGGGCAGGGGCCCCGCGACCTTCTGGAGGCCGATGAAGAGGCCCCGGTGATCCAGCTCGTCAACCAGCTTCTGCGCCGCGCGGTGCGCGCCAGCGCCTCGGACCTGCATGTCGAGCCGCACGAGGCGGGCCTGCGCGCGCGGATGCGGGTGGACGGCATGCTCCAGACCGTGCTCGACCGGGGCGACGTGCCGGTGCGCCGGGTGATCTCGCGGCTCAAGGTGATGGCCGGGCTCGACATCGCCGAGACGCGGCTGCCGCAGGACGGCCATATCGCGCTGCGCCTCGGTGGGCGGGCCATCGACGTGCGCGTGTCCACCCTGCCGGGCAATTACGGCGAGCGGGTGGTGATGCGCCTGCTGGACCGTTCGGCGGGGCTCATGCCGCTCGAACAGCTTGGCCTGCGCGCCGATCAGGAGGCCACGCTCAAGCGTCTCACCGACCGCCCCAACGGCATCATCCTCGCCACCGGGCCGACAGGTTCGGGCAAGACGACAACTCTCTACTCGCTGCTGCAACTGGCCAATGACGAGGTGCGCAACATCCTCACCGCCGAAGACCCGATCGAATACGACCTGCCCGGCATCAGCCAGACCCAGATCAATTCCGAGATCGGCATGACCTTTGCCGCCGGGCTGCGCGCGGCGCTGCGGCAGGACCCCGATATCATCCTCGTGGGCGAGATCCGCGACGGCGAGACGGCGAGCATCGCGGCGCAGGCATCGCTGACCGGGCACCTGGTGTTCTCGTCGCTGCACGCCAACGGCTCGGTCGGGGCGGTGGTGCGGCTGCGCGATCTCGGGCTCGACGATTTCCTCATCGCCGCGACGCTGCGGGGGGTGATCGCGCAGCGCCTGCTGCGGCGTCTCTGCGCGGAGTGCTGCGAGGCGCAGCCGCTCGATTCCGCCGACGCACGCCATTTCGAGGCGGCGGGGCTGGAGGCACCGTCGGCGCATCACGCCGCACGCGGCTGCGACGCCTGCAACGGCACGGGCTATGCCGGGCGGGTCGGTATCTTCGAGATCCTCGAGGTCTCGGACGCGCTGCGCGCGGCGATCGACGCGGGACAATCCGAGACCGGGATGAGGCCGCTCGCCCTGCCGCCCGAAGAGACGCTGTTCGGTCAGGCGCTCTACCAGGTGGCGCAGGGGCGCACCAGCCTCGCCGAGGCGCTGCGCGTGGTGGGCGACGCGCTGTGAGGGCGTTTGCCTATACCGCATTCACCGCGACGGGCGCGCGCAAGCGCGGCACGCTGGTGGCCGAGAGCGAGGCGCAGGCCGCCGAGATCCTGCGCGGGCAGGGGCTCTTTGCCGAGGCGATCACCGCCAAGGGGCGCGCCGGGCCCCGGCGCGGCGCATTCAGCCGCCGCACGCGGCTTTCTGCTGACATGCGCGCGGTTTTCACCCGGCAGATGGCGGTGCTGCTCGCCTCCGACCTGACCGCCGAATCGGCGCTCGAGACGGTCCGCGCCTCGGGAACCGCGCCCGTGATCGAGGCCGCGGCGGCCCAGGCCAAGGCGGCGCTGATGGACGGCCAGCCGCTCTCGGTTGCGCTCGACATGGCGGGGGCGGGCTTTCCGCGCTTCTACATCGCGGCGGTGCGCGCGGGCGAGGGCTCGGGCGATCTGGCCGCCGTGTTCGATCAACTGGCCGATTACCTCGAAAGCGCGGGCGCGGACCGCGCGCAACTGGCCACGGCGCTCATCTACCCCGCCTTCGTGGCCGCCGTCTCGCTGCTGGTGGCGGGTATCCTGATGGTCAACGTCGCCCCCGAGATCGCCGCCATGTTCGCCGTCACCGGCCGCCCCCTGCCGCCGCTTACGCAGACCGTCATGGGAATCAGTGACTTCGTTCAGGCCAATGCGGTTGCCCTCGGGCTCGGTGCCGTGGGCCTCATCCTCGGCACCGTCTTTGCCCTGCGCGTGCCCGCGATCCGCGACCGCTGGCACGGGATCGCGCTGCGCCTGCCGGTGGTGGGGCGGCTGATGCGGCTCTCGGCGGCTGCGCAATACCTGCGCACGCTGGCGCTCGTCATCTCCAGTCGGCAGGCGGTGGTGGACGCGGTCTCGTCGGCCTCCGAAGTTTTGGTGGTCCGTCGGTTTCGCGACGAGGCACAAGACCTTGCCGATGCCGTGCGTCGTGGTGAGAGCCTCAGCCAGGGGCTGGCGCGGATGCACCTCGTGCCGCCGGTCTGCCGACAGCTCATCGCGGCGGGCGAACAATCGGCGCGGCTGGGGCGGATGACCGAGCGCGCGGCGGTGCTGGTGGAATCCTGGCTTGCGAACGAACGCAAGCGGGTCGCGGCGCTCATCGACCCGCTCCTGATGCTGGTGGTGGGCACGATGGTTCTGGTGATCGTGCTGGCGATCCTGTTGCCGATCTTCGATCTGCAGGCGACCGTTGGCTGACGCGCCGTTGCGGGGCGCGGGCGTGGCCCCTATAGTCCGCGCGATACGGCGACGGAAGGCAGCCCCGATGAAGGACACCGACGACATTCCCGCCCTCATGGCCGAGATCGGCGTGCGTGCCCGCGCCGCCGCCTCGGAGCTCGCCACCGCCAGCCCCGCGGCCAAGCGCGCCGCGCTCGAGGCCGCGGCAGATGCCGTCTGGCGCCGTCGCGGCGAGATACTCGACGCCAACGCGCGCGACCTCGCGGCAGCGCGCGACAAGGAGCTGAGCCCGGCGATGATGGACCGGCTCGTGCTCGACGAGGGGCGCATCGAGGGCATCACCGAGGGGCTGCGCGCCGTGGCGGCGCAGGACGATCCGGTGGGCGCGACCATCGCCGAGTGGGATCGGCCCTCGGGCCTGCATATCCGGCGCGTGCGCACGCCGCTGGGCGTCATCGGCGTGATCTACGAGAGCCGTCCCAACGTCACCGCCGACGCGGGCGCGCTGTGCCTCAAATCTGGTAACGCGGTGATCCTGCGCGGCGGGTCCGAGAGCTTTCATTCCTCCGGCGCGATCCATGCCTGCCTTGTCGAGGGGCTGACATCCGCCGGACTGCCCGAGGATGCCATCCAGCGCGTTCCGGTCACCGACCGCGCGGCGGTGAAGGCGATGCTGACCATGACCGACACGATCGACGTGATCGTGCCGCGCGGCGGCAAGAGCCTCGTGGGGCTGGTGCAGCGCGAGGCACGGGTGCCGGTCTTTGCGCATCTCGAAGGCATCGTGCACGTCTATCTCGACGCGGGCGCCGACCCGGCGAAGGCGCTCAAGGTCGTGCTCGACGCCAAGACGCGGCGCACCGGGATTTGCGGGGCTGCCGAGTGCCTGCTCATCCATCGCGATGTGGCCGATACCATCGGGCAGGGGGTGGTCCGCGCGCTCATCGACGCGGGCGTGGAGGTGCGCGGCGACGCGGCCCTGCAATCCATCCCCGGCGTGGTGCCCGCTGGCGACGAGGATTGGGGCCGCGAATACCTCGACAGCATCATCGCCGCGCGGGTGGTGGACGATCTCGACGCCGCCATCGCCCATATCCGCCGCTACGGGTCGGGGCACACCGACTGCATCATCACCGAGGACGATGCCGCGGCCGACCGCTTCTTTGCCCGGCTCGACAGCGCGATCCTGATGCGCAACGCCTCGACGCAATTCGCCGACGGGGGCGAATTCGGCATGGGGGCGGAAATCGGTATCGCCACCGGCAAGATGCACGCCCGCGGGCCGGTGGGGGCCGAGCAACTCACCAGCTTCAAGTATCTCGTGACGGGGGATGGTGCGGTGCGGGGGTAAGGTGTCGGGTTTGCCTTTGGGCCGCTGCTGCCGTCGAGGGACGGAATTTTGAAAAAATTCCGCTCAAGAAAGTTTTGAACTTTCTTGCATCCGACCTCCCACGAGAAACCAAAGGACGCGGTGTCGCATAACCGCCCCATGCCCCCCGCGCCTCGCGCCCAAGCGCCGCTCAGCCCTCTTCATCCTTACCCGGCAGGCCATGCTCCTGAAACAGCCGCCCCTGCGTCATGAAGAATACGAAGATCGCCGCCGTCAGGCCGAAGGTCTTGAAATAGACCCAGATTTCCTCGCTCTGCGTGCGCCAGATCGCCTCGTTGAGCACGGCGAGGCCGAAGAAGAACAACATCAGCCGCCGCGTGAGGATCATCCATCCCGCGTCGGAGAGCGGCATCATCCCGTCCATCACCACCTGCAGCCACGACCGCCCCCGCAAAAGGCCGACCCCCAGCACGCCGCCGAACAGCAGGTAGATCATCGTCGGCTTCATCTTGAAGAAGCGCGGATCGTTGAACCACACCGACAGCCCGCCGAACACCACGATCAGCACCGCCGTCATCGCCTGCATGCGGCTCAAATGCCCGGTGAGCCGCCACAGCGCCGCCATCGACAGCAGGAACACCGGGATGAACCCGGCGGTAACGACGATAAAGCCCTCGTACTCGCGCCCGCCGACCTCGAAACTGCGGTCCTTGAGCCAGAGATAGGCCACGAAGAACGCGAGGACGGGGCCGAATTCCAGCGCCGGTTTCGCCCATCGGGGCGTCGGGGTCTCGGTCATCGTCCTGTCCTTTTCATCAGCCACCGAACTCAACTATCACCGCCCCCGCCGCGATCAACCCCATCAGCGCGATCCGCCGCGGCCCCACCGTCTCCTTGAGCACCAGCCAGCCGATCAGTGCGGCAAAGACTGTCGAGGTCTCGCGCAGCACGGCCGCCTCGCCGACCTTGTCGAGCCGCGTGGCGAGCATGATGGAGCCGAAAGACAGAAAGGCGACAAGGCCGCCCGTCACCCCCCGCACGGCGAGCGGCCCGGGCGCGGGCCGCACCGGCATCGCGCGCCAGCGGGCCCACGCAATCGGCAGGATCGACAGCCCGTCGAGAAAGAAGAACCACGCGAGAAAGGTAAAGGGATCGGCGGCGGCGCGGATGCCATAAGCGTCATAGGTGGTGTAGAGCGCCACGAAAAGGCCCGTCGCCACCGCCAACCCCAACGCCATGTGCCGCGTGTCGCGCTGCAACGGGTAGAAGCGCAGGTTGTAGATCGCCAGCCCGTAGATACCCGTCAGCAGTACCGCCACGCCCAGCCATTGCACGGGCGTGAACCGCTCGCCAAAGAGCAGCCACGCGCCGATCACGGCAAAGAGCGGCCCGGTGCCGCGCACCACCGGGTAGACCACCGTGTAGGCGCCGCGCGAATAGGCCATCGCCTGCAACACCTTGTAGCCGACATGGATCACCACCGCGCCCGCGAAGATCGGCCACATATGCGCCCCGGGCCAGGGCACCACGAAGAGCGCGAAGGGGGCGGCCATCGCCGAATAGGAGGCGTCGATCGCGCCGCGGCTCAGCCACGGATCGTGCCGCCCCTTTTGCAGCGCGCCGAACACCGCGTGCAGAAACGCCGCCATCACCGCCAGCGCGGTGGCCAGCAGGCTGCCGGCCTCGGTGCCTTCGAGAGAGATCAGCCAGGCGCTCATGCGGCGGGGGCCGTCACTTGGGGCGCCTGCCCGCCAACCCCCCCGGAGTATTTCCGCCAGGTAGAAACCCGCAGGCGGTTCATTCGCTGTCGAGACCGGTGAGGGCGGCGGCGAATTCCTCGGGGTCGAACGGGGCGAGATCGTCGATCTGCTCGCCCACGCCGATGGCATGGATGGGCAGGCCGAACCTGTCCGCCAACGCCACCAGCACGCCGCCACGGGCGGTGCCGTCGAGCTTGGTCATCACCAGCCCCGAGACATCGGCGAGTTTGAGGAAAATATCCACCTGGCTCAGGGCGTTCTGCCCCGTCGTGGCGTCGAGAACCAACAGTGTGTTGTGAGGCGCGTCCGGGTCCTTCTTGCGGATCACGCGGACGATCTTGGCCAGCTCCTCCATCAGGTCGGCGCGGTTCTGCAATCGCCCTGCCGTGTCGATCATCAGCAGGTCCGCGCCATCGGCCTCGGCACGGATCATGGCATCGAAGGCGAGGCTCGCCGGGTCCGAGCCCTCGGGCGCGGTCATCACCGGCACGCCCGCGCGATCGCCCCAGACCTGCAACTGCTCGACAGCGGCCGCGCGGAACGTGTCGCCCGCCGCGATCACCACCGATTTTCCAGCCGCCTTGAACTGGCTGGCGAGCTTGCCGATGGTCGTGGTCTTGCCCGAGCCGTTGACACCCACCACCAGCACCACCTGCGGGCGTTTTGAGTAGAGCGGCATGGGCCGCGCCACGGGTTCCATGACGCGGGCGATCTCCTGCGCGAGGATCGACTTGATCTCGTGCGACGAGAGCCGCTGCCCCATCCGCCCCTCGGCCATGTTGGCGGTGACGCGGGCGGCGGTGTCGACGCCCATGTCGGCGGTGATCAGCAGATCCTCGAGGCTTTCGAGCATGTCATCGTCAAGCACCCGGCGCGGGGCACCGCGCGCGTCGCCTCGGCCAAACAGCCGTCCGAGAAACCCGGCGCGCGGGGCTTCCGGTGCCGGGTCCATGGGGATTTCCAGCGGCGCGGGCGTGGCCGTGGCTTCGGAGGGCGGCGGCGGCACCTCCTCGGGGCGCTCGACCGGGGCCTCTCGCGGCGCGGGCGGCGGGGTCTCGTCGGGTTG
This sequence comes from Roseovarius ramblicola, assembly GCF_042430665.1. Classification (NCBI taxonomy): domain Bacteria; kingdom Pseudomonadati; phylum Pseudomonadota; class Alphaproteobacteria; order Rhodobacterales; family Roseobacteraceae; genus Roseovarius; species Roseovarius ramblicola. The sequence continues at coordinate 7,538 of NZ_JBHMEC010000004.1, read as the reverse complement.
CGGCGGGATGATGGGCGGCTCGGGGCGCGGTTCCGGGTCGGGGTGCGGTTCCGGGTCGGGTGGGTCGCCGCCCTCCTGCACGATCGCGTCGAGCCCCTCGTCGAGCTTCGACGAGGATTTGAACAGCCGTTCCTTGAGCTTCGAGAAAAACGCCATGCGCCCTCCATGCCGCCGATGCCCCGATCCCTACTGCGGATCGGCGGCGGATGGAAGCCCGCGCAGCCCTCAGATTTCCTCGGGGAAATGCCGCATGGCAAGGCGGATCGGATTGGGTGCCGCCTGTCCCAGGCCGCAGATCGAGGCGTCGGCCATGGCCGTGCACAGCTCTTCCAGCAGCGGCTGATCCCAGCGGTCGGCCTGCATGAGCTTGACCGCCTTCTCGCAGCCCACCCGGCAGGGCGTGCACTGCCCGCAGCTTTCATCCTCGAAGAAACGCAGCATGTTGAGCGCCGCGTCCCGCGCGCGGTCGTGGTCCGACAGCACCACCACCGCCGCCGAGCCGATGAACGTGCCGTGCGGTTGCAGCGTGTCGAAATCGAGCGGGATATCGTCCATCGACGCGGGCAGCAGGCCCGAGGACGGCCCGCCTGGCTGATACGCCTTGAGCGTGTGGCCGTCGAGCATCCCGCCCGCCGCCTCGATGATGTCGGTGATGGTCGAGCCTGCCGGCAGCAGGTGCACGCCGGGGGTCTTCACCCGCCCCGAGACGGAGTAGGAGCGCAGGCCCTTGCGACCGTTCTTTTCGACGCCCGACAGGATCTCGCCACCCTCGCGCAGCACGCGCGTCACCCAATGCAGCGTTTCCACGTTGTTGACCAGCGTGGGGCGGTTGTAGACGCCCACCTGTGCGACGAAGGGCGGGCGGTGGCGCGGCAGGCCGCGCTTGCCCTCGATCGATTCGATCATCGCCGATTCCTCGCCGCAGATATAGGCACCCGCACCCCGGCGCAGCTCGACATAGCCGGGCGCGATCAGAGCTTCGTCTTCCAGCGCCTTGATTTCGCGACGCAAAATCTCCAGAACGGCGGGGTATTCGTCGCGCATGTAGATAAAGCAACGCTCGGCCTCTACCGCCCAGGCTGCGATCAGCATTCCTTCAAGAAAAACATGGGGTTCCCGCTCGAGGTAAAAGCGATCCTTGAAGGTCCCGGGCTCGCCTTCGTCGCCGTTGACGGCGAGGTAGCGCGGCCCTTTCTCGGCGCGCACGAACCCCCATTTTTTTCCCGATGGGAAGCCCGCACCGCCCAGCCCGCGAAGACCGGCGTCGAGCAGCGTCTGCTGCACGGTCTCGAAATCGCCCTCGCGGCGCAGGGCCCGCAAGGTGGCATAGCCGCCGCCTGACGTATAGTCGGCAAACGTTTGATATTGCGGGACATGGGCGTGGGTATCACCGGCGACGATCGCGGCCTGCACCTTCTCCGGCGTGGCGTGATCGATATGGTTGTGGCCCAGTTCCAGCACCGGCGCGGTGTCGCAGCGGCCCATGCAGGGCGCGCGCAGCACGCGCACCTGCGCCGGGTCGAGCCCGTCTTCGAGCGCCGCCTTGAGCGCCTGCGCCCCGGCCAGCTCGCAACTCAGCGAATCGCAGACCCGGATGGTCAGCGCGGGGGGCGGCGTCTCGCCTTCCTTCACCACGTCGAAATGGGCATAGAACGTCGCCACCTCATACACCTCGGCCTGTGCGATGCGCATTTCCTCGGCCAGCGCGCGCAGGTGGGCGGACGAGAGGTGGCCGTATTCGTCCTGGATCAGGTGCAGGTATTCGATCAGCAGGTCGCGCCGCCGGGGGCCATCGCCCAACAGCGCACGCACCTCGTCCCACGCCTGATCCTCGAGCTGGCGGCCCTTGGGGGTACGCCGGCCCTTGCCCTTGCCGGATTTCCAGACGCCCTTGCGTTCGTCGAGTGCCATCGCGCTGTCCTCCTGCGTCGCTGACGAAGCCATATCGCCATGTCCGCGTCGTGGCGGGACCAAAAACGACATTTGCCGCACCGGATGCGTTTTGCGGCACCGAATGCCGCATGTTTTCGCGGCTTGCGCCTTGGGCGCGCCATGCTTTGCAGGATAATCTGTGCCGGACAAAGGCAATTCGCAAGGCCGGGGGCCGCCCATGTTTCTCTTCGCGCTCGCCGCATCCCTGCCGCTGGTACTGACGGCATTCGCCGCGCTCTGGGGCGGGGCGTGGGGCTGGCTGGCGTTGGGTTCTGTCACGGTGTTGGTGTTCTGCCTCGATCGGTTCGTGGCGCGCGGGATCGTCAATGCCGATCCGCAGGCCGAGTTTCCGGGCGGCGACAGATTTCTCGTGGCGCTCGGGGCGGGGCATTTCGTCGTGCTGGCGCTGGCGCTGCGCGGGGTGGCCGGGGCAGGTGGGCTCGACACCCTCGAACGCGTTCTGCTGGCGGTGGCGGCGGGGCTGGTGGCCGGGCAGATCGCGCACCCGGTGGCGCATGAATTGATCCATCGAAGTGGGCGGGCCAAGCGGCGGCTGGGACGGCTCATCTATACCTCGTTGCTTTTCGGCCATCACGCGAGCGCGCATCTGCACGTCCATCACGTCCATGTCGCCACGCCTGCCGACCCGAGCAGCGCGCGCCCCGGCGAAGGATTCTACCGCTACGCGCTGCGGGCCTGGCAGGGTGCCTTCCGCGCCGGGCTGGCTGCCGAGACGCGCCGCCATCGGGGTGCGATCTGGCGGCATCCCTACGCGCTCTACCTTGCCGGGGCGGCGGCGATGCTGGCCGGGGCGGCGGCGCTATGGGCGTGGCAAGGCGTTGTTTCTCTTGGTGTTATCGCGGGGTATGCGCAGGCGCAGATCCTGCTGTCGGACTATGTGCAGCATTACGGCCTGCGCCGCGCACAGGCTGCAAACGGGCGCGCCGAGCCGGTAGGCCCGGCCCATTCGTGGAACGCGCCGCACTGGTGTTCCTCGGCCATGACGCTGAACGCGCCGCGCCATTCCGACCACCATGTCACACCCTCGCGGCCCTTTCCTGCCCTGCAGCTTGCGCCCGAGGCGATGCCGGTGCTGCCGCATTCGCTGCCGGTCTGCGCGGTGGTGGCGCTGGTGCCGCCGCTCTGGCGGCGGATGATGGACCGGCGCGCCGCGCGCTGGCGCGAAACCGGTGGCGCGGTGACGGGCGATCTGGCAAGCTGAACCTATGCGCCTGATTTTCCTTGCCATCGCGACCCTGCTGGCCGGTCCTGCCGACGCCGAGATGAGCGCCGAGGAATTCGACGCCTACACGCGCGGGCACACCTTTTACTACGGTGCCGAGGGCGAAGACCCTTACGGAGCCGAGGAATACCTGCCGGGTCAGCGGGTGCGGTGGTCGTTTCTCGATGGCGAGTGTCAGGAGGGGCATTGGTACGCGGAAGGACCGCTGATCTGCTTTGTCTACGAGAACCGCCCCGATCCGCAATGCTGGAGCTTCGAGCGCCGAACCGGGAGGTTGGTGGCGCGTTTCGAGGGCGAAACGCCGATGACCGAACTCTACGAGGTCCGGAAATCGCGCGAACCGCTGGAATGCCCCGGACCGAAGATCGGGGTCTGAGTTTCGAACCCTCAACCTACGCAGTCTTGTTTCAGGGCGTCGAGGCCACTTCACTGCTGAAATTTCGATATATCCCGGTTTATCCACAGCCATGGCGGCAAGGTGTGCTCGCCTTGGGTAATGCGCTTGCTCCGACCGGTTTGCAAACTTATCTTCCGTGAGACGCAAATCTGCGAAGGAAGGGCCGGGACATGGCGACGCGCAAACTCTATGCCGGTGCCAAGCTGCGCGAGACGCGCCAGAGGCTGGCGCTGACACAAAAGGATTTCGCCGCGAAACTGGGGATTTCGCTACCGTATCTCAACCAGATGGAAAACAACAACCGGCCGGTCTCTACCACGGTGGTGCTGGCACTGGCGCAGGAATTCGGCTTTGACGTGACCGAGCTGTCCACCGGCGATGCCGAGCGGCTGGTGTCGGACATGCGCGAGGCTCTGGCCGACCCGGTGTTCGGCGCCGAACCGCCCCCCTTGGCCGATCTGCGGCTCACCGCCTCGAACGCGCCGGCGCTGGCGCGGGCGTTTCTCGAATTGCACCGCGCCTACCGGCAGACCCACGAGCGGCTGGCGAGCCTCGACGAGGCGCTGGGGCGCGAGGATGCGCGCAGCCCGGCGAGCCCCTGGGACGAGGTGCGCGATTTCTTTCACTATTGCGACAACTACATCGACGCGGTGGACCGCGCCGCCGAGCGGCTGGCCGAGGGCGCGGGACCGGGCGGGATCGAGGCGCTGGCGCGCGCGCGGCTGCGGGACATGGGCATCGGCGTGACCGAGGCCGACACCTCCACGCTGCGCCATTTCGACCGCGAGAGCCGCACGCTGGCGCTGTCGGCGCGCGTGCCCGCCGAGACGCGGCGGTTTCAGCTTCTGCTGCAACTGGCGCTGCTCACGCAGGACAACCTGCTGGAGGCGACGCTCGATTTCGCGCGATTCCAGTCCGACGGCGCGCGGGCTATCGCCAAGATGGGGCTGGCCAATTACTTCGCCGGGGCCGCGCTCATGCCCTATGGCGCGTTCCTGCGCACGGCGCAGACCGTGCGACATGATCTGGAGGTGCTGGCGCTGCGCTTCGGCGCGTCGATCGAGCAGGTATGCCACCGGCTCTCGACCCTGCAACGCCCGGGGGCCAAGGGCATCCCGTTCTTCTTTGTCCGGGTCGATCAGGCGGGCACGATCACCAAGCGCCATTCGGCGACGCGGCTGCAATTCGCCCGGTTCGGCGGCGCGTGCCCGTTGTGGAACGTGCATCGCGCGTTCGAGACGCCGGGGCGCTTCCTGCGGCAACTGGCCGAGACGCCCGACGGGGTGCGCTATATCAGCCTCGCCTGCGATGTCAGCAAACCGGGGGGCAGCTTCGGCGCGCCGGTGCGCCGCTTTGCCATCGCGCTTGGGTGCGAGATCAAGCACGCGGGCGATCTGGTCTATGCCGACGACCTGGACGTGACCAATGCCCGCGCCTTCGAGCCGATCGGGATTTCCTGCCGCATTTGCGAGCGCACCGAGTGCCATCAGCGCTCGGTCCCGCCGCTGGAGCGGCGCTTGCAGGTCACCCCCGACGAGCGCGGGGTGCTGCCCTACCGGGTAGGGTGAGGGCGGGGGTCCGGCCGCCCCGTCACACCTCCTCTGCCATCAGCCAGACGCCGCCCTGCGGGCGCAGCGTCAGGATCATCACCGGGTCCGGGTCGCGCCCCGGCACCGGGGTGAAGCGGAACCGGGCGAGCAGCGTGGCGAGGATGATCACCGCCTCCTGAAGCGCGAAACTGGCCCCGATGCAGATGCGCGGCCCGTCGCCGAACGGCAGGTAGGCATAGCGCGGCATCGCCTTGCGGTCGGCGAAGCGGTCGGGGCGGAAGGCGTCGGGATTGTCCCACAGCATGTGGTGGCGGTGCAGGGCGTAGATGGGCAGGATGACCGTATCGCCGGGCCTGATCTCGCGCCCGCAGAGCGTATCGGCCGCCATCGCCGTGCGCGACACCATGCCCGCCGGCGGGTAGAGGCGCAACGCCTCGTCGATGATCTGCCGGATGAAGGGCAGGCGCGCCACGTCGTCGCCGGTGGCCGCATCGCCCGAGAGCACGGCGCGCGCCTCGGCGCGGGCGCGGTCCTGCACCTCCTGGTCGAAGGCGCAGAGGTAGAGCGACCAGCCCAGCGTGAGGGCCGTGGTCTCGTGGCCCGCGACGATGAAGGTCAGCAGGTTGTCGCGCAACTCGGCGGTGTTCATCCGCCGCTTTGTCTCGGGGTCCTCGCCGTCGAGAAGCAGGTCGAGCAGGTCGGGCACGCCCTCGGGGCCGCGCGCGCGGCGCGCCTCGACCGCCTCGTCGGCCACGCGCTTCATATCCCTGACCGCGCCCCCGGCCATGAGGCGTCCGGGACGCGGCACCCAGTCGGGCAGCCCGAGGATGTCGAAGAGCGAGACGCGCCCCGCCTCGGCGATATAGGCGTCGATGCCGCGATGCACGCCGTCGGCGTCGAACATGCCGTCGCCGGAAAAGGTGACATCGGCGATCACGTCGAAGGTGGTACGCACCATGTCGGCGGCCACGTCCACCGCGCGCGGACCCGCGGCGGCGATGCGGTCGGCGCTGCGTCGCGCGGCGGCGGTCATCACCGGCGCGAGGTTCATCACGTTGCGATGCGAGAACACCGGCGCGGCGGTGCGCCGCTGCCAGCGCCAATGCGCGCCCTCGGCGATGAACAGCGACTCGCCGATGGCGGGGCGCAACAGGTTCTTGGTGACCAGCGACTTGGGGTAATTGTCGAGGTTTTCCAGCAGCATCCGGCGGATCGCGTCCGGGTCCGTCACCATGTGCCAGCGCTTGCCGGTGCGGCCCGAGACCATCGGCTGCCTTGTGGCGATATCGGGGATGATCGACAGCACGTTCTCGCGCGCCGCGCGCAGCGAACCCATCACCCCGAGCGGCTCGGTCACGAGGGGCACGCGCACGGGGGTGCGCGGCGGGGCTGTTTCGGCGGGTGCGTCGGTCATCGAAGGGTCTCCGGCTATCATCCGCGATATAGGGCGTCGCGGGGCGGGCGGCAAATCGTTGCGCTGCGGCCCGGGCTGCGCTATGGATCTTGGAATTACCACGCCCCGGGGGCATAACATGCGTCGTTTCATGGCCATTATCGGCCTTCTGGCCGTCACCGCCTGCACCAATGCCAACGATCTCGACGAGAAACCGGTTTATCTGGGCAATTTCCGGCTTGGCCACAATGTCGTGGTGGCCCCGAACCTGACGAAGGGGCCGGCCTCGCGCGAGGCGGGCAAGCAGGAGTGGATCGACTCGGTGACAAAGGCGATCACCGACCGCTTCACCCGCTACGAGGGTTCGAAGCTCTATCACCTCGGGGTGAGCGTGGAGGGCTACGTGCTCGCGGTCCCCGGTGTGCCGGTGGTGGCCTCGCCGAAATCGGCGCTGATTCTCAACGTGACCGTGTGGGATGACGCGGCGGGCCGCAAGCTCAACGAAAAGCCCGAACTCGTCACCGTGCTCGAGTCCATCTCGCCCCGGACGGTGATCGGCTCTGGGCTGACGCAGAGCAAGGAGGTGCAGATGGAGCATCTCAGCCGCAACGCCGCCAAGCTGATCGAGACCTGGCTCAACCGTCAGAACGACAACCTCGGATGGTTCGAGGATGACGGGCGGCCCGCCAAGGAAAAGATCGGCCTGTTTTCGGGACGGCCGACTAAAAAAGCCGCGGAGGAGCCTGCCGCCGATGCGGCGGAGGAGCCCGCGGCAGAGGCGGTGCCGGCGGGCGATGATGAGGCCGGGCCGGAGGCGTGACCACGGGGCCGCACCGGCCGCATCTGTCACGCCAAAACGCCCATGTGCCGCTTGATTTTTCCCCTGTAACCCCCTAAACGGCGCGCGGAGCAAGAACCGGGCCCGGCGGCCCCCCAACTGACAAGGTGCCCAGAGAGATGGCGAAGGAAAAGTTTGACCGTTCGAAGCCGCATGTGAACATCGGGACGGTTGGTCACGTTGAC
>NZ_JBHMEC010000003.1:0-243073 GCF_042430665.1 Roseovarius ramblicola | reverse complement strand
ATGGTCCGTCCCTTCGTTGGGTCGGACTCTAATTCCAAATGGAGGAAAAATCCCGTGGCAGGTCACATATCGTAGACCAGATGGTGCCTGTTGACGGGGACTCTCTGATGCTGATAGCCCTTGTTTTGCTGGAGTTACCAGCTGATGCGGTGCCTGTAACGGGAACACAACGGAGAAAGACCTCCGCCCCCGGGCACCACTTGTTCAACTGGTCCGCCTGTAACACACCGATTTTTTGACTTGGCCCGGTGCCGGACCGGCATAGATACCATGGCATGATCGACACGACCGGAACCGATGTCCTCTACAACGCGCGCTGTCCCGTCTGCCGCGCCGAGATCGAGCATTACCGTGCCTGTTCGGAGGCACGCGGCCTGGCCGTGTCCTTCCACGATCTCAACACCCGCGATCTTGCCGACTGGGGCATCGACGCCGACGCCGCGGCGCGGCGGTTGCATGTGCGGCAGGGCGGGCAAGTGCTGTCGGGGGTGGATGCCTTTGTCGCGCTGTGGCGCGCGCTGCCGCGCTACCGCTGGCTGGCCCGGATCGTGGCGCTGCCGGGGCTGCGCCACGCCGCGCATTTCGTCTACGAGCGCGTGCTGGCACCCCGGCTCTACGCGCGGCATGTTGCACGGATGCACCGCTCCGGCCCCGATCACGCCGCATGATGGCCGGATTTGGCGGTTATTAAGGAAATGATCGCAAGATGATGTCATCATGCAGGAATGACGAAGATGCCCTACCCGCTCTATACCCCGGCCGAACGCATCGCAGATGGTGTGGTTCATATCGGCGGTCTGGTCGCGGCGCTGGCGGGGGTCGCGGCGGTCTATTCCGTCTTCGCGCTCGACATGGACGGGGTCACCTTCCTCGCCATCACGGTTTACTCGCTGTCGCTGCTGGCGATGCTGGCCGCCTCGGCGGCCTATCACCTGCTCGCGCACACGCCGCTGCGCCCGCTGCTGCGGCGGCTCGATCACGCGGCCATCTATGTCAAGATCGCGGGCACCTTCACGCCGCTGGGCATCCTGCTCGGCAGCGCCTTCGGATATGCCGTACTGGCGGGCGTGTGGCTCTGCGCCGGCCTCGGCGCGCTTGGCAAGCTGCGCATGCCGCGCGGCGCGATGACCACCGGTTGGCTGCCCTATATGCTGCTGGGCTGGGCGGGTGTGGCGCTGATCATGCCGCTATCGGGCGTGCTGCCGGGCGTCAGCCTCGCGTTCATCGTCGGCGGCGGGCTGCTCTACTCGGTCGGCGTGATCTTCTACGCGTGGGAGAGCCTGCGCTTCGCCAACGCCATCTGGCACACCTTCGTGGCGCTGGCCTCGGCCTGCTTCTTCATCGGGATCAACACCGCGGTCGCCGCGGCGCTTTGACTCTGCGGGGTCAGTGCCCGGATCGTGCGGCCAGATCGGCCAGAAGGTCGGCGTTGCGGCAATAGGCCGGTGCCGCCTCGCCCGCCTCGTGGCTGTCGAGCCAGTGCTCGCAGGCCCCGGGCGCGGCACAGCCGGTGCAGGCCAGAACCGCCTCGCCCAGCTCTCCCGGGGTCAGATGCCCGGCCATCATGGTTTCTTCCAGATCGACGCCCTGCGTCGTGGCCATGCGGTCCACAAGATCGGCATGACGCTTGAGTGTACGGCTGGATTGCATGGCGAATCTCCCTGACGTTCCGGGGGCACCATGCCACCCGCACGTCCGCCGGACCTTGATCCAGGTCAAGGCGCGCAGGCGGTCAGAGTTGCGCCGCCCGCCGGCGCACCGTCTCGACCCTCTGTGCATTGGGCGGATGCGTCCCGAGGAACCGGTTGCCGGGATCGGGAATCTGCGAAAAGAATGCCACTCCGCGCACCGGATCATAGCCCGCGCGATGCGCGATCACCGTACCCAGCGCATCCGCCTCAAGCTCGAACTCCTTGGAAAAGACCCGCCCGCCGACACCGGCCCCGAGATCGACGGCCCCGTCGACCACCGATTGCCCGGCCCCCGTGATCGCCGCGATCCCGCCGAGGATCACCGCCCCCGCCATCGCGCTCTGCTGTTGGCGCGGGATGTGGCCCGCGATGTGATGCGCCGCCTCGTGTCCCATGACAAAGGCCAGCTCGTCGGCATTGCGGACCGCGCCGATCATCGGCAGCGTGAAGGCGACGATCGGCCGCCCGCTCCGGTCGAGCGTCTGATAGGCGTTGACCGGCTGGCCGGGCCGATCGTCCACCACGATGCGGAAATCGCAATTGGCGCGCGGCGCGCGGGCGCGGCAGGTGCTCTCGGCCACCGGCTCCACCCGCTGAACCACGGTCAGGAATTGCTCCACCTTCGCGCGCGTGACCTCGGGGGCCGCGCGCGCGGCGGCGGGCCGCGGCGCGGGCGCGGGCCCGGTCACCTCCACGCAGGCGGTGACAAGGCCAAGGGCAAGACAGGCGATCCAGCGCATCGGGAGGGCTCCTCGGGGCGATCACGATACCCGCCTTCTAGCAGGCTCTCGCCCGCCTGCCAGCCCCAGACGCGCAGCATATGACAGGTTTGCAATCCGCCGCCGAACGGGTAGCCTGATCCCATGTTTTCCATCGAGCACGAGTTCGACTCGACCGTCATCACCCTCGTCGACGAGGGGGCCGCACCCCTCAAGGAAGATGTCGTCGTCAACGCCTTCGAGGAATGCGTGACCGTCGAGCAATACGACCCGCGCACCGACAATGTGCTGCGAATCACCCTGTCGATGAGCCAGATGCGCGACCTCGGCGCGGCGCTCGACCTGCCCGAGGGCGTCTACCTGCGCGAGCCGGGGGGCTGAACCGGTTCAGCGGCCCAGCTTCTCCAGCATCTCGGTGGCCGCCGCTGCGGGGGTTATTCCGCCCTCGGCCACGGCCCGCGCATAGCGCTCCATCTCGGCGCGCGCCTCCGGCGCGTCGAGCCGCGCCAGCAACCCCTGCCGCAATTCCTCGGTGAACCAGCTTTGCGCCTGCGCCGCGCGACGGGCGGCGAAATGGCCCTCGTCCCGGCGCCACTCGATGAGCGCGCGCATCTCGTCCCACGCCTCCACGAGCCCGTCATCCTGCAAAGCCGAGACGCAGATCGCCTTGGGAAAGCCCTCGGGATCCTGCGCGCGCTTGCGCAACAGCCGCAGCGCCCCGGCATAATCCGAACGCGTCCGCTGTGCCGCGGCCTTCAGGTCGCCATCGGCCTTGTTGACGAGGATCAGGTCGGCGATCTCCATGATGCCGCGCTTCACGCCCTGCAACTCGTCGCCGCCCGCCGGGGCCATGAGCAGCACGAAGATGTCGGACATCTCGGCCACCACCGTCTCGGACTGTCCCACGCCCACCGTCTCGATCAGCACCACGTCAAAGCCCGCCGCCTCGCACAGCGCCACCGCCTCGCGCGTGCGCCGCGCCACGCCGCCCAGATGGCTGCGGCTGGGCGAGGGGCGGATGAACGCGCCCGGCGCGCGGCTCAGCCGCTCCATCCGCGTCTTGTCGCCGAGGATCGAGCCGCCCGAGCGCGCCGAGGACGGATCGACCGCCAGCACCGCCACCTTGAGGCCCTGCCCGGTCAGCATCAGGCCGAAGCTCTCGATGAAGGTGGACTTGCCCACCCCCGGCGTGCCCGAGAGGCCGATCCGGATCGCCTCGCGCCCGGTGCCGCGCACCGCTTCGAGAAGCTCGGTGGCCTGCGCCCGGTGATCGGCGCGCCCGCTCTCGATCAGAGTGATCGCCTGCGCCAGCGCCCGCCGGTCGCCAGCGATGATCCGTTCGCCAAGGTCCTCGATATCCATGCGCCCGCCGGGTTGCCTGATCCGTTCCCGCCTTCATGCCTTGGCGACGCGGGCAATGTCCAGACCGGGGCGCGCGCCGCGTGTTTCTTCTTGTTCCAAATACTCAAGCCGCTGCGCGCGCCACGGGCGGTGGCTTGAGTATTTGAACCAAAAAGAAACCCACGCGGGCCCTCTGGCCAAGCGCGCGCCGCTGTCCGAAAAGGGGGCATGTCCGAGAGCCTGCCAATTCATGACGCCATCCCCGACCTGCTCGATGCGCTGCGGGCGCGTGGGCGGGCGGTTTTGCAGGCCCCGCCGGGCGCGGGCAAGACCACCGTGGTGCCGCTCGGGATGCTGCGCGCGGGGCTCACGGCGGGCCGCATCGTGATGCTGGAGCCGCGCCGCCTCGCCGCCCGCGCCGCCGCCGAACGCATGGCGCAGAGCCTCGGCGAAGCCGTCGGCGAGACCGTGGGCTATCGCATCCGGGGGGAGGCGAAAGTCTCCGGGGCGACGCGGATCGAGGTGGTGACAGAGGGCATTCTCACCCGCATGATCCAGTCCGAGCCGGACCTGCCCGGCGTGGGCGCGGTGATCTTCGACGAGTTCCACGAGCGCTCGCTCAACGCCGATCTGGGCCTCGCGCTCAGCCTGGAGGTGGCGGGCGCGCTGCGCGAGGACCTGATCCTGCTGGCGATGTCGGCCACGCTCGATGCCGAACCGGTGGCGCGGCTGATGGGCGATGTGCCGGTGATCACCTCGCAGGGACGCAGCTTTCCGGTCGAAACCCGCTGGCTCGACCGGCCGCGCCCCAGGCGCGCGCGCGTCGAGGAGGGCGTGGCCGATCTGGTGGAACTCGCGGTGGCAGAAACGCAGGGTGGCGTGCTGGTCTTTCTCCCCGGTGAGGGGGAAATCCGGCGGGTCGAGGCGCTGCTCAGGAACCGGCTGCCGTCCGATTGCCACCTGCGCCCGCTGTTCGGCGCGATGGACTTTGCCGCGCAGCGCGCCGCCATCGCGCCCTGCGCCGAGGGCCGCAAGATCGTGCTCGCCACCGCCATCGCCGAGACATCGCTCACGATCGAGGATATCCGCGTGGTGGTGGACGGGGGCCGCGCGCGGCGGGCGCGGTTCGATCCCGGCTCGGGCATGTCGCGGTTGGTGACAGAACGGGTCACCCGCGCCGAGGCCACGCAGCGCGCGGGCCGCGCGGGGCGGGTGGCCGAGGGCGTTTGCTACCGGTTCTGGACGCGCGGAGAGGAGGGCGCGTTCGCCCCCTTTCCGCCCGCGGAGATCGAGGCCGCCGACCTCGCCGGGCTGGCGCTCGACCTGGCGCTCTGGGGGGCGGAGCCCGGCGCGCTGCCCTTTCTCACGCCGCCCAATCCCGGCAGCTTTTCGGAGGCGCAGGGCTTGCTGAGAATGCTGGGCGCGCTCGACGGGCGCGGCCTCATCACCGATCACGGGCGCGCGCTGGCCGCGCTGCCGCTGCATCCGCGTCTGGCGCATATGCTGGCCGTGGCCGGCCCCGGCGCCGCGCCCATGGCCGCGCTGCTGGCGGACCGCGACCCGCTGGCGCGCGGCGCGCCGGTGGACCTGTCGCTGCGCATGGCCGCCATCCGCGATCCCCGCGCCTATGCCGAGCGCCATCCGCACCCCGCCAATCGCGGGGCGGTCGAACGTATCCGCGCCGAGGCAAAGCGCCTGGCGCGCCGGACCGGGAGCACGCAGACCGCGATGAGCGACGCGGAGTGCGCCGCGCTGGCCTATCCCGACCGCATCGGCCTGCGCCGCAAGGGCGACGCGCCCCGCTACGTGCTGTCGGGTGGCAAGGGGGCGGTGATGCCCGAGGGTGACCCGATGTCCGGCGCCCGGCTCATCGTTGCGACCGATCTCGACGGCGACCCGCGCGAGGCCCGCATCCGGCAGGCCATCGCGATCGGCGAGGCGGAGTTGCGCGATCTCTACGGCGACCGGTTCGGCTGGCAGGATGTCTGCGCCTGGGATCGCCGCGCGCGGCGGGTGACAGCCCGGCAGCAGGAACGGTTCGGCGCGCTGGTTCTCGATGACCGGGTCTGGAAGGATCCGCCGCAAGAGGCGGTCGCGCGGGCCATGCTCGACGGGGTGCGCGACCTCGGGCTGAACTGGACCGGTGCAGCCCGCCGGTTCGCTGCGCGCGTCACGCTCTGCCGCGCGGCCATGCCGGACCTGCCCGACATGGGCGAGGCGGCGCTGATGGACACGCTCCAGACATGGCTTCTGCCCTTTCTCGGCGGTGTGAGGACGGCGCAGGACTGGAAGGCGTTCGACATGCTCGACGCGCTGCGCGCGCGGCTGACGTGGGAGCAGATGCAGGCGCTCGACCGCGCGGCACCGGCGCATTTCACGACGCCTTTGGGCCGGAGAATCCCCATCGACTATTCCAGCGAGGAGCCGGAGATCACCCTGCGCCTGCAGGAGATGTTCGGCCAGACCGAACACCCGATGGTGGCCGGGCGGCGCCTGCGCGTCACACTGCTGTCGCCGGGGCAGCGGCCGGTGCAGACCACCACCGACATTCCCGGCTTCTGGGCCACCTCCTACGCCGATGTGCGCAAGGACATGCGCGGGCGCTATCCCCGCCACCCCTGGCCCGAGGATCCGACCGAGGCCGACCCGACCCTGCGGGCCAAGCCGCGAAACACGCGTTGAATTGCAAAGCGCCCGATTTTCGCATAACCTTTAAGGCCATAGACCAAGAAACGCGAACACGCCGGGCAGGGCAGACCAGATGGTAAAGATGCAAACCGTGACCGAGCGCTCAGGCGCGCGCACCGCCTATCCGCCCGAGCGGCAGGTGGCGGCGCTGTGCTGGCGCAAGGAAACGGGTCGCAAGGAGGTGCTGCTCATCACCAGCCGTGACACCGGGCGCTGGATCGTGCCCAAGGGATGGCCGATCAAGGGGCTGAGCGATGCGCAATCGGCCATGCGCGAGGCCTGGGAAGAGGCGGGCGTGCGCGCCGGGGCCGACAAGGCGCGCCGCGTCGGCCAATTCTTTTACGACAAGGCGCTTGAGGATGACAGCGTGGTCCCGATCGTCGCGCATCTCTACAAGGTGCGGCTCCGCAAGGGCGATCTGGCCGACCGGTTCCCCGAGGCCGGACAGCGCAAGCGCGCCTGGGTGCCGGCGAAAAAGGCCGCCAAGCTGGTGCGCGAGCCCGAGTTGAAGGCGATCCTGCGCCACCTCTGACCGGGCCGGCTCAGACCGGCATCAAGGCCCAGTAATCGAGGTCGAGCAGGACGTTGGAGAGGTACTTGCCGTCCTCGCCCTTGAGCGTGAACGGCGCGCCCCCCTTGGTGGCCACCAGTCGCAGGCGCAGCGCGCCCACCCCCGGCGCATCCACCTCGGCGCGGTCCAGCACCTCGGACCATGCGCGCACGGTGTCGCCCGCGAAGCACGGGTTGGCGTGGCTGCCGGCGTTGATCGCGGCGATCATCTGCGCGTTGGCGAGGCCATTGAACGACAGCGCCCGCGCCATCGAGATCACGTGCCCGCCATAGATCAGCCGCTTGCCATCGGCGCGCGGCGTGGCGTCGAAATGCGTCTTCGAGGTGTTCTGCCACAGCCGCGTCGCCATCATGTGCTCGGCTTCCTCGATGGTCACGCCGTCGACATGGTCGATCCGCTCTCCGATCTCGTAATCGCCCAGCCTGTGCGGCTCGCCCGCCCGCCCGAAATCGTAGGTGCTGAAATCGAGCCCCGCCGGGATCACCAGATCGCCCGGGTCCACCACCGCCGCCGTCTCGGGCACCACCGCCTCGGGCGCGGGCGCATCGGGGCTGTTCTTGCGCACCATCACCCAACGCACGAATTCCATCACCGGCAGCTCATGCTGGTTGAATCCGGTGGTGCGCACATAGACCACCCCGGTCTTGCCGGATGAATTCTGCTTGAGCCCGATCACCTCGGATTGGCTGCGCAGCGTATCGCCGGGATAGACCGGGCGCAGCCAGCGCGCCTCGGCATAGCCCAGGTTCGCCACCGCATTGAGCGAGATATCCGGCACCGACTTGCCGAACACGATGTGAAACGCCGCCATGTCGTCGATCGGGCTGTCGGGCAACCCGCTCGCACGGGCAAACTCGTTCGAGGAATAGAGCGCATGCCGCGCCGGATAGAGCGCGTGGTAGAGCGCGCGCTCGCCACCCGAGATGCTGCGCGGCACCGCGTGGCGGATCACCTCGCCGAGGGTGTAATCCTCGAAAAACCGGCCCGGATTGGTCTTCATCGTCACTGCTCTCCCAGCTTCATGTCGGGCGCATACGCGCCCTCTTTCTCCTTCACCACGGCCTGCCCGCAGCGCATCACGCCATTGGCCGCGTCGAAGGCATAGGTGGGATCACCGTAGAGCGCCCAGCCGTCATTGAGGGCGGCCGTCACCTTGTGGCAGAAAGCCGACGTGTCGTCGGCGCTGAGAAAACGGTAGAGTTTCATCGCCTTATCCCGGGAATGGCCAGACGCCCAGCCAGTTGTGGACAAAGGTCATGGCAAGGAACAGCACCACGGTAATGATCACCAGGATGATGTCGCGCCTTGCCTCGCCCGGTTGCGGGCGCTCCCACGCCTCGGAGAGGTTGATGACCACCACTTCCAGCACCGCCCAGGCCAGCAGCCCGCCAAACAGGATCAGCGAGGCCAGATCGCCATTGACCAAGAGATGCGCCACCGCCCAGACCTTGACGGCGGTCAGTTGCGGGTGGCGCATCGCGCCCCGCAGCCGCCCCTTGGTCGCGCTCATGCCGTAGAGGAATACCGCCGCCAGCATCATCAGGTTGTTGAGATGCACGGTCCAGGCGGGCGGAAACCATATGTTGACGAATTCCGCCTGCCGGTAGCCATAGATCATCAGCCCCAGACCGGCCAGGATACCGACCGCCGCCAGCGCCTTGCCGGCGGTTCCCATCCGGGCGCGTAACTCGGGGGCCACCCGCTTGAACAAATGCGCCGCCGTCCAGAGGATCAGCCCGAGGATGAGGTAAGCCATAGGTCGCTACTCCGCTGCCATGTCGCGTATCGCCTGCGCCCGGTCGAGGATTCGCTGCGCCGCGACGATGTGCAGGTTCTCGACGATCTGCCCGTCCACCACCGCGATCCCCTGTCCCGAGGCCCGGCTTTCTTCATATGCCGCGATCTGCCGTTCGGCCAGTTCAATCTCGGAATTGGTGGGGGCAAAGGCGGTATTGGAGATCTCGATCTGCGCGGGGTGAATGAGCGTCTTGCCGTCAAAGCCGAGGTCGCGCCCCTGCTCGCATTCCGCCTTGAGCCCGTCACCGTCGCGGAACCGGTTATAGACCCCGTCCACCGCCACGATCCGCGCCGCCCGCGCCGCCATCACGATCATCTGCAACGCCGCCATCAGCGGCAGCCGGTCGGCCCGCACCCGGCAGCCGAGATCCTTGGTCAGGTCGTTGGTGCCCGCCACCAGCCCCGTCACCTGCCGGTGCGCCGCGATCTCGCGCGCGTTGAACACGCTCACCGGCGTCTCCATCATGGTCCAGACCGGCAGGTCGGGGCCGATCACCTCGGTGAGGTTGTCGATATCCGATTGGGTGTTGACCTTGGGCAGCAGGATCGCGTCGGGCCCCGCCTCACAGAGCGCGCGGGCGTCCTCCAGCCCCCATTCGGTGGTCAGCGCGTTGATCCGCACGATCCGCGCGCGCTTGCCATAGCCGCCGTGCCGCAGCGCCGCCACCAGCGTTTCGCGCGCCTCGGCCTTGGCGTCGGGGGCGACGGCATCCTCCAGATCGAAGATGATCGCATCGGTCGGCAGGTCGCGCGCCTTGTCCAGCGCGCGCTGTTTCGACCCGGGAATATAGAGCACCGAGCGATAGGGATGGGAGGGGCTGGCCATGATCTGTCCTTGCACTGAGAGGTAACAATCTTGCGCAGGAATGCCATTTTTCGCTGCAAAACTTCAAGCGCTTTTCCGCCGCGGCGCAGCATCCGGCAGCATCCGTGCGCCCCGTTACCCTTCGTTAACCAAGTCTTCACGCCTCGCCCGCCATGCTTTGCCGCGACGGCAGGGACCAGGACGGGAAAGGGTATGACGATGATCGCAAGAAATCTGGGCCTGACCACGGCCCTCGCCAGCCTGCTGGCCGCGCCCGCGGCGGCGCAATCGGGCCGCTGCGCCCCGCGAGAGACGGTGGTGCAGCGCCTTGCCGAGGCGTATGGCGAAACCCGGCAGTCGATGGGTCTCGGGGCCAACAACGCGGTGGTCGAGGTGTTCGCCTCCGCCGCTTCGGGCAGTTGGACCATCACCGTGACCGGCACCAATGGCATCACGTGCCTGGTCGCCGCCGGGCAGGGCTACGAGGCGGTGGCCGACAGCCTGCCCAAGCCGGGCAACGACGCCTGACCGGGCGTCACAGCCCGTCCATCACCAGTTTGGCCCCCGTCACGGTCAGCAGCACGTAGGTGATCGCGAAGAACACGCGCTCCGGCACCGCCCGGTGTGCGCGCACCCCGATCCACGCCCCCAGCAGCGCCACCGGCGCCAGCATCAGGTCGATGCGCAACGTCTCTGCGGTGAACAGCCCGAGAAAGCCGTAAGGTACCGCCTTGGCGATGTTGAGAACAAAGAAAAGCGCCACCGTGCTCGCCTGGTAGCCGGTCTTTCCCAAACCCCGCGACAGCAGGTAGACCGCCGCCGGCGGCCCGCCCGCGTGGCTGACGAAGCTGGTGAACCCGGCCACCAGCCCGGCCAGCAGGCCGCTCCAGCCCGGCAGGGGCCGCGCCGCGCCACGGATCGCGCCGGAGCGCAGCGCCACCTGCCAGCCGACAAAGCCGAGCGCGATCGCCCCGATCAGAAGCCGCAGCAGATCCGGGTCGGCGACCCGGTAGAACGCCGCACCCAGCGCCACGCCGGGCAGCCCCCCAAGGATCAGCAGCGCCGTCTCGCGCGCGCCCCATTGCCGCCAATAGGGCCGCAGCGTGGCCACGTCGATCAGCATCAACAGCGGCAGCATGATCCCGAGCGCCATTCCCGGCGGCACCACCAGCGCCAGAATCGCCGCCCCCGCAAACGCCGCGCCAGAGCCGAATCCGCCTTTTGAGACACCCGCGAACAGCGCCGCGACCGCCCCGGCGGCAAACAGCCCCCATGTAATGTCCATTCCCCTAACCCTCCGGTGTGGCGCGGCTTTTACAGCATACTGCCGCATACAAACATGGGCCACCCCAATGCGCCGCAGTGCGGCAGGCTTGCATGGGGCGGCAAATCGGACTACGCCCTGCCGCAGCTTTGCAACCCACGGAGACAATTCCAATGGCCAGACCAAGGATCGCGCTGATCGGCGCCGGACAGATCGGCGGTACGCTCGCCCATCTCGCGGCGCTCAAGGAACTCGGCGACGTCGTGCTTTTCGACATCGCCGAAGGCACCCCCGAAGGCAAGGCGCTCGACATCGCCGAATCCGGCCCGTCCGCACGCTTTGACGCCCATCTCAAGGGCACGCAGGACTATGCCGATATCGCCGGGGCGGACGTCTGCATCGTCACCGCCGGTGTCCCGCGCAAGCCGGGGATGAGCCGCGATGATCTTCTGGGGATCAACCTCAAGGTCATGAAATCCGTGGGTGAAGGCATCGCCGCCAACGCGCCCGACGCCTTCGTGATCTGCATCACCAACCCGCTCGACGCGATGGTCTGGGCGCTCCAGAAATTCTCGGGTCTGCCCGCGAACAAGGTCTGCGGCATGGCCGGCGTGCTCGACAGCGCACGGTTCCGCCATTTCCTCAGCCTCGAATTCGGCGTGTCGATGCGCGACGTGTCGGCCTTCGTGCTCGGCGGACATGGCGATACGATGGTGCCCTCGGTGCGCTATTCCACCGTGGCAGGTATCCCGCTGCCGGACCTGATCGAGATGGGCTGGACCACGCAGGACAGGCTCGACGCGATCCTGCAACGCACCCGCGACGGCGGTGCCGAGATCGTCGGCCTGCTCAAGACCGGCTCGGCCTTTTACGCCCCCGCGACCGCCGCGATCGAGATGGCCGAGGCCTATCTCAAGGATCAAAAGCGCGTCCTGCCCTGCGCCGCCCATTGCGCCGGCGAATTCGGGGTCAAGGGCATGTATGTCGGCGTGCCCTCGGTGATCGGCGAGGGCGGCATCGAGCGCATCGTCGAGATCAGGCTCAACAAGGAAGAGCAGGCGATGTTCGACAAATCCGTTGACGCGGTGAAGGGTCTCGTGGACGCCTGCAAGGGGATCGACGGCTCGCTCGCCTGACAGATTGATCGCTGAAGATGGGCCGGGGCTGGATACTTTCCAGCCCCGGCTGTTTTACAAGGGTCTGTTTTCCGCACCGAAGTATTTGTGATCACACGATTTACCGCTGTGATCACAAAACCCGGAAAATTGCCCGAATTGCCCTGAAAGCGCAAAAAACCATTTAATGCGCGCGCGAATCTGTGCCTATACCTGTGGTAATCGCAGCAAAACGGGACAGTTTCATGAATATCCACGAGTATCAGGCCAAGGCGCTCCTGCGTTCCTTTGGCGCGCCGGTGTCGGATGGTCGCGTGGTCCTGCGCGGTGAAGAGGCCAAGACCGCCGCGGGCGCGCTCGACGGGCCGCTCTGGGTCGTCAAGGCGCAGATTCACGCGGGCGGGCGCGGCAAGGGCACGTTCAAGGAGCCCGGCGCCGGAGAGGCGGGCGGCGTGCGCCTTGCCAAATCCGTCGAAGAGGCCGCCGAGGAGGCGCGCCGGATGCTCGGGCGCACGCTGGTGACCAAGCAGACCGGCCCGGCGGGCAAGCAGGTCAACCGCATCTATATCGAGGACGGCTCGGGCATCGAGACCGAAATGTACCTTGCCCTGCTCGTGGATCGCGGCACGTCCCGCGTGAGCTTTGTCGCCTCCACCGAGGGCGGCATGGATATCGAGGAGGTGGCCGCCAAGACGCCAGAGAAAATTCTCAGCTTCTCGGTCGATCCCGCGACGGGCTATCAGCCCTTCCACGGTCGCCGCATCGCCTTCAACCTCGGCCTCAAGGGCCCGCAGGTCAAGCAATGCGTCGCGCTGATGGGCACGCTCTACCGCATGTTCATGGAAAAGGACATGGAGATGCTCGAGATCAATCCGCTGATCGTCACCGACAAGGGCGATCTCAAGTGCCTCGACGCCAAGATGGGGTTCGACTCCAACGCCATCTACCGCCATTCCGACATCGCCGAGCTGCGCGACACCACCGAAGAGGACCCCAAGGAGCTTGAAGCCTCCAAGTACGACCTCAACTACATCGCCCTCGACGGCGAGATCGGTTGCATGGTCAACGGCGCGGGCCTCGCGATGGCCACCATGGACATCATCAAGCTCTACGGGGCGGAGCCTGCCAACTTCCTCGACGTGGGCGGCGGGGCGACCAAGGAAAAGGTCACCGAAGCGTTCAAGATCATCACCTCGGATTCCAACGTCAAGGGTATCCTCGTCAACATCTTCGGCGGCATCATGCGCTGCGACGTGATCGCCGAGGGCGTGGTCGCCGCCGTCAAGGAGGTGGGCCTCAAGGTGCCGCTCGTCGTCCGGCTCGAGGGCACCAACGTGGAGAAGGGCAAGGAGATCATCAACACCTCCGATGTCGACGTGATCGCCGCCGACGACCTCAAGGACGGCGCGCAGAAGATCGTGAAGGCGGTGAAGGGGTGAGCGCACGGCGCGCAGCGAGCGGCACAACGGTCAGGAGCGGAAGGGGCCTTCCATGCGCGACGCTCTGAGATCGGAGTTCGAGGCCAAGGACTGGTCCGGGCGCAAGGTCCGCTCGCGCTCCGGTGCGGGCTCGACGCTCGAGGCCACCGCCGCCCTGCGCGCGGCGCTGCCCGGGCTGCTGGCGCGCCACAATGTGCGCCGCTTTCTCGACGCGCCCTGCGGCGACTGGTTCTGGATGCAGCATGTCGATCTGGGCGATGTCCATTACACCGGCGGCGATATCGCGCGCGACGTGCTCGACACCGTGAGGGCAGAGCACGCGGGCCCGTCCCGCGACTTCGTGCATCTCGACATCACCGCCGATCCGCTGACGCAGGCCGACATGATGATGTGCCGCGATTGCCTGTTCCACCTCAAGTGGTGGCTGCGCTGGAAGTTCTTCGAGAATTTCGCGGCCAGCGGCATCCCGTGGCTGCTCACCAGCATGCACCACACCCCGGTCAACCGGCGGCTTGGCAAGAACGGCGACTTTGCCCCGTTCAACCCCTGCGCCGCCCCGTTCAACTTTCCCGAGCCGGTCGGGACGATCCCCGAGACCGGCGAGATCGACCTCGACCCGGCGGTCCTCGCCACCGCCCGCGGCCGCCGTCAGCGGTCGATGGGCCTGTGGTCGCGCGCGCAGGTGGTCGAGACGCTGGAGAGACACGCAGCCGAGGAGAAGGCCCCCTGATCCACCCAATTCCGGGGTGCCGCGAGGGCACCCCCGACGACGAACAGCAACACCAAAGGAAGGAGCCAGAGAAATGGCAGTCCTCGTAGACAAGCAAACCAAGGTCATCTGCCAGGGGCTCACCGGCAGCCAGGGCACGTTCCACTCGGAGCAGGCCATCGCCTATGGCACGCAGATGGTCGGCGGCGTGACGCCCGGCAAGGGCGGCACCACGCATCTCGATCTGCCGGTGTTCAACTCGGTCCACGAGGCGCGCCACGAGACCGGGGCCAACGCCTCCGTCATCTACGTGCCGCCGCCCTTTGCGGCAGACAGTATCCTCGAGGCGCTCGACGCCGGGATGGATCTGATCGTGTGCATCACCGAGGGCATCCCGGTGCTCGACATGACGCGCGTCAAGCGCGCGCTGATGGACAGCAAATCGGTGCTGATCGGCCCCAACTGCCCCGGCATCATCACGCCCGACGCCTGCAAGATCGGCATCATGCCCGGGCATATCCACAAGCGCGGCTCCTGCGGCGTGGTCTCGCGCTCGGGCACGCTCACCTACGAGGCGGTCAAGCAGACCACCGATGCCGGGCTCGGGCAATCCACCTGCATCGGCATCGGCGGCGACCCGATCAAGGGGACCGAGCATATCGACGTGCTGGAGTGGTTCCTCGCCGATGACGAGACCGAGAGCATCATCATGATCGGCGAGATCGGCGGCTCCGCCGAGGAGGACGCGGCACAGTTCCTCAAGGACGAGGCCAAGCGCGGCCGCAAGAAGCCGGTCGCCGGCTTCATCGCCGGGCGCACCGCGCCGCCGGGCCGCCGCATGGGCCACGCCGGCGCCATCGTCGCCGGTGGCAAGGGCGGCGCCGATGACAAGATCGAGGCGATGCGCTCCGCCGGCATCGTCGTCGCCGACAGCCCCGCCGGTCTCGGCGAGGCAGTGCTCGAAGCGATCGGCTAACGCGTCCGGCGGGGCGGGGCATCCCCGCCCCGCCCCGGCCAACAGGGTTCCAAGCTCCTCCGAGGTGCAAACATGACCGACCAATCCTCCAACGACCAGTTCCACGCCTCCTCCTTCATGCAGGGACACAATGCCGCGTATCTCGAACAGCTTTATGCGCGCTACGCCAACGATCCCGGCGCGGTGGACGAGGCGTGGAAGACGTTCTTCGACGACCTTGGCGATCCCGGCGCGCAGGTGACGCGAGAGGCCGCCGGCCCATCATGGGCGCGGGGCGACTGGCCGCCGCAGCCCGCCGATGACCTGACCGCCGCGCTCACCGGCGAATGGCCCGCCGAGCCAGAGGCCAGGGATGCGGGCAAGAAGATCGCCGCCAAGGCCGCCGAAAAGGGCATCGAGGTCACCGACGAACAGGTCAAGCGCGCGGTGCTTGATTCGGTGCGCGCGCTCATGCTGATCCGCGCTTACCGCATCCGCGGCCACCTGATTGCCGAGCTTGATCCGCTGGGCCTGCGCGATCACGGCCACCGCCCCGAGCTTGACCCGAAATCCTACGGTTTCACCGAAACCGACATGGACCGGCCCATTTTCATCGACAACGTGCTCGGCCTCGAAGTTGCAAGCCTGCGCGAGATCCTCGCCATCGTGAAGCGCACCTATTGCGGCACCTTCGCGCTGCAATACATGCACATCTCCGACCCCGAACAGTCCGGCTGGCTCAAGGAGCGGATCGAGGGCTACGACAAGGAAATCAGCTTTACCCGGAACGGGCGCAAGGCGATCCTGAAAAAGATGGTCGAGTCCGAGGGCTTCGAGAAATACCTCCACGTCAAATACATGGGCACCAAGCGGTTTGGTCTCGACGGGGCCGAAAGCCTGGTTCCGGCGATGGAGCAGATCATCAAGCGCGGCGGCCAGCTCGGCGTCAGGGACATCGTCATCGGCATGCCGCATCGCGGGCGGCTCAACGTGCTCGCCAACGTCATGGGCAAGCCCTATCGCGCGCTGTTCCACGAGTTCCAGGGCGGCAGCTTCAAGCCCGAGGACGTGGACGGCTCGGGCGACGTGAAATACCACCTCGGGGCCAGCCACGACAGGGAATTCGACGGCAACACCGTGCACCTGTCGCTCACCGCCAACCCCAGCCACCTGGAGGCGGTGAATCCGGTGGTCATCGGCAAGGTCCGCGCCAAGCAGGATCAGTTGAGCGACGCCGAGCGCACCAGGGTGCTGCCCATCCTGCTGCACGGCGACGCGGCGTTTGCCGGACAGGGTGTCGTGGCCGAGTGTTTCGGCCTCTCGGGGCTCAAGGGGCACCGCACCGGCGGCACCATGCATATTGTGGTCAACAACCAGATCGGCTTTACCACCGCACCGCATTTCTCGCGCTCCTCGCCCTATCCGACCGATATCGCGCTGATGGTCGAGGCACCGATCTTCCACGTCAACGGCGACGACCCCGAGGCGGTGGTCCACGCCGCCCGCGTCGCCACGGAATTCCGCCAGAAGTTCCACAAGGACGTGGTCATCGATATCATCTGCTACCGCCGCTTCGGCCATAACGAGGGGGACGAGCCGATGTTCACCAACCCCCTGATGTACAAGAAGATCAAGCAGCAAAAGACGACGCTCGCCCTCTATACCGACCGGCTGGTCAAGGACGGCCTGATCCCCGAGGGCGAGGTCGAGGACATGAAGGCGGCGTTCCAGTCGCACCTCGCCGACGAGTTCGAGGCGGGCAAGGAGTATCGCCCCAACAAGGCCGACTGGCTCGATGGCGTGTGGTCCGATCTCAACCCGCACCGGGGCGATTACGAGCGCGGCGAGACCGCGATCAAGCCCGAGACGCTCGAAGAGGTCGGTCGCGCCCTCAGCCGCGCGCCCGACGGCTTCAACCTGCACAAGACGGTGGGCCGCCTGCTCGACGCCAAGGCCCGGATGTTCGAGACCGGCGAGGGCTTCGACTGGGCCACCGCCGAGGCGATCGCCTTCGGGTCGCTGCTGACCGAGGGGTATCGCGTCCGCCTGTCGGGTCAGGACAGCACCCGCGGCACCTTCAGCCAGCGCCATTCCGGGCTGATCGACCAGGACACCGAGGACCGCTACTTCCCGCTCAACAACATCCGCGACGGGCAGGCGCAGTACGAGGTGATCGACTCGATGCTCTCGGAATACGCCGTGCTGGGCTTCGAGTATGGCTACAGCCTCGCCGAGCCCAAGGCGCTCACCCTGTGGGAGGCGCAGTTCGGCGATTTCGCCAACGGCGCGCAGATCATGTTCGATCAGTTCATCTCCTCGGGCGAATCGAAATGGCTGCGCATGTCGGGCCTCGTCTGCCTGCTGCCCCACGGCTACGAGGGGCAGGGCCCGGAACACTCCTCGGCCCGGCTGGAACGGTTCCTGACCATGTGCGGCGGCGACAACTGGATCGTGGCCAACTGCACCACCCCGGCCAACTACTTCCACATCCTGCGCCGCCAGCTCTACCGCACCTTCCGCAAGCCGCTCATCCTGATGACGCCGAAATCGCTCCTGCGGCACAAGATGGCGGTCTCGGTGGCGGCGGATTTCACCACCGGCTCGTCGTTCCACCGGGTGCTGTGGGACGATGCCCAATACGGCAATTCCGACACCGAGCTGGTCCCCGACAAGAAGATCAGGCGCGTGGTGATGTGCTCGGGCAAGGTCTATTACGACCTGCTGGAGGAACGCGACAAGCGCGGCATCGACGATGTCTACCTGATGCGGATCGAACAGTTCTACCCGTTTCCGGCCATGTCCATGGTCAAGGAGCTGGAACGCTTCAAGCAGGCCGAGATGGTCTGGTGCCAGGAAGAGCCCAAGAACCAGGGCGCATGGTCCTTCATCGAGCCGAACATCGAATGGGTGCTCACGCGCATCAAGGCCAGCCACAAGCGGCCCCAATACGCCGGTCGCCCCGCCGCCGCCTCGCCCGCCACGGGCCTGGCCACGCAGCACAAGGCACAACAAGAAGCGCTGGTCGATGCCGCGCTGACCATCGAAGGGAAATAAGTGATGAGCACCGAAGTCCGCGTCCCCACCCTGGGCGAATCCGTCACCGAGGCGACCGTCGCCACATGGTTCAAGAAGCCGGGCGATCCCGTCGCCGCCGACGAGATGCTGTGCGAGCTTGAAACCGACAAGGTGACGGTCGAGGTGCCCTCGCCCGCCGCGGGCACCATGGGCGAGATCGTGGCACAGGAAGGCGAGACCGTGGGCGTCGATGCCCTTCTCGCCAGCATCACCGAGGGCGAGGGCAAGGCCGCCCCCGCCAAGGCCGACAAGAAACCCGACGCCCCGGCGCAGAAGGACAGCGGCGGCGGCTCGGGCGAGAGCATCGACGTCATGGTCCCGACCCTGGGCGAGAGCGTCTCCGAGGCCACCGTCTCCACCTGGTTCAAGGCGGTGGGCGACGCCGTCGATGCCGACGAGATGCTGTGCGAGCTGGAGACCGACAAGGTCTCGGTCGAGGTGCCTGCCCCCGCCTCCGGCACCCTGACCGAAATCGTCGCGGGTGAGGGCGAGACCGTGCAAGCTGGCGGCAAGCTGGCGCTGATGTCCTCGGGCGACGGGGCCGCAAGCCCCGCCAAGTCCGAAGACGCCCCGGCGGCGGACAGCGCGCCCGAATCCTCGGCCAAGGATGTCGAGGATGCCCCCTCAGCGAAAAAGGCGATGGCCGAAAAGGGCGTCAGCCGCGATCAGGTCGAGGGCTCGGGCCGCGACGGCCGGGTGATGAAGGAGGACGTGGCCAAGGCCGGCTCCGCCTCGAAACCGGGCTCTTCCGCCGCCCCTGCCGCCGCCCCTGCACAGGCCCCCCGCGCGCCCTCCCCGGCAGAGGACGCGGCGCGCGAGGAGCGGGTCAAGATGACGCGGCTGCGCCAGACCATCGCCCGCCGCCTCAAGGACAGCCAGAACACCGCCGCCATGCTCACCACCTATAACGAGGTGGACATGACCGAGGTGATGGCGCTGCGCAATCAGTACAAGGACGAGTTCAACAAGAAGCACGGCGTGAAACTCGGCTTCATGTCGTTCTTCACCAAGGCGTGCTGCCACGCGCTCAAGGAGGTGCCCGAGGTCAACGCCGAGATCGACGGCACCGACGTGGTCTACAAGAACTTCGTCCACATGGGCGTCGCCGCGGGCACGCCCACCGGCCTTGTCGTGCCGGTGATCCGCGACGCCGACCAGATGAGCTTTGCCGCGATCGAGAAGGCCATCGCCGAAAAGGGCGCCCGCGCCCGCGACGGCAAGCTCTCGATGGCCGAGATGCAGGGCGGCACCTTCACCATCTCCAACGGCGGCGTCTACGGCTCGCTGATGTCCTCACCCATCCTCAACCCGCCGCAATCGGGTATCCTCGGCATGCACAAGATCCAGCAGCGGCCCATGGTCGTGAACGGCGAGATCAAGGCACGCCCGATGATGTATCTGGCGCTCAGCTACGACCACCGCATCGTCGACGGCAAGGGCGCGGTAACGTTCCTCGTGCGGGTCAAGGACGCGCTCGAAGATCCTCGGCGGTTGCTGATGGATTTGTAAAAGATGTCACTAGTGGCAGCCAGCGATTTTATGGACCTTCCTCTGGAGCCAGAGGCGCGTTGGCTGCAACTGCGCGATTTGGTTGAGAAGCGCTTAGACGAGCGCTTCGATATGAACAATGGGGGGAACGAACCATATGAATTACTTGAATATGTTCAAATTCTTTCTGCTGCTGCAGAGGAATTAGGGATCGGCGAGCTATCACTAATCTCCCCGAGCAATATCCGGGAGGACTTTGATCCGTTTCGAGCAAGTGTTGCAGCTTTGGCAACTCGCCTGAGTCTTCGTTTGTCACCCAAAAATTCCACAGACTCCGTTGCACTATCGCGTCCAACGAGAAAAGAAATCTTGTGTAATATCGAAGCTCTTCGTTCGATGATAAGTCGTTCTGATATTTCGGAAGAAAATAAAGCGAAAGCTTCGAACATTTTTGATCATCTACAGATACTCATTCTTGCGCCCAGAACGGATATCGCTCGTGTTGGCATTCTGTTGGCGGCAATTGGTGCTTTCGCGGTTGGAACGACATCTTTACTCGCCGATTTGCCTCCTGCGATCGGTACAATTTCTGCGCTGATCGGTGCCGATAAGCTGGAAGAAGAGAGTGAGCAGGCTTTAATTGAGGACTCTAGAAAAAGAATACAGATTCAGGACCTCCGCGAAACGCCAGACGAAGTAACCAATAATGAAATACATGATGGGTCAAATGATGAAGTACCCTTTTGAAGCGAACCGATGACCCCCGAACTCACCGCCCTCACCCTCGCCGCGCTCCTGCAGGTCGTCCAATACCTGCTCTACGCCATCCCGGCGAACCTCGAGCTTGGCCCTGGCTACACCACCTCGCCGCGCGACCGCGAACCGTCGCGGCAGATGTCCGACGGCACCGCCCGCCTTGGCCGCGCGCTGACCAACCATTTCGAGGGGCTGATCCTCTTCACCATCGCCTGCGTCGCCGTCACCCTCGGCGACAAGTCGAGCCTCTTCACCGCCGCCTGCGCCTTCACCTACTTCGCCGCCCGCGTGGTCTATATCCCGGCCTATTACGTCGGTCTGCGCCCGTGGCGCTCGCTGATCTGGGCGGTGGGCTTCCTCGCCACCCTGCTCATGCTCTTGGCGGCGCTCGTCTGATGCTTCATCTTGCCCAAAATATTCCGGGGGAGTCGCGCCGCGCGCGACGGGGGCAGCGCCCCCTCTTGCCCGCCCGGCCACCGACACGATACCGACAAAATACCGACAGGGTACCGACGCGAAAAACGAAAGGATTTGACCCATGGCCTCCTATGACGTGATCATCATCGGCTCCGGCCCCGGCGGCTATGTCTGCGCCATCCGCTGCGCGCAGCTCGGGCTGAAAACCGCCGTGGTCGAGGGCCGCGAGACGCTGGGCGGCACCTGCCTCAACGTCGGCTGCATCCCCTCCAAGGCGCTGCTGCACGCCACCCACCAACTCCATGAAGCGGAACACAATTTCGCCAGGATGGGGCTCAAGGGCAAGTCGCCCTCGGTCGACTGGAAACAGATGCAGGCGTACAAGGACGAGGTCATCGGCCAGAACACCAAGGGCATCGAATTCCTGTTCAAAAAGAACAAGATAGACTGGATCAAGGGCTGGGCCTCGATCCCCGGGGCGGGCAAGGTCAAGGTGGGCGACGAGACCCATGATGCCAAGCACATCGTCATCGCCTCCGGCTCCGAGTCGGCCTCCGTTCCCGGCGCCGATGTCACCATCGACGAGAAGGTCGTCGTCACCTCCACCGGCGCGCTGGAATTGTCCAAGGTTCCCAAGAGCATGGTGGTGATCGGCGGCGGCGTGATCGGGCTCGAGATGGGCTCGGTCTATGCCCGCCTCGGCGCGCAGGTCACGGTGGTCGAGTTCCTCGATGCCATCACCCCGGGCATGGACGGCGAGGTCCAGAAGAACTTCCAGAAAATCCTGAAGAAACAAGGCATTGATTTCGTCATGGGCGCCGCCGTCCACACCGTCGAGACGCTCAAGACCAAGGCCAAGGTGCACTACAAGCTGCGCAAGGACGACAGCGAGCATCAGCTCGACGCCGATGTCGTCCTCGTGGCCACCGGGCGCAAGCCCTATACCGAAGGGCTCGGCCTCGACGGCCTCGGCGTCGAGATGACCAAGCACGGGCAGGTCGCGGTGGGCCGTGATTGGCAGACTAATATCAAGGGCGTCTACGCCATCGGCGACGCCATCGAGGGCCCGATGCTCGCCCACAAGGCCGAGGACGAGGGCATGGCCGTGGCCGAGGTGCTGGTGGGCAAGCACGGCCACGTCAACTACGGCGTGATCCCCGGCGTGATCTACACCCACCCCGAGGTCGCCAACGTGGGCGAGACCGAGGAAACCCTGAAAGATCAAGGCCGTGCCTACAAGGTCGGCAAGTTTTCCTTCATGGGTAATGGTCGCGCCAAGGCGAATTTCGCCGCCGACGGCTTCGTCAAGATTCTCGCCGACAAGGCGACCGATCGCATCCTCGGCGCGCATATCATCGGGCCGATGGCGGGCGATCTCATCCACGAGATCTGCGTCGCGATGGAATTCGGCGCAAGCGCCGAGGACCTCGCCCTCACCTGCCACGCCCACCCCACCTATTCCGAGGCGGTGCGCGAGGCGGCGCTCGCCTGCGGCGACGGCGCGATCCACGCCTGAACCCCGCCGGCGCGGCGCTCGCGTCGCGCCGGTATCGGCCGGACCTGTGTGAAGGGACTGGAGCGGGTGAAGGGAATCGAACCCTCGTCGTCAGCTTGGTGACTCCGTGGTGAATTTCGCTTTCCTTGTTTCAAATGAAGTAGTAACTTTTACTCTTATATTCTTACTGATGAATTTTTCTAGGCGAATCAAAAAGGGATTTTGTCGTCAAAATCCTCTTTAACGGCGTCCGGATCGTGTTTCTTTATCACTGCTTCAATCTTTTCGGGAACTCCCCAAGAATGCTTGACTTGCCCGTTGTTATTAACCGCGTCACGGAGGCGTGATTTGTATTCAGACTTCCAAACTTCTAGCTCTTCTACTTGTTTGCTATTGGCCTTGGCTTCAGCAAACGAGCCACTATTGCAAAAGCGATCGACTACTATGTCCGCGAGTTTGTCGCGAGTCTTAGGGTGCTTTCGATAAGCATCGTAGAGTTCGTTGGCAATAGATGCAGCATCTTTTCCTTTTCCATTAAAGGCTTGCTTCTTACCAAAAAGCCCATACGGTGCGATGTCCAACCTAACCGAAAACACAGGGACACCGCGTCCAAGAGCATATCCTACCTCTTGATCGGTCCAAGTGCTTTGGTTAAAGCCCTCATTCAGAAGTGCAACTAAGGCATCGCAAGTTCGGAGTGCCTTTTCAATTTCTTCCTGCCATTCGGCATCCGGTTCTATGTCTTCATGGGCGACAAAAGAGCAAATTCCGTATGTCGCAAGCGCTGCTTGAAGCTCAGATGCAAAGATTTTGTGCTTGGAGAGGTGTGAGAGAAAGACCCATAGCTGTCCTTCTATCCAAAACACGGGTGGATCTAGAACGCTGTTCTCACCAGTCTCGATATTAAGGTGCGCCGCGAGTTGCCGGAGCGGTAAATCCCCAAGTCCCTTAATCATGGTGACCACGTACGAAAATACGTCACCGCTCCACATGTCCTGAGTGTTTGCACCAAACTCGTCTAAGATCACATCAACTTCTGACCACGAAAGTGGTGAAAGCCGATGGGCAATCTCTGTCTTGTATGTTGCTCGTTCGGAAGGCGTGAGTAACATGACGCTAGTGTAACCAAACGGTCGACGAGGGCAATGGAGCGGGTGAAGGGAATCGAACCCTCGTCGTCAGCTTGGGAAGCTGCTGCTCTACCATTGAGCTACACCCGCGACGTGCCTTGATTACCCGCAAATGCGCCCGCGCCGCAAGAGCAAAGCGCGCGCTATTCCGGCAACTCCGCCTCGGGGATGATGGCAAAGAACGCGCCGCCCGACCACAGGCCGAACCACCCGTCGCGGCGATCCCCGATCTCGACAAGCCGGTAAAAGCTCTTGCGGTCGATCAGCGCCTCGAGGTCGGCGCGGACATGGACGTAAGGCGACGGCTCGCCGGTCCCGGAGTCGCGCTCCACCCGGATCGGATGATCCGGCCCGGCGGTGACGTGATCGCCCACATTGGTTGCGAACCGCAGGCTCTGACCCTCGCCGTCGCCCGTCCGCTCGAAATCCACGGCGACGAAGGGTGCGTCATCGACGGTGATTCCCACCTTTTCCACCGGGGTGACGAGGAAGTACCTGTCGCCGTCCTTGCGGAGAATGGTGGAAAACAGACGCACAAGCGCGGGGCGGTTGATGGGCGTGCCAAGATAGAACCACGTCCCGTCGCGGGCGATCCGCATGTCGAGATCACCGCGGAAGGGCGGGTTCCACGCATGCACCGGCGGCAGGTCATGGCCGTCGGATTTCGCGGCACGCGCCGAGGCGGCGAGGTTTTCGGCTGACGGAGTCGTGACAGGGCGTGCACTCATTGCTTTTGCCATTTCAGTTCGAGAGGATACATTCCATATCAGGATATAGGCCCAACCGGAGTTTTGCCATGACCGAAGAGACCGATCTCGTTGCCGGGCTGGAGGCGCTGGAGGATAAGCTGGCGCGCGCGCGGGCCTCGATCACCCGGCGTTTCATCGGGCAGGAGCGCGTCGTCGATCTGTCGCTCTCGGCGCTTCTGTGCGGTGGTCATGGTCTCTTGATCGGCCTGCCGGGGCTGGGCAAGACCCGGCTGGTGGAAACACTGGGCACGGTGATGGGGCTCGGCACCAACCGGGTGCAGTTCACCCCCGACCTGATGCCTGCCGACATCCTCGGGAGCGAGGTGCTCGAAACCTCGGATGACGGCCGCCGCGCCTTCAAGTTCATCGAGGGGCCGATCTTCTGCCAGCTTCTGATGGCCGATGAGATCAACCGCGCAAGCCCGCGCACGCAATCGGCGCTGTTGCAGGCGATGCAGGAGCGGCAGGTGACCGTGGCGGGCGAGACCCGCGCGCTCGACGCGCCCTTCCATGTGCTGGCCACGCAGAACCCGATCGAGCAGGAAGGCACCTATCCTCTGCCCGAGGCGCAGCTCGACCGTTTCCTCGTGCAGGTCGAGGTGCCGTATCCTGACCGCGACACCGAGCGCGCGATCCTGCTGGCCACCACAGGTGCCGACGAGGAAGAGGCGCACGGCGTGTTCACGCCCGAAGAGCTCATCGCCGCGCAGCGGATGCTGCGGCGGATGCCGGTGGGCGAGAGCGTGATGGAGATGATCCTCGATCTGGTGCGTGCGGGCCGCCCCGAGGAGCCGGGCGCGTCCCAAACGGTGCGCGAGAACGTGGCATGGGGGCCGGGGCCGCGCGCAGCGCAGGCGCTGATGCTGACGGTGCGCGCGCGGGCGATGTTGCAGGGCCGTCTCGCCCCGGATGCGAGCGATGTGGCTGCGATGGCGATGCCGGTGCTGAGCCACCGCATGGCGCTCAACTTTGCGGCACGGGCACGCGGCGACAGCCTCGGCGCGCTGATCTCGCGGCTGGTCGAGGACACCACCCGTACCGAGGCGGCAGCCTGAGATGGCCGAGCCCGCCCCTACCTTGCGCGCCCGTGCCGAGGCGGAAACCGCCCGCCTGCCGCCGCTTCTGGCGAGCGCCGACCGGCTGGCGCGCACGGTGATGATGGGCGAGCACGGGCGCAGGCGTGCGGGCACCGGCGACGATTTCTGGCAATACCGTCCGGTGATGCCGGGTGACAGCCGCCGGATGATCGACTGGCGGCGCTCGGCCCGTTCGGATGCGCAATTCGTCCGGCAGCGCGAATGGAAACTGGCGCAGAGCGTGATGCTTTGGGTCGATCCCGCGGCCTCGATGCGGTTTGCCTCGCGCACCGACCTGCCCGAAAAGGCGGACCGCGCGCGGCTGCTGACGCTGGCGGTGGCGCTGCTGCTCGACCGCGGCGGCGAACGCGTCGGGATGACCGGCACGGCGCTGCCGCCGCGGCGCGGCGCGGCGCAGATCGCGCGGCTGGCCGAAGCACTCACCGCCGAAAGCGGCGCGGACCACGCCGCGCCGGACATGTCCGGCCTCGTGCCTCACGGGCGCGCGCTGCTGGTGTCGGATTTCCTGGGCGATCCGGGCCCGGTGCGCACCGCCCTTACGGCGGCGGCGGATCGCGGCGTGCGTGGCGTGCTGCTACAGGTTCTCGACCCGGCGGAAGAGGCATTTCCCTATCGCGGGCGCACCGTTTTCGAGAGCGTGGCGGGCGGGATCACCCACGAGACGCTCAAGGCTTCGGACCTGCGCGAGCGCTACCTCGCCCGGCTCGCAGCGCGCAAGGATGAGCTGTCGGCGCTGGCGGCGGCGACCGGTTGGCAATACGGCTGCCACCACACCGATGGCCTGGCGCAGGCGGCGCTCCTGTGGCTGCACCGCGCCATCTCCGAGGGACGGGGAGGGCACACATGAGCCTGTCGGCCATCGGATTCACCACGCCGTGGCTGTTGTGGGCGCTGGTGGCGCTGCCGCTGCTGTGGATTCTGCTGCGCGCGGTGCCGCCCGCGCCGGTGCGTCGCCGCTTTCCCGGGGTGGCGCTGCTCATCGGGCTGCGCGACGAGGACAGCGTGTCCGACCGCACGCCGTGGTGGCTGCTCTTGTTGCGGATGCTGGCGGTGGCCGCGGCCATCGTCGGACTGGCGGGCCCGGTGCTCAATCCGCGTGGCGCCGACAACGCGGCGAGCGACGCGCCGCTGCTGATCGTGGTAGAGGATAGCTGGGCCGCCGCGCGCGACTGGCCGGCCCTGCGCGCCTCGATCGACGCACAGCTTGCGCGGGCAGCGCGCGACGGGCGCACCGCCGCGCTGCTGCGGCTGGGCGCGCCGGAACGCCCGGTGTTCCGCGCCGCCGCCGACCTGCGCAGCCGGCTGCCGGGGCTTGCGCCCGCGGCGTGGAGCGCGCAGCCCACAAGCTATGCCGAGGCCGCGGCGCTCCTGCCCGAAGGCGCGGTCGAGACACGCTGGTTCTCCGACGGGTTGGACCGCGACGGGCGTGAGAGCCTGCTGGGCGCGCTCGAGGCGCGCGGCCCGGTGGTGGTGCACGAAAGCGCGCGGCCCCTGCTTGCGCTGACCCCCCCCACCCTCGAGGACGGGATGGTGGCCATTCGGGCGTTGCGCGCGGGCACGCAGGGCACGCGCGACATCGAGATCGCCGCGCATGGCCGCGATCCGGCAGGGGTCGAGCGGGTGCTGGCGCGCCTGCCGCTGACATTTGAGGCTGGCGCCGCCGAGGCCACGGGCCGCCTGTCGCTGCCGCCCGAATTGCGCGCCCGGATCGATCGGTTCGAAATCGCCGGCGCGCGCCATGCGGGCGCGGTGAGCCTGTCCGATGACGGGCTGCGGCGGCGCGAGGTGGCGCTGGTCGCGGGCCGCGAGGACCGCGAGGGGCTGGAGCTTCTGTCACCGCTCTACTACCTGCGCAAGGCGCTCGCCCCCAATGCCGAGATCCTCGAGGGCGCGCTGCTCGATCTCATGCCCGCCAATCCCGACGCCGTGGTGCTGGCCGATGTGGCGACGCTTTCGCCGGCGGAACAGGACGCGCTGTCCGAATGGGTCGCGGCGGGCGGCGTGCTGGTGCGCTTTGCCGGGCCGCGGCTGGCGGCGAGCGATGTGTCGCGCGGGCAGGAGGCCCCGCTCATGCCGGTACGCCTCCGCGCCGGCGGGCGCACGGTGGGCGGCGCGATGAGCTGGGGCGCGCCCAAGACACTTGCCCCGTTCCCTGAGGGCAGCCCGTTTCGCGGCCTCGACATCCCCGGGGATGTCAACGTCAGCGCGCAGGTGCTGGCGCAGCCCGACCCCACGCTCGCCGACCGCGTGATCGCGGAGCTTGGCGATGGCACGCCGCTGGTCACGCGCAAGCGGATCGGCGCGGGGCAGGTGGTGCTGTTCCACGTCACGGCCAATGCCGAATGGTCGTCGCTGCCGCTGTCGGGGCTGTTCGTGCAGATGCTCGACCGGCTCGCGGTGTCCTCGACCCGGGCCGCCCCGTCACCGGCAGAGCTTGCCGGGACGACATGGCAGCCGGTGCAGGTGCTCGACGGGTTCGGGCGCCTGCAGGACGCCGGCACACGGCCCGGCGTGGCGGGCGAACGTCTGCTCGACGCGGCCCTCGGCCCGGATCTCTTGCCCGGCATCTACGAAGGCCCCGAGCGGCGCGTGGCGCGCAACGTGATCGGGTCCGACACGCGGATCGCGGCGGCGGACTGGCCCGCGCGCGTGCCCGTCGAAGGGCTGGCGCTCGACCCCGAGACACCGCTGGGCGGATGGCTTTTGTCGGCGGCGCTGGCGCTGATGGTGGCGGATATCCTCGCGGCGCTGGCGCTCTCCGGGCGGCTATGGCGCGGGGGCGCGGTGGCTGCGGTGCTGATGGCACTGACGCTTGTCGTGATACCACCCGGCCCGGCGCAGGCGCAGGCCGGCGGCGACGCGCGCGCGATCGCGGCCACGTCCGAGACGGTGCTCGCCCACGTGCTCACCGGCGATGCACAGGTGGACGATGCCGCGCGCGCCGGCCTGCGGGGGCTGGGGCGCGTGCTCACCTTCCGCACCTCGGTCGAGCCCGCGGCACCCATCGGCGTCGATCTCGAGCGCGACGAGCTCGCCTTCTACCCGATGCTCTACTGGCCGATCACCCCGGATCAGCCGCTGCCGTCGGCGGACGCCTATGCCCGGCTCAACGATTACCTGCGCAACGGCGGGCTGATCCTTTTTGACACGCGCGATGCCGATATCGCGGGCTATGGCGCGGCCTCGCCCAACGGGGCGCGGCTGCAACGGCTGGCCGCCCCGCTCGACATTCCGCCGCTGGAGCCGGTGCCAGAGGATCACGTCCTGACCCGCACCTTCTACCTGCTCAGCGAGTTTCCCGGCCGTCACAGGGGCCGCGACGTCTGGGTCGAGGCCGCGCCGCCCGATGCCGAGCGGGCCGAGGGCATGCCGTTCCGCGATCTCAACGACGGGGTGACGCCGGTGGTGATCGGCGGCAATGACTGGGCGGCGGCCTGGGCCGTGACCGAGCAGGGTGACCCGCTCTTTCCGGTGGGGCGCGGCTATACCGGCGAGCGGCAGCGCGAGATGGCCTATCGCTTCGGCGTCAATCTTGTGATGCACGTGCTCACCGGCAATTACAAATCCGATCAGGTGCACGTGCCCGCGCTGTTGGAAAGGCTGGGACAATGACCGGCACGGTGATCTTCGACCCGCTCGTGCCGCTGTGGTTCGTCGCCGCGCTGGCGGTGGTCTCGGGTGCGGGGCTTGTCCTCGCGGCGCGGCGTGGGCTGGCGGGCTGGGCGCTCAGGGCGCTGGCCGCGCTGGTGCTGATCGCCGCGCTCTCGGGCCCCTCCTACCGGCAGGAAGAGCGCGAGCCGCTCAGCGATATCGTGCTGCTGGTGGATGACCGCAGCGCCAGCCAGCGGCTCGCGGACCGCGCGGAAACCACCGCCGCCGCCACCGAGACACTCGCCGCCCGGATCGAGGCGCGCGACAATACCGAGCTGCGCCGCGTCACGGTGGGGGATGCCCCCGACAATCGCGGCTCGCTGGTGATGGGGGCGCTCTCCGAGGCACTGGCAGAGCTGCCGCGCGGGCGGATCGCGGGCGCGATCCTGCTGTCGGACGGGCAGGCGCACGATACCGACGCCGCCCCGGACATGCCCGCGCCGCTGCACCTCCTGCACACGGGCCGCGAGGGCGACTGGGACCGGCGGCTGCGCATCGACAATGCCCCGGCCTTTGCCATCCTGGGCGAAGAGGTGCGCCTGACGCTCACGATCGCCGACGAGGGCGACGCGCCCGAGGACGTGACGACCGTGCCCGTGGATATCTCCGTCGATGGTGCGCCGCCGCAACGCTACGACGCCCCGCTGGGGCGCGAGGTGACGCTGCCGCTCACGCTGCCGCATGGCGGGCGCAACGTGCTGCAATTCTCCACCCCCGCCGCCGACGGAGAGCTGACCGACCGCAACAATACCGCGCTGGTGCAGATCAACGGCGTGCGCGATCGGCTGAGCGTACTGCTGGTCTCGGGACAGCCGCACGCGGGCACGCGGACATGGCGCAACCTGCTGAAATCCGACAGTTCCGTGGACCTCGTGCATTTCACCATCCTGCGTCCGCCCGAGAAACAGGACGGCGTGCCGGTGCGCGAGCTGTCGCTCATCGCCTTCCCCACACGCGAGCTGTTCCTCGAGAAGGTGGACGAATTCGACCTCATCATCTTCGACCGTTACCGGCGGCGCGGCATCCTGCCGTCGATCTATCTCGAGAATATCCGCCAGTATGTCGAGCGGGGCGGCGCGGTGCTGCTGGCCGCGGGCCCCGATTTCGCAGGGGCCGAGAGCATCTATCGCGGCCCGTTCGAGCAAATGGTCCCTGCCCGCCCCACCGCGCGCGTGGTCGAGGAGGGATACCGCCCGCAGATCAGCGACCTGGGGCAGCGCCACCCGGTGACGGCGGGACTCGGCGAGGCACCGGAGGGTGAATGGGGCCGCTGGCTGCGCCAGATCGAGGTGGAGCCCGACGCGGACGGCGAGGTGGTGATGACCGGCGCGGGGGATCGCCCGCTGCTGGTGCTCGACCGGGTTGGCGAAGGGCGCGTGGCGCTGCTGGCCTCCGATCATGCCTGGCTCTGGGGGCGAGGCTACGAGGGCGGCGGGCCGCAGCTAGACCTGCTGCGGCGGCTGGCGCACTGGATGATGAAGGAGCCCGAGCTTGAGGAAGAGGCGCTGCGCGCCGAGGCGACCGGACAGACCATGCGCATCACCCGGCGCACCCTGTCCGAGGCGGTGCCCGACCTGACCATCACCACGCCTTCGGGCGACGAGGTGGTCCGCTCTCTCGAGGAGGTGGCCCCGGGGCGGTTCGAGACGGTCTACGAGGGGCCGGAAATCGGGCTCTACCGGCTGGAGAACGGCGACCGGACGGCGGTGATCGGCCTCGGCCCGGCGGCGCCAGTCGAGTTCGAGCGCACGCTGGCCACCGGCGAGGTGCTCGATCCCGCCATCGCGCCCACGGGCGGCGGCGCGCTCGCGCTTGAGGACGGGCTCCCGGCGATCCGAGAGGTGCGGTCGGGCCGCCCCGCCGCCGGGCGCGGCTGGATCGGGATCACCCCGCGCGGCGCCTACGAGACGGTGAGCGTGCGCAGCATGGCGCTCCTGCCGCCCTGGCTGGTGCTGTTGCTGGCCGCCGGGTTCCTCACCACAGGCTGGCTGCGCGAGGGGCGGCGCTGAACGCGTCACGCGAGAGCAGGCCCCGGTCTTGAGCTTCCCGGATGCGAATGCGAATGAACGCTATTCGCTTTGCCGCCGGTCGCGCCGGTCCGTCTTCAGGGTTCGAGATCGACGCGGACTCTCTCGTCTCCCCAGCCATCGACCGAGCAATTCGCGCGGATATAGATCGTGCGCGTGCCGTCGGGCAGGTCGAGATTGGTGAGCGAGCGGGTGAAGGGCTGTTCCTTGACATGCGGATGGTGCAGCAGTCGGTAGCCGATGCGGTTGCCGTCGGCGTCGAGCACTTCCCACCCGTCGGCGTAGTGATCCCAACCGGTATCGGGATGCTCCAGCGTGACATCGACACGCCACGACATGCCCGACTTGGTGGCCGTCGCGTCGAGGATCCTGGGCTCATGCGCAAACACAGGGGCGGCGAGCAATGCGGCAAGCGCCGCGGCGAACGGAAAGGCGATCTGTCTCATGAGCGACATTATAACCGGTGTGGTCGCAATATGCACTCACGACCGCGTGTCCGGCCCGTCGCCTTCCGGGCGCATCAGCACGGCACGCGACAGAGAGGCAAACTCGCGCCTGAGCAGCACCATGAGTGTGATCGCCACCGCCAGCAGCAGGGCCCAGGCCCCCAAGAGCCACGCCGCCGCGGTCAGCGCGAAATAGAGCGCGCGCAGCCCCCGGTTGAAGCCGCGCGCGGCGGTGATGTTGATCTCCGCCGCCTTTTGCGCGCGCGGCAGCGCCGCCGGGTCGGCGGGATCGTTCGGTACCGCCGCCATCACCACCGCGCAATAGCCGAACAGCCGGTTCGCCCAGACGAACTTCAGAAAGGCGTTGGTGAGAAAGGCGACGATCACCAGGATCTTGACCTCCCAGACGATCACCGGCGCGGTGCCGTCCATCAGGTCATCGGCGAGCCCGATCAGCCGCTCGACCTCGCCCAGCAGGGCCAGTGTGCCACCGATTGCGATGAGCGTCGCCGAGGCAAAGAACGAGGTGCCTTGCCTGAGCTGCCCGATGATCTGCGAATCGAAGATGCGCGGATCGCGGGCGACGAATTGCACCATCCATTCGCGGCGATACTGCGCCATCAGGTTCGAGGTCGAGGGAAAGCGGCGCGGCGCGTGCTCGATCAGAAGCGTCACCCCCGCCCACGCGCCGACGAGCGTGAGGAAGGCGGCGAGATCGCGCGGCGTGAAATGCCCCAGCGCGTCGTTGAGCATCTCCATCATGGCGGTCAGAACGGACGGACGACCACGGCCCAGAGCACCGCGATCGCGCCCAGAACGCTGATTTCATTGAAGATACGCAGGAAGCGATCGCTCTCGGTGAAGGTGCCCCGGCGCGCGCGCAACACCAACCGACCGGTCCAGCCGTAATGCGCGGCAAGCGCCAGCACCAACGCCAGCTTAAGATGCGTCCAGCCGGGCCAGCCCAGCCAGTGCGCAAGGTAGAGCCCGGTGGCAATGGCGATCACGCCAAGACCCAGCGAGAAGCGATAGAGCCGGATCGTCAGGTCGCCCAACGGCCCGAACTCGCCAAGCCGGTCCCATTCGCGATGCCAGTAGATCAACGCACGCGGCACGGCGAATATGGAGGTCATCCACCCCATGACGCAAAGAATATGGATGATCTTGACCCACTCCATGTGCGATGACTGCCCGAGGCCGTGTGCCTGCGCAAGGTCTGCCGCGCGTCCCTTGTCAAAAAAGGACTCGCGAACAGGCCAAATTGGTTATATGATTTTACCAATTTTCAGGAGATAGCCATGCAGATGCCCGAGCCGAACGCCGACATTCTCGCCCGCAAGGCGGATCTCGTGGCGCGCCTGCGCAAGGTGCTGCCGCGCGACGCGGTGATCGAGGACCCGATGGAGACGCGCGCCTACGAGTGCGACGCGCTCACCGCCTACAAATGCCCGCCGCTCGCCGTGATCCTGCCCGCCTCGACGCGGGAGGTCTCGGATGCGCTGGCCATCTGTCACGACATGGGCGTGCCGGTGGTGCCGCGCGGCGCGGGCACCTCGCTTGCGGGCGGCGCGCTCCCCACCGCCGACAGCGTGATCCTCGGCGTGGCGCGCATGACCGGGGTGCTGGAGACCGATTATGACAACCGTTTCATCCGGGTGCAGACCGGTCGCACCAATCTAAGCATCACCGGCGCGGTCGAGGAAGAGGGCTTCTTCTACGCGCCCGACCCGTCAAGCCAGCTTGCCTGCGCCATCGCGGGCAACATCGCGATGAATTCGGGCGGGGCGCATTGCCTCAAGTACGGCGTGACCACCAACAACCTGATGGGCGTGACCATGGTGCTGATGGACGGCACCGTGGTCGAGCTCGGCGGGGCACATCTCGATGCCGCGGGCTATGATCTGCTGGGCGTCATCTGCGGATCGGAGGGGCAGCTTGGCGTGGTGACCGAGGCGACACTGCGCATCCTGCGCAAGCCCGAGGGCGCGCGCCCGGTGCTGATCGGCTTCGACTCGAGTGAGGTGGCAGGCGCCTGTGTGAGCGACATCATCAAGGCGGGCGTTCTGCCGGTGGCGATCGAGTTCATGGACCGGCCCTGCATCCGCGCCACCGAGGATTTCGCCCATGCCGGATACCCCGATTGCGAGGCGCTGCTGATCGTCGAGGTCGAGGGTTCCGACCCCGAGATCGACGCGCAGCTCGCGCTGATCGAGGAGATCGCGCGCCGCCACGACCCGGTGGAGCTGCGCCAGAGCCGCTCGACCGAGGAGAGCGCGGCGATCTGGAAGGGGCGCAAATCCGCCTTTGGCGCGATGGGTCAGATCGGCGACTACATGTGCCTCGACGGCACCATTCCCGTGAGCGCCCTGCCGCATGTGCTGGGCCGCATCGGCGAGATGAGCCGCGAGTTTGGTCTCGACGTGGCCAACGTGTTCCACGCCGGCGACGGCAACATGCACCCGCTGATCCTGTTCGATGCCAACAAGCCCGGCGATCTCGAGACCTGCGAGGCGTTCGGCGCGGAAATCCTCAAGCTCTGCGTCGAGGTCGGTGGGTGTCTCACCGGCGAGCACGGGGTGGGCATCGAGAAACGCGACCTGATGGCGCATCAATACGGGGCCTGCGATCTCGCCGCGCAGATGGACGTCAAGGACGTGTTCGACCCGAAATGGCTCCTGAACCCGGCCAAGGTGTTTCCGCTGGACGTCTCGGGCACGCGGCGCGCGGCCTGATCCGTCAAATTCCGGGGGTTCACCCCCGGACCCCCAGAGTATTTTTGCCAAGAAGAAACCGCATGACACCCCAGACAGAGGCAGAGCTTGCCACGATCATCAAGGAAGCCGACGGCCCGCTGCGCGTCGAGGGCGGCGGCACGCGGCCAATAGGCGGGGCGTCGAACGGCGCGCGGCTTTCGACGTTGACGATGACCGGGATCGAGCTTTACGAGCCCGGCGCGCTGACCCTCGTGGTGCGGGCGGGCACGCCGGTGGCGGAGGTCGAGGCCGCGCTCGCGGCCGAGGGGCAGCGGCTCGCCTTCGAGCCGATGGATCATCGCGGGCTGTTGGGCACCGAAGGAACCCCGACCATCGGCGGCGTGGTGGCCGCCAATGTCAGCGGGCCGCGCCGCGTTCAGGCCGGGGCCTGCCGCGATTTCCTGCTCGGGGTGCGCTTTGTCGACGGGCAGGGGCGCATCATCCGCAATGGCGGGCGGGTGATGAAGAACGTGACCGGCTACGACATGGTCAAGCTGATGGCGGGCAGCTACGGCACGCTGGGTGTGCTGACCGAGGTGGCGCTCAAGGTGCTGCCGCGCCCGCGCGCCACCGGCGTGCTGCTGTGCGAGGGGCTGGACGACGCCACCGCAATTCAGGTGCTGTGCCGTGCGCTTGGCTCGCCCTACGAGGTGAGCGGTGCCGCGCATCTGCAACGTGGTCTTGATGGCGCACCGGTGACGATGATCCGGCTCGAAGGGTTCGCCGAGTCGGTCGCCTATCGGGCCGGGGAGATGCAAAAGCTGCTGTCCGATTCCGGCAGCTTCACGCTGGAGACCGACCCGGACCGCACCGCTGCCGGCTGGCGGTATATCCGCGATGTCGAGCCGTTTCACGGGCGGCCGGGCGACGTGTGGCGACTGTCGGTCAAGCCCACAGACGCGCCGGGGATCGTCGCGGCCCTGCCGGGCACCGAGGCAGTCTATGACTGGGGCGGGGGCCTTGTCTGGCTGCTGATGCCCGAGGGGACAGGCGGGACGGAGATACGAGAGACCGTGGCGCAGCGCGGCGGTCATGCCACGCGGGTGCGCGGGGCGGGAACGGACGCCTTTCCCCCGTTGCCCGAGGCTGTGGCGGCGCTTCAGTCCGGGCTGCGGCGGCGGTTCGACCCGCGCGGCATCCTCAACCCCGGCCTGATGGCCGAGGCGTAGGAGAGGGACGGAATGAAGACCGAGTTCACGCCCGAGCAACTGGCCGATCCGAAAATCGCCCGCGCCAACGAAATCCTGCGATCCTGCGTGCATTGCGGGTTCTGCACCGCCACCTGCCCCACCTATCAGGTTCTGGGGGATGAGCTGGACAGCCCACGGGGCCGTATCTACCTCATCAAGGACATGCTGGAAAATGACCGTGTCCCCGATGACAAGACGGTCAGGCATATCGACCGGTGCCTGTCGTGCCTCGCCTGCATGACGACCTGCCCCTCGGGCGTGCATTACATGCACCTCGTCGATCAGGCGCGCGAGTATATCGAAGAGCGGTATCGACGACCGCTCGGCGATCGGGTGCTGCGCTGGATCCTGGCGCGCATCCTGCCCTATCCGATGCGGTTCCGCGTGGCGCTTCTGGGGGCCAGGATCGGGCGGCCGTTCGCGCGGCTCATGCCCGATGCGCGGCTGCGCGCGATGCTGGAGATGGCCCCCAAACAGGTGCCGCCCGTCAGCCGCAACGACGATCCGCAGACCTTTCCCGCGCAAGGCGCACCCAAGAAG
The DNA here is from genome assembly GCF_042430665.1 of Roseovarius ramblicola. Classification (NCBI taxonomy): domain Bacteria; kingdom Pseudomonadati; phylum Pseudomonadota; class Alphaproteobacteria; order Rhodobacterales; family Roseobacteraceae; genus Roseovarius; species Roseovarius ramblicola. Next base: position 207,165 of record NZ_JBHMEC010000003.1, on the reverse strand, counting down.
CGCGTGACGCTGATGACCGGCTGTGCGCAGCGCGCGCTCAACACCGATATCAACGACGCCACCATCCGCCTGCTCACCCGGCTTGGCTGCGAGGTGGTGGTGGCCGAGGGGGCGGGGTGTTGCGGGGCGCTGACGCATCACATGGGCAAGACCGAAGAGAGCCACGCGACGGCGGCGAAGAACATCCGCGCCTGGGCGCGCGAGATGGACGAGGGCGGGCTCGATGCCATCGTCATCAACACGAGCGGTTGCGGCACCACGGTCAAGGATTACGGCCACATGTTCCGCCACGAGCCGCTGGCCAGCGATGCCGCGCGGGTGAGCGATATCGCGGTGGATGTGAGCGAATTGCTGATGCAGCTAGACCTGCCCGAGGGCGAGGAAAAGGGCCTCACGATCGCCTATCACGCAGCCTGTTCGCTACAGCATGGCCAGCAGATCAAGAGCTATCCCAAGGACCTCCTGAAACGCGTCGGCTTCAAAGTGGTCGAGCCCGCCGACGGTCACCTGTGCTGTGGTTCGGCGGGGACTTACAACCTGATGCAGCCGACAATCTCGAAACAGCTCAAGGACCGCAAGGTTCGTACGCTCGAGGCCAAATCTCCCGATGTGATCGCAGCGGGCAATATCGGCTGCATGATGCAGATCGGCGGCGGCACCGCGGTGCCGGTGGTGCACACTGTGGAATTGCTGGACTGGGCCACCGGCGGGCCGCGGCCACCCGCGCTGACGCAGGCGGAAAGCGGCATGGCCGGTGTCCCCGTTCTGCGCGCAAACCGGTCATAATCTGGCCCGAAACGGTTGCTAGCCGGTGGAGGATCGCACCGCCGGAGAGACCATGCTGCGCACCTTTGCCCTTCTCGCCCTTCTCGCCCTTGTCGCCACGCCGCTCGCCGCGCAGGACAGCCGCCTCGAGCGGCTCGACGCGGGCGATGCCGCCCGCGCGTGGGAGGCGGTGGGACGGCTCGAACTGGCCGGGCGCGGTTTTTGCACCGGTGCGCTTGTGGCCCCCGATCTGGTGCTGACGGCGGCGCATTGCCTGCATGACCGCGCCACCGGAAAGCGGATCGACCCGGCGAGGATCGAGTTCAAGGCCGGGTGGCGCAACGGGCGCGCCGCGGCTTACCGCACGGTGAGCCGGGCGGTGCTCCACCCCGATTACCGCTTCGACGGCGATGTGACGGCGGACCGGGTGCGCAACGACGTGGCGCTGCTGGAGCTTCACCACCCGATCCGCAACACCCGCGTCACCCCGTTCGAGACCGACCGCCGCCCCCGCAAGGGGCAGCGCATCGGCGTGGTGAGCTACGCCAGGGACCGCGCCGAGGCCCCATCGCTCCAGCAGGAGTGCAACGTGATGGCGCGGCAGCAGGGCGTGCTCGTCATGTCCTGCGATGTGGATTTCGGCGCCTCGGGCGCGCCGGTCTTTTCCTTCGATGGCGGGCGTGCGCGGATCGTCTCGGTGGTCTCGGCGATGGCCGAGGTGGAGGGACGCAAGGTGTCGCTGGGCACACAGCTTCTCGCTCCGCTCGACACGCTGCGCGCGGCGCTCGCCGCCGGGCAGGGGGTGTTCCAGGACGCGGCACCAAAGACCTTTACCTCCGGTGTCCGGCGCGAAACCGGTGCCAAGTTCGCCCGGCCATGAGCGGTGCGCGGCCCGTCCTCGCGCTGCTGGCGGCGCTGTGCCTCTGGGCGGGCGGGGCCGTGGCCCAGTCGAGCGGTCTTACCCGGCTGACCGACCGCGATGACCTGTTCGGCTGGGAGGCCGTGGGCCGGGTCGATATCGGGCGCACCGGGTTCTGCACCGGCGTGCTCATCGCGCCGGATCAGGTGCTGACGGCGGCGCATTGCGTCTTTGACCGCGCCGGGCGACCCGTTTCCGCCGACACAATACGCTTCCGCGCCGGGCTGCGCGACGGCGAGGTGATTGCCGAGGCGGGGGTGGCGGGCTACGTCGCCGCGGAAGGCTATGACCCGCGCGGCGGTATGAGCGCCGCCAACATCCGCAGCGACGCCGCCCTGCTGCGGCTCGCCACCCCGGTCAACAGCGCCGTGGCGGCCCCGTTCGCCATCCATGACCGCCCGTGCGACGGTGCGCAGGTCAGCGTCGTCTCCTACGGGCGCGACCGCGACAGTGCCCCCTCATGGCAGCGCCGGTGCAACATGCTGTGGCGCGCCGAGGGGATCATGGCCTTCGACTGCGACGTGATCTTCGGCTCCTCCGGCGCGCCGGTCCTCGCCGCGCATGGCGTTCGCCCACGCATCCTGTCGCTGGTGAGCGGCGGCAGCGGCGCGGAGGGCGAGCGCCGCGCCTATGGCATGGATCTTGCTGATCTCGTCACCCGTCTCAAGCACGACCTGCGCGCCGCCACTGCGGGACAGGCCACCGCCAACCCGGGGTTCAAACGGGCGCGGGCGGGCGAGAACCGGCGCGGCACCGGCGCGAAATTCGCCCGGCCCTGAGCGCCCGCCATCCCCCTCTTGACAGGCGCGGGGGCATTTCCCAGATCAAAGCTGCTCCGGGGCCGGAAACCGGGCCGGGGCGCAACCGGCCTGTCTCCATAGGGAAGGCCGCCAACATTGGTATCGCTCAAAGGAGGATGACCCATGCGTAATTTCGATCTTGCACCGCTCTACCGGGCCACTGTCGGCTTTGACCAGATCGCCGATCTTCTGGATCGCGTGATGGCCAGCGACATGAGCCAGCCGAGCTATCCGCCCTACAACATCGAGAAGACCGATGACGACGCGTATCGCATCTCGATCGCCGTCGCGGGCTTTTCCGCCAACGACCTGACGGTCGAGGTCAAGGACGGCGCGCTCGTGGTCTCGGCCCGCAAGAGCGATGATGACGAGAGTGAACGCACCTACCTGCATCGCGGCATCGCCACGCGCGCCTTCGAGCGGCGCTTCCAGCTTGCCGATCATGTGCGAGTCTCGGGTGCTAGCCACGCCGACGGCATGCTGCATGTCGATCTCGTGCGCGAGGTGCCCGAGGCGCTCAAGCCGCGGCGGATCGCCATCACCAGCGCCGACACGGCCCAGGAGCAGGACGTGATCGACGCCGAGAAGGTGAACTGAGGCCCGCGCCTCGCACCGCTTACGGCCCGGCAGGCACCGCCTCGCCGGGCCTTTTCGTGGTCACGGGCGCACCGCCTCGATCAGGACCGTGCGGCGGTCCTCGGCCAGCAGGATCAGCCGCCCGCGCGTGTCGACATCGAACGCCACGACCTGCTCCAGCGAATCAAGCATTCGCCGCTCCTGTTCCATCAGAGTCTCGGGGCAGGCCATCATTGTGCTGGCCATCGGCCCGAAATGCAGCCCCTCGCCCGACAGGCTGAACCCGCCGACGATCCGGTTGCACCCACCGCTGCCCGCCACGCGCCCGCCGTCGAGAAAGTTGATAGACAGGCGCTCGGGCTCGATCAGCGCGGCGTCACCGAGAGCGGTGATCCGCCACGCCGCGCCGGTCAGAAGGTCCACGGGATCGCCGCCACAGCCGCGCAGCACCCGACCGTCCAGTACGAGTTGCGCGGTATCGGGATAGGGCATGCCGCTCATGTTGTCGTGGCACATCCGCTCCTCGACAAGAAGGCGGGCACCGGCCTCGGAGAGATCGAATCTGAAGCCGCCCGGCACCGCCTCCGGCGCGGGGCGGGGTGCCTCGCGGGTGATCTCGCCGTAATCCGCCACCACCTCGGCGGTGTCCCCCGCGAGCGCGACATGCCAGCCCGGCTCGTTACCCCGTGCACGGTACGGGCGCTTTGCGGGCGGCAGCACCTTTCGGCACTCGGGCAGGTCGCGCCCGCTCAGGCGGACCACGGTCGCGCCCCCCTTGTTCCAGACGCTCGTGCCGGGCTCGTTCACGGCGTCGTAGCGCGCGCCCGACGCCGATTTGACCTGCGCGAGGGGAATGTCGCGGCCCTCGGCGCGCAGCACCGCCTCGTCGCCCAGCATGCCGACCGAGACGCGCATGTCACCGCAGATGAACGCCGTGGCAAAGGCGAGCGGGCTGACGGGATCGACGAACAACTCGCCCAGCGTCACCGCCTCCTCGCCGGCGAAAAATGGGACACCCTCGTTGATCCAGCGCGGCGTACCGTTCACCTTGATCAGTGCCCGCACCCGTCCCGACAGCCCTGACGGCACCTCCAGGACAAAGCCGCGCGGCATCTCCAGCGCGTCACCCTCAAGCGTGACCTCGCTCAGCGTCACGCCGAACCGGCCCTCTGCCCGCACCACCGCCCGCGCGCCGGGTGGCAGGCCGATTTTCTGCCTGTAGGTCAGCGTCCCGGTCACGGCGCGCGTTTCATCGGCCCGCGCCTCGGGGATCAGGGCCGCGCAGAGCACCAGGCCCAGGGCAAGAAACCGAATCATGGCCGCATCCTTCATCGTGACGCCACGCGCACAGCGTAGCGCCAGTCCGGGCCCGGCCAAAGCGGTGATTGCCCTACACGCTGGCGCAGATGTATTTCATCTCGAGGAACTCGTCGATGCCGTGATGGCTGCCCTCGCGGCCCAGCCCCGACTGCTTGACCCCGCCAAAGGGGGCGACCTCGGTCGAGATGATGCCGGTATTGACCCCGACGATCCCGTATTCCAGCGCCTCGGCCACCTTGGTGACGCGGCTCAGGTCGCGCGCGTAGAAATAGGATGCGAGGCCGAAGATCGTGTCATTGGCCATCGCGATCACGTCGTCCTCGTCCTCGAACCGGAAGAGCGGCGCCAGCGGGCCGAAGGTCTCGTCGGTGGCGATAAGCATCTCCTGCGTCACGTCCGCGAGGATCGTCGGCGGCAGGAAATGGCCCGGCCCCTGTTCGGGCGTGCCGCCGCCCATCACCACGGTTGCGCCCTTGGCGGTGGCGTCGGCGACGTGCTCCTGCACCTTCTCGATGGCATCGGCATTGATCAGCGGGCCGAGCGTGGTGCCCTCCTCGAACCCGTCGCCCATCTTCAGCTTCTCCACCGCCGCCTTGAGCTTGGCGGCGAAGGCGTCATAGACGCCCGCCTGCACGTAGATGCGGTTGGCGCAGACGCAGGTCTGCCCGTTGTTGCGGAACTTGCACAGGATCGCGCCCTCGACCGCCGCATCGAGATCGGCATCGTCGAAGACGATGAACGGCGCATTGCCGCCCAGCTCCATCGAGCATTTCATGACGCTGTCGGCGGCCTGGCGCAGAAGGATGCGCCCCACCTCGGTGCTGCCGGTGAACGTGAGCTTGCGCACGCCCGGGTTCTCGCAGAACTCCTTGCCCACGTCGCTTGCGCTCGATGACGGCACGATGTTGAACACGCCCGCCGGGATGCCCGCCCGCTCGGCCAGAACGCCCATCGCCGTGGCCGACAGCGGCGTTTCCGTCGCGGGCCGCCCGATAAAGGCACAGCCGGCGGCCAGCGCCGGCGCGGCCTTGCGGGTGATCATGGCGTTGGGAAAATTCCACGGCGTGATCGAGGCGGCGACGCCGATCGGCTGCCTGATGACGGTGATCCGCTTGTCGCGCTGGTGGCCGGGGATGGTCTCGCCATAGATGCGCTTGGCCTCTTCGCCAAAGAACTCGATGAAGGACGCGCCATAGGCGATCTCGCCCTTTGCCTCGGCCAGCGGCTTGCCCTGCTCGGCGGTCAGGATCACGCCGAGATCGTGCTGGGCCTCCATCATCAGGTCAAAGAACCGGCGCAGCACGGCGGCGCGCTCCTTGCCGGTCCACTTGGCCCAGTCCTTCTGCGCGGCCTCTGCGGTGGCGATGGCATGGGCCACCTGTGCGCGGCTCAGATCGGCGACATGGGCGATCACGTCGCCGCGCGCGGGGTTCGTGACCTCGAAGGTGCCGTTGTCGCCATCCACCCATTGCCCGCCGACATAGGCCTTTTCCGCCAGCAGGGCGGGATCGTTCAGCATGGATTTCAGGTCGGTCGTGGTCATGGCGCGGTCCTCTTGCGGTGTCGATTGCTCTCGCAAAGGCAAAGCAGCTTGGGCTAGGAATGTCTAGGGCCAGACAGGGGGAGAGCGATGACGGATCTGGACGATGCCTATGCCAACGCGCCCAACATTCCCGGCGGCACGCAGTATCCCGGGCGCTGGACCGTGGCGGCCGAGGCGTTCCGCGCGCGGCAGGCAGGGCGGGCGGAACTTGGCTTGCCATATGGCAAGAGCGCGCGGCAGGCGCTCGACCTCTTCCACCCCGAGGGTACGGCGCGGGGGCTGTGTGTCTTTGTGCACGGTGGCTACTGGCTGCGTTTCGACTGCTCGTTCTGGTCGCATCTCGCGGCTGGGCCGCTTGCGCGCGGCTGGGCGGTGGCGATGCCGTCCTACGATCTCTGCCCCGAGGTGCACATCGCCGACATCACCCGTCAGATCGCGCAGGCGGTGACGATGGCAGCAGACCGCGTAGCGGGCCCGGTTGCGCTTGCCGGGCATTCGGCGGGCGGACATCTCGTGGCGCGCATGGCGGTGCCCGGCGTGCTGCCCTCCGATGTGGCGGCGCGGCTCTCGCACGTCGCGCCGATCTCGCCGGTCTCGGACCTGCGCCCGCTCCTGCGCACCTCGATGAACGAACAGTTCCGCCTCGACAAGGCGGCGGCAGAGGCCGAAAGCCCGGTGCTCATGCGCCCGTTGCCCGTTCCGGTCTCGGTCCGGGTGGGCGGAGACGAGTTGCCCGCCTTCCTCGACCAGGCACGCTGGCTGTCCGAGGCGTGGGGCGCGCCGCTCGAGATCGCGAGAGGCAAGCACCATTTCGACGTAATCGAGGCGCTGGGCGATCCGGCAAGCGCGATGGTGGTGCGGCTCACGGGCTGAGCACCGCGCGCAACGTTCATGGACTGGCAAGACATCGCTCCAAGATTGGGCACGTCCCGAGCGATGCCCCAAAACCCGGAGTGCCCCAATGCAAGATACCTCGCCGCGCCTGTCACTGCCCTTCATCCTGCCCTCGCAGGCCCAGAAACACGTCACCCATAACGAGGCGCTGACCCGGCTCGACATCGCGGTGCAACTGGCGGTCGAAGCGGTCGGCGCGGCCACGCCCCCGGCGCTGCCGCAGGCGGGGCAGGTCTGGGCGCTGGGCCCGTCGCCCACAGGGGCATGGGCCGGGCAAGCGGGGATGCTCGCCGCCTTCGTCAACGAAAGCTGGCTGTTCGTCGCGCCCGGCGAGGGCTGGCGCGCCCTCGACAAGAGCGACGGGCGTCTCTTCCGCCGCGCCGCCCCGGATTGGGTGCCACTCGCGCCGCCGCTTCTCGACAATCTCGACGGGGTGGGCATCAACGCCGGCCATGACAGCACCAACCGGCTCGCCGTCTCCGCCCCCGCCACGCTGCTCAACCACGAGGGGGCGGGCCATCAGCTCAAGATCAACAAGGCCGGGGCCGCCGACACCGCCAGCCTGCTGTTCCAGACCGGCTTCGGCGGGCGGGCCGAGATGGGCACCGGCGGCAGCGACGACTTCGCCGTCAAGGTCAGCGCCGACGGCGCGGCCTGGGTAACGGCGCTGCGGCTCGACGCCGCCACCGGCCTCGCCACCGGCGCGGCGGTGCAGGCCGGTGCGGACGATGCGACGCCCGGGCGGCTACTGACCGCCGGGGCCTTCGGCTGGGGGCAGGACGGGGCCGGGGCGGTGCCGGCGATGGCCGATCTCGACGACCCGGCGCAGCCCTCGGGCAGCTTTGCCGTGGACAGCACCACCATCGGTCCCCGTCCCTCCGGGGCAGCGGACGGGCTGTGCCTGTCGATGCGGCTCGGGGCGGATGATATCGCACAGATATTCCTCGGTGCGGATGGCGCGGCACTGGCGTTTCGCACCCGGTCGGCCGGCGCGTGGGGGGTGTGGCAGGCGGTGCAGGGCGATCACAACACCACCCGCATAACCACCCCCGACGGCGAGGCGATGCGCAGCCCGGACGGCACGCAGGTGTGCCGCCACACGCTCACCCTTGCCGCGCCCGACACGGCGCAGGGCGCGCTTTTTGCCGGCGCGGCGGAGACGGCATGGAGCTATCCCGCCCCCTTCGCCTCCGGCACGCGGCCCACGCTCACGGCCAGCACCACCACCGCCCCCGATCTGTGGATCGCCGCCCGCGCGGGCGACGGGATCACCGGGTACCTGCGCGCGATGGCCGCCACCAGCCAGCCGGGCGCGCCCGAGGTCACCGTGACGGCGATCGGGCGCTGGGCCTGATCACCCCTTCGCTCCCTGCCCGCGGGCATAGACGTCCTCGTAGCGGATGATGTCGTCCTCGCCGAGATAGGTGCCGGTCTGCACCTCGATGAGGATCATCGGCACCTTGCCGGGGTTCTCCATCCGGTGCACCGCGCCCAGCGGGATATAGACCGACTCGTTCTCGGTCACGAGCTGCTCGCGCCCGTCGATGGTCACGCGGGCGGTGCCCGCGACGACGATCCAGTGCTCGGAGCGGTGGTGGTGGCTTTGCAATGACAGCGCCGCGCCGGGATTGACATGGATGCGCTTGACCTGGAACCGGCCGCCGGTGGCGAGGCTCTCGAACCAGCCCCAGGGGCGGTAATCGCGCGGCAGCGTCTCGGCCTGCGTCATGCCACGCGCCTTCAGCGCCTCCACTGCCTGCTTCACGTCCTGCGCGCGGCTCCGATGCGCCACCAGCACCGCGTCAGGCATGGCCACGGCGATGATGTCCTCCAGCCCGATCCCCACCAGCGCCTGTTGTTCGTCCTCGGCGCGCAACAGTGTACCCGCGCAGTCGATCGCGGTGGCGGGGCCAGAGGTGACGATACCGTCCGCGTCCGGCCCGCTCTCGCGCCACACCGCGTCCCAGCCGCCGAGATCCGACCAGGCCCCGCCATAGGGCACGACGGTGAGGTTCGCGGCCTTCTCCATCACCGCGTAGTCGATGGAGATGTCGGCGCAGTCCGCCCACGGCTCTGGCGCGAGACGCAGGAAATGCAGGTCCTGCTCGGCCTCGTCAACGGCGCGCGTCACGGCGGCCATCATCGCGGGCTGATGGCGCTCGAAGGCCGCGAGGATCGTGTCGGTGGAAAACAGGAAGATGCCGGCGTTCCACAAATGCATCCCGCCGGCGAGAAGGCTCTCCGCCGTCGCCGCGTCGGGCTTCTCGACAAAGCCGTCGAGCACCTGCGGCACCGGCGCGAAATCCGCCCCCGGCGCGTCGCTCAGGGCAAGCCAGCCATACCCCGTCTCGGCCCGGTCGGGCCGGATGCCGAAGGTAACGATCTGCCCCGCCTCCGCCGCGGGAACCGCCGCCATGACCGCGTCGCGAAACGCTTGCGCATCGGGAATGACGTGATCCGACGGCGCCACCAGCATCAGCACGCCGGGCGCGCGCGCGTGCAATTCCAGCGCCGTTGCGAGGATCGCGGGCGCGGTGTTGCGGCCCTCCGGCTCGATCAGCGTGGCGGCGGCTGCGGTCTCGACCGCCGCCAGTTGCTCGGTCACGACAAAGCGGAAATCCGACCCGGTGATGATCGCAGGGGCGGCAAAACCCGGCCCCGACAGCCGCCGCGCCGAGGCCTGAAACAGGCTCTCCTCTCCGGTCAGTTTGGTGAACTGCTTGGGATAGCTCTTGCGCGACAGTGGCCAGAGCCGCGTGCCGGAGCCGCCGCAGAGCAGCAGCGGGTGAATATCCTGTGCCATCCTTGCGCCCTCCCCCTTGCGCCCTCCCCGTCGCGGCTCAGCCGCGAAACCTGTCCTGATTATCGAGAAACCAGCGATAGGTCTCCGCGATCCCGTCTTCCAGCCCGATCCGCGCCCGCCAGCCCATATCCGCCAGCCGCCCCACATCCATCAGCTTGCGCATGGAGCCGTCGGGCCGCGTCGGGTCGGTGGCGATCCGACCGTCGAATCCCGTCACCCGCGCCACCATATGCGCCAGGTCGAGGATGGCGATATCCTCGCCGGTGCCCACGTTGATATGGCTCAGCATCGGCTGCGTGTTGGCCGCGTAGGCCGCCTTGTCGAGGTCCAGCACGAAGAGCGACGCCCCGGCCATGTCATCGACATGCAGGAACTCGCGCCGCGGCCGCCCGGTGCCCCAGATCACCACCTCCTCGCGGCCCGCCTGCGCCGCCTCGTGAAAGCGGCGGATGAGGGCGGGCAGGACGTGGGCATTCTCCGGGTGGAAATTGTCGCCGGGGCCGTAAAGGTTGGTCGGCATGACCGAGCGGTAATCGGTGCCATGCTGCCGGTTGTAGCTCTCACACAGCTTGATCCCGGCGATCTTGGCGATGGCATAAGGCTCGTTGGTGGGCTCCAGCGGACCGGTGAGCAGCGCGTCCTCGCGCATCGGCTGCGGGGCCTCGCGCGGGTAGATGCAGGATGATCCTAGCTGCAACAGCCGCCGCACGCCCGCCTCATGCGCCTGATGGATCACGTTGCACGCGATCATCAGGTTCTCGTAGATGAAATCGGCCGGGTAGGTATTGTTGGCATGGATGCCGCCCACCTTCGCAGCGGCCAGGATCACCACGTCGGGGCGCTGATCGGCCATGAACGCGCGCACCGCCGCCGGGTCCGTCAGGTCGAGCGCGTCATGCGTGGCGGTGATCAGCTCGATCTCCCCGCCCGCCTCCCGTCGCGCCTCCAGCCGCCGCAGGATCGCACCGCCCACCATGCCCCTGTGCCCTGCCACGTAGATGCGCATCGCGTTCACCCGCTCTCGAAACTCACCGGCATCTCCATGCCATGTTCCCTGAGCAGCGCGTGCCGCCGCGCGGTGCGCAGGTCTTCGGCGACCATCTCGGCGCACATTTCCTGCGCGGTGATTTCGGGCACCCAGCCGAGTTTGTCGCGCGCCTTTGAGGGGTCACCCAGCAGCGTCTCCACCTCGGCGGGCCGGAAATAGCGCGGGTCGATGCGCAACACCACGTCGCCGGGTGTCACGGCGGGGGCGCGGTCGCCCTCGACGCCCGCCACGGTGGCGATCTCGTTCACCCCCTCGCCGGAAAACGCCAGCGAAATCCCCAGCTCCTCCGCCGTCCAGCGGATAAAGTCGCGCACCGAATATTGCCGCCCGGTGGCGATCACGAAATCCTCAGGGGTCTCCTGTTGCAGCATCATCCACTGCATACGCACATAGTCCCTCGCATGGCCCCAATCGCGCAGCGCGTCGATGTTGCCCATGTAGAGACAGTCCTCCAGCCCCTGCGCGATATTCGCCAGACCGCGGGTGATCTTGCGGGTGACGAAGGTCTCGCCGCGGCGCGGGCTCTCGTGGTTGAACAGGATGCCGTTGCAGGCATACATGCCATACGCCTCGCGATAATTGACGCAAATCCAGTAGGCGTAGAGCTTGGCCACCGCATAGGGCGAGCGCGGGTGAAACGGCGTCGTCTCGCGCTGCGGGGTTTCCTGCACCAACCCGTAAAGCTCGGATGTCGACGCCTGATAGAACCGGGTGGTCTTTTCCAGCCCCAGGAAGCGGATCGCCTCCAGCAGGCGCAGCGTGCCGATGGCATCGACATCGGCGGTGTATTCCGGCGCCTCGAAGCTGACGGCCACATGGCTCTGCGCGCCGAGATTGTAGACCTCGTCGGGCCGCACCTCCGACAGGATGCGGGTGAGGTTCGAGCTGTCGGTCAGATCGCCGTAATGCAGTTTGAGCCGCTGATGGTTGGCATGCGGATCCTGATAGATGTGGTCGATCCGGGCGGTGTTGAACAGCGACGCGCGGCGCTTGATCCCGTGCACCGCATAGCCCTTCTCCAGCAGAAATTCCGCCAGATAGCTGCCGTCCTGCCCGGTGATGCCGGTGATGAGTGCCGTCTTCATACCGCCGTCTTCTTCGCTGCCCCGTGCCTCTTTCGGGGTTAAGCCAGCCTGTCGCATTGCGCAAGCACGGAGGCGGCAAGCCCCCGAAAGACGGCACATACCGCGCCCCGCCTATGCCCTGCGCAACTCGTCGAGGATCGCGAGCGCGGCGGCGCGCGGGTCGGGCGCGTCGCGTACCGGGCGGCCCACCACGATGTGATCGGCCCCGTCGGCAATTGCCTGCGCCGGCGTGGCCACGCGCTTCTGATCGCCAAGGGCGCTGCCCGCAGGGCGCACGCCGGGCGTGACGATGAGGCGGCCCGCCGCCTGCGGCAACGCCCGGATCATCGCCGCCTCCTGCGGGCTTGCGATCACGCCATCGGCCCCGGCCTCGAACGCGCGCCCCGCGCGCTCGGCCACCAGGTCGGGCAGGTCGCCCGCCTTCATCAGCCCGGCATCAAGATCGTCCCGGTCGAGCGAGGTGAGGATGGTGACGGCGAGAATGCGCAGATCGGTGCCGCCCGTCCCCTCGCGCGCCGCGCGCACAACGTGCGGATCGCCATGCACGGTCAGGAAATCGAGATCGAACCGCGCCAGCCCGCGCACCGCCGCCTCCACCGTGGCCCCGATGTCGAAGAGCTTCATGTCGAGGAAAATCCGTTTGCCATGCTCTTGGCTAAGCTCGTTGGCCAGCGCCAGCCCGCCGCCGGTCAGCATCCCCAGCCCGATCTTGTAGAACGACACCGCATCGCCCAGCGTCTCGGCCATCCGCAGCCCGGCATGGGCGTCGGGCAGGTCGAGGGCAACGATCAGGCGGTCATCGGCTTGGGTCATGGGGGTCTCCGGCGCGGCTTGGCGGTCTTCATCGCGGCGGGCGTGCGCGGCGTCAAGCCCGCACGCGGCGAAGGCCGGATTTCCGCGCCGCGTGACTTGAACCGGCATCGCGGCTTCCCCATCTCAATGCCTGAGGTTCCGGTCGGCGTATGCCTCTTGCAGGGTGCGCCGCGAGGGAACGCTTGGAAAAGGAGAAAGACATATGGACTTCAACAAGTTCACCGAGCGGTCGCGCGGTTTCATCCAGGCCGCCCAGACCATCGCGATGCGCGAAAGCCATCAGAAACTCGCCCCCGAACACCTGCTCAAGGCGCTGCTCGACGATCCCGAGGGACTCGCCGCCAATCTCATCAAGCGCGCGGGCGGCGATGCCGCGCGGGTGACGCAGGCCAACGACCTCGCATTGGCGAAAATCCCGCAGGTTTCCGGCGACGCGGGCCAGACCTACATGGACCAGCAGACCGGCAAGGTTCTGGCCGAGGCCGAGAAGCTTGCCCAGAAGGCCGGCGACAGCTTCGTACCCGTCGAGCGGATGCTCACCGCGCTTGCCGTGGTCAAGAGCCCCGCCAAACAGGCGCTCGACGCCGGTGGCGTGAGCGCCCAATCCATCAACGAGGCGATCAACGATCTGCGCAAGGGCCGCACCGCCGACACCGCGAGCGCCGAGGACACTTATGAGGCGCTGGAGAAATACGCACAGGATCTCACCAAGCGGGCGCGCGAGGGCAAGATCGACCCGATCATCGGCCGCGACGACGAAATTCGCCGCGCCATGCAGGTCCTCTCGCGCCGGACCAAGAACAACCCGGTGCTGATCGGCGAGCCGGGCGTCGGCAAGACCGCCATCGCCGAGGGGCTCGCGCTGCGCATCGTCAACGGCGACGTGCCCGAGAGCCTGCGCGACAAGCGGCTTCTGGCGCTCGACATGGGCGCGCTGATTGCCGGGGCCAAGTATCGCGGCGAGTTCGAGGAGCGGCTCAAGGGCGTGCTCAACGAGGTGACGCAGGCCGCCGGTGAAATCATCCTGTTCATCGACGAAATGCACACGCTTGTGGGCGCGGGCAAGACCGACGGCGCGATGGACGCCGCCAACCTGATCAAGCCGGCGCTGGCGCGCGGCGAATTGCACTGCATCGGTGCCACCACGCTCGACGAATACCGCAAGCACGTCGAAAAGGACGCGGCGCTTGCCCGCCGGTTTCAACCGCTCACGGTCGAGGAGCCGACGGTCGAGGACACCATCTCGATCCTGCGCGGCATCAAGGAGAAATACGAGCTGCACCACGGCGTGCGCATCTCCGACTCGGCGCTGGTGACGGCGGCGACGCTGTCGCACCGCTACATCACCGACCGCTTCCTGCCCGACAAGGCCATCGACCTGATGGACGAGGCCGCAAGCCGCCTGCGCATGGAGGTGGACAGCAAGCCCGAGGAGCTGGACGCGCTCGACCGCGACATCCTGCAAAAGCAGATCGAATGCGAGGCGCTGCGCAAGGAGGACGACGCCGCCTCCAGGGACCGGCTGGCCAAGCTGGAAAAGGAGCTTGCCGAGCTTCAGGAACGGTCTTCCGAGATGACCGCCCAATGGCAGGCCGAGCGCGACAAGCTCGCCTCCGCCCGCGACCTCAAGGAACAGCTCGACCGCGCGCGGATCGATCTCGACAATGCCAAGCGCGCGGGCGATCTGGCCAAGGCCGGGGAGCTGAGCTACGGCATCATCCCGCAGCTTGAGAAACGGCTTGCCGAGGCCGAGAGCCGCGCCGATGACGACATGATGGTCGAAGAGGCGGTGCGCCCCGAGCAGATCGCGCAGGTGGTCGAACGCTGGACCGGCATCCCCACCGCCAAGATGCTCGAAGGCGAGCGCGAGAAGCTGCTGGGGATGGAGGAGAACCTCCACCGCCGCGTGATCGGGCAGGATACCGCCGTCAAGGCCGTGGCCAACGCCGTGCGCCGTGCCCGCGCCGGGCTCAACGACGAGAACCGGCCGCTTGGCAGCTTCCTGTTCCTCGGCCCCACCGGCGTCGGCAAGACCGAGCTGACCAAGGCGGTGGCCGAGTTCCTGTTCGACGACGATTCGGCGATGGTGCGCATCGACATGTCCGAGTTCATGGAGAAACACTCCGTCGCCCGCCTGATCGGCGCGCCGCCGGGCTACGTGGGCTACGAGGAAGGCGGCGTGCTGACCGAGGCCGTCCGTCGCCGCCCCTACCAGGTGGTGCTGTTCGACGAGGTCGAAAAGGCGCACCCGGAGGTGTTCAACGTGCTGTTGCAGGTGCTCGACGATGGCGTGCTGACCGACGGGCATGGCCGGACGGTGGACTTCAAGCAGACGACCATCGTGCTCACCTCCAACCTTGGCAGCCAGGCGCTCAGCCAGTTGCCCGAGGGGGCCGATGCCGAGGCCGCCAAGCGCGACGTGATGGAGGCGGTGCGCAGCCATTTCCGGCCCGAGTTCCTCAACCGTCTGGACGAGATCGTGGTCTTCGACCGGATCACCCGCGATCAGATGACCAGCATCGTGGATATCCAGATGAAGCGCCTGCTCAAGCGGCTGGCCACCCGCAACATCCGGCTCGAGCTGGACGACAGCGCGCGGCAATGGCTCGCCGACGAGGGCTATGACCCGGTCTATGGCGCGCGCCCGTTGAAGCGCGTGATCCAGAAGGCGCTGCAGGACCCGCTGGCCGAGGCGCTGCTCTCGGGCGAGATCCTCGACGGCAGCACCGTGCCGGTGACGGCAGGGCCCGACGGGCTCATCATCGGCGAGCGCGTCGGCACCGCGACGCAGGACCCGCCCGCCGACGCCGTGGTGCACTGACGCGGCGTTTCGGCCTCGACTTTCGTAGCCCCGCGCGAGACAAGTCGGGGGATGACGGGAGCGAAGCGAATGGCTGATGCAAAGGCCCCGATGGCCCGGCCCGCCGCGTGCGTGCCGGGCCATTTCGGTGAATGGATACAGGGGCGGCTGGGCCCCGACGGGCCGGTCGCGCTGGTGACGCTGGCCTGCCCGGCGCTGGCGGTCACGGCCCCCGGCACCGGGCCGGGGATCGACCGGCTGTTCCCGCCCCGCGCGGTGGCGGGCTTTGGCCGCGCGCTGGGTCTCGGCCCGGTGGCGTGGCCAGGGCTCGACCCCGACATGCCGATGGGCGCGGGCGCGGGGGCCTCCACCGCCTGCCTCGTGGCGAGCGCCCGGGCGATGGGCTGGCAGGGCGAGGCGCAGGCGCTGGCCCGCGCCTGCCTCGACGTCGAGGGCGCGACCGATCCGCTGATGCACCCGGCCCCCGACCGGCTGCTCTGGGCCTCGCGCGAGGGGCGGGTGATCGAAGAGCTTGATCCCCCACCGCCCTGCGAGATCATGGGCGGCTATCTCGGCGCGCCGCGGCGTACCGACCCCGAGGATACCGGTTTCCCCGACATCGCCGATCTCGTGCCGTTCTGGCGCGCCGCCGTCGCGCGCGCCGACCTTGCAGCCGTGGCCGGGATCGCCACCGAATCGGCGCGGCGCTGCACCGCCCTGCGCGGCCCCGAGGGTCCGATCGACGCGCTGGCGCGCGATCTGGGCGCGCTGGGCCATGCGCGGGCGCATACCGGCACCGCGCGGGCGCTGATCTTTGCCCCCGGCAAGGTGCCTGACGGCGCGGCACAGGCCCTGCACGAGGCGGGGTTTACGGGCGTGCTGACCTTCGCCACCGGCGGCGCGGGATGAGCTTTGCGGCCATGATGCTGACAGGGCTGGCGCTCGACCTCGCCCTCGGCTGGCCCGCCCGGCTCCACGCCCGCATCGGCCACCCGGTGACGTGGCTCGGCGCGGCCATCGCGGCGCTGGAGGGCCGCTGGAATACCGGGCCGCGCGGGCGGCGGCTGGCCGCCGGGGCGCTCACCGCGCTGGCCGTGGTGGCGCTCGCCGCCGTGCCTGCCTTGGCCCTGCAACGGCTCCTGCCCGACAACCTCCCCGGCATTCTCCTCGGCGGGGTGCTGGTCTGGCCGCTGATTGCGCTGCGCTCAATGCACGACCATGTCGCCGCCGTGGCCACGCCGCTGGTCGATGGCGATCTCGACGCCGCGCGCCGCGCGGTGGCGATGATCGTCGGCCGCGACCCGAGCCACCTCGACACCGCAGGCGTCGCCCGCGCGGGCATCGAGAGCCTCGCCGAGAATACCGGCGACGGCATCGTCGCGCCGGTCTTCTGGGGCGCGGTGGCAGGCCTGCCCGGCATCGCCGCCTACAAGGCCGTCAACACGCTCGATTCGATGATCGGCCACCGCAATGACCGCTACGAGGCGTTCGGCAAATTTGCCGCGCGCCTCGACGATCTGGCCAATCTCATCCCCGCCCGGCTCACCGGCCTGCTCTTTGCGCTCGCCACTCCGCGGCATACTACCCGTGCGCTGCGCATCATGTGGCGCGATGCCCGCCACCACCGCTCGCCCAACGCGGGCTGGCCCGAGGCGGCGATGGCGGGCGTGCTGGGCATCCGCCTCTCGGGGCCGCGCGCCTACGGCACGCATGTCAGCGATGAGCCATGGCTGAACGGCACCGCCCCCGACCCCGGAGCACGCGACCTGCACCGCGCCCTGTCGCTCTACGCCCGCGCGATGGCGCTCATGGCGCTTGCGCTCGGGCTCGTCTGGCTGGTCTAAGACGGCATGGACAGCGCTCTCCGCGATCACGGCGGCGATCTCGACGCCGCGCTGCGCCGCTTCGGCGGCGACGCGGGCGATTGGCTCGACCTTTCGACGGGGATCAACCCCGTGCCCTACCCGGTGCCGCCGCTGTCACGGCACGCGGTTGCCGCCCTGCCCACCAAATCCGACATGGCCCGCCTGCGCGCCGCCGCCGCCGCCTGCTATGGCACAAGCGTCCATGTCACCCCGCTCGCGGGGGCGCAGGGGGCCATTCAGGCGGTGCCCCGCCTGATGGCGCCGGGCCGCGCCCGGGTGCTCTCGCCCACCTATAACGAACACGCCGCCGCCCTGCGCGGCGCGGGCTGGACGGTCGGCGAAGAGAAGGCTCCCGACGCCCTCGCCGGGGCCGATTGCGCCGTGGTGGTCAACCCCAACAATCCCGACGGCGCGCGCCACGACCCCGACCGCCTCGCGGCGCTCGCGGAGCGCGTCGGCCTGCTGGTCGTGGACGAGAGCTTTGCCGACCCGGAGCCGGGCCTTTCCCTCGCCCTGCGCTTGCACCAGGGACCACAAAACATCCTCGTGCTGCGCTCCTTCGGCAAGTTCTACGGGCTGGCCGGGCTGCGCCTCGGCTTCGCGCTGTCGTCACGCGCGATCGCCCGCACCCTTGCCGACATGGCCGGGCCGTGGCCCGTCTCCGGCCCCGCGATCGAGGCGGCGCTGCACGCTCTGCCCGATACCGGCTGGCAGGCTGCCACCATCGCCCGCCTCACCCGTGACGCCGCCCGGCTCGACCGGCTGGCGCGGGGCGCGGGCTGGCCGCTTGTCGGCGGCACGCCGCTTTTCCGCACCTACGCCACGCCGGATGCGGCGGCGGCGCAAGAGCATCTCGCGCGCCGCCGCATCTGGTCGCGCGTCTTCCCCTATTCGCCGCATTGGCTGCGCCTCGGCCTCGCCGGATCGCCGCAACAGTGGCACCGCCTCGCCGCCGCCCTCGATCAGCCCCCGCCCTCCAGCCAGGCCTGAAACCGCCGCTGGCGCAGGTCGCGCGTGTTGGCATACCACGCCGCATCGCGGATAAGAGCCCGCCCGCCATGCTGCGGCGCGTTGGGCAGATGGGCGCGCATCGGCACGCCGCTCTCGGGGTTGAGACCGATCCGCGCAAAGGCCGAGCGCCGCGTCGGCCCGTAGGGGATCAACTCTGACAGCCGCGCCATCGACGACGGGCGCAGCGCGTAGGCGAGGAAATCGCGCGCCGCCTCCGGCGCATCCGTCTCCGCCGGGATCGCCCAGACCTCGGTGCCGATGATCCGCCCGTCCCAGACGATATCCACCGGCGCGCCCCCCTTCGCCGCCACGTCGAAGAACCGCCCGTTGAATCCGGCGGCCATCACCGCGCGCCCCTCGGCCAGCATCCGCGCGGGCGTGGCCGGGTCGTCCCACCAGATGATGTCATCGCGGATCGTGTCGAGCCTGCGAAACGCCAGCCGCAGGCCCCGGTCGGTGCTCAGCAGGCCATAGACCTGCGCGGGCGGCACACCCTCGGCCATCAGCGCCCATTCGAGGATGCCATCGGGGCCGCGCTGCACCGCGCGCGCGCCGGGAAAGCGCACGGGGTCGAAGAAATCCTCGATCCGGGTCGGCTTCACGCCCGGAAAGGCGCGCTCGTCATAGGCCAGCACGCGGGCATAGACATTCTGCGCGATGCCGCACGCGGTGGGCGCGCGCGGGCTGAAATCGGCCTCCGCCTCCGGCCCCAGGATCGCGCCCGCGTCGAGCCGCAGCAACAGCCCCGCGTCGCAGGCCACGCGCGCCTGATCGGCCAGCATGTCGATCACGTCCCAGCCCCCGGCCCCGGCCCGCTCGCGCAATGCCGCGACGCTGCCATCGTATTGCACCGTGGCCACCTCGCGCCCCGTCGCCTCGGCATAGGGGTCGAGGATCGCGCGCCGCTGCGCCGCCTCATAGGCCCCGCCCCATGTGGCGACGGTCAGGTCCTGCGCCGCGAGCGGGACGGCCCAGAACAGCCACACAAGGAGCAGGCTACAGCACCGCATTCTCTTCCTCCCGGATACGCGCGGCATGATCGAGCCACGCGCTCACCATGTCGGCCTCGGACACCGCTCCGATGTAGCCCCCGTCGCCCGTCACCACCGGCACCGCATCGCCCACGAATCCGCGCATCCGCTCCATCGCGTCGGCAAGGTTCGTATCCTCCTCGAAGCGCAGACCGGCGGGCCGCACCCCCTCCGAGGGGCTGTAAACCCCCGCGAGCCGCCCGTCCCCGTCCAGAACGAAGGCCTGCCGCCAGCCCGCATCGGCCAGCCGCGCATCCACCTGCGCCGCGCTGTCCTGCGGTCCCATCACCACCGCCGCGTCGCTCAGCAGGTCGCGCACCGGCAGCGCCGCCAGATGCGCCCGGTCGCGCCCGCGCGAGAAATCCATGCCGCGCCGGGCAAGCTGAATATCGAACAGCGACCGCCCGAACAGCCGGTGCGAGACGAGGTTGGAAAACACCACGGCGACCATCGCGGCAATGGTGATGTCGTAGTTGCGGGTCAACTCGAACACGATCAGGATGCAGGTCAGCGGCGCGCCGATCACGGCACTGGCAAAGGCCATCATCGCGCCGATGGCATAGACCGCGACCCCCGAGGTGGGAACCCCCGCGATCCCCGAGGCCAGCATCCAGAACAGCGCGCCGATCAGGCTTCCGATCAAGAGCGCCGGGCTGAACACCCCGCCCGAGAACCCGGCACCGACGCACAGCGCGGTGAGCCCGATCTTGGCCAGGATCAGCACCAGCAACTCGGCCCGCCCGAACGCCCCCTCGATGGTGGCAAAGCGCAGCGTCTCGGTGCCGATGCCCAACACATCGGGCAGCGCCAGCGCCGTCAGCCCGACCGCCAGCCCCGCCACACCGGGGCGCAGCGCGGGCGCGGCCACCAGCCCCGCCAGCCACGGCCCGCAGGCCAGCACCAGCCGCATGAAGCCGATGGCCGCGAGCGCCACCAGTACCCCCAGCACGGCAAAGAGCGCGAACTCATAGCCATGCGCCACGCCCGCGAAATCCACCAGGAAGAGCGCCGGCCGCTCAAAGATCACATTGGCGATCACATAGCCGGTGACCGAGGCCACCGTGACCGGCGCGAAGGCTTGCGTCGCGTAGTGGCGCAGCACCACCTCATGGGCAAACACCAGCCCCGCGATGGGCGCGTTGAACGCCGTGGCGATGGCCGCCGCCACGCCACAGCTCAGCGCGATACCCCCGAGATTGGGCACCCGCACGCGCAGCCGCCGCGCCGCCCCGCCGAACAGCGCGCCAAGATAGACCATCGGCCCGTATTGCCCCACCGACGCCCCGCAGCCCAGCGACAGCACCGCCGTCAGCGTCGAGACGAGGCCGCTGCGCGCGTCCGGCAGCGGGCGCTGGAACTGCACGGCGCGGATCACGTCGGGCGGCCCGAGCGGGCGGCGCTCGGGCGACAGGTAACGGTGGATGAGGCCCACCGCCAGCCCGCCCAGCGTCGGCACCAGCAGCGTCGCGGCCGTCACCAGCCAGGGCAGCTTTTCCCACTGTACCCGCGCCCGCGGCGCCACCAGCAGCCCCGCGTTGAGCAGCGACACCAGCTCGACAAAGGCGATCGCGGCGAACGACGCCGCCGTCCCCACGCAGAGCGCCGTCACCGTCATGATCACCACGCGGGCGAGCGGGCGCGTGGGGCTTTTTGTGTCGGGCGCGGCGGTCATGGGGACATACTCGGCAATGACGGCGCCCCGCACAAGCCTCGCGGCTCAGACGGCCAGCCCGCAGGCCGCCACCACCGCGCGCACCCGCTCGGCATTGTTGCGCGCCACTTGGCCATCCGCGTGCCACAGGCTGTTCTCGAACCCCACCCGCAGCTTGCCCCCCGCCGCATGGGCGGCGTGCAGACAGGCGGTCTCGGCCCGGCCAAAGGCACAGAGCGCCCAGTCGGCGGGTGTCTCCCGTGCCGCCAGCCGGCCGAGGAACGGCGCGAGGTCGCGCGCATCGCTCTCCTGCCCGTCGCTGTAGCGGCCCAGAACGAAGATCAGTTGCAAGCCCGCCGCGTCGCGCAGACCCTCGGGCACCAGCCGCGCCAGCAGCTCGAAATCCGCCTCATCGTACAGGATATGCTGTACCGCGATGCCACGCTCGGCGCAGGCGGCGTAGAACCCCGGTGCCTCGGCCTCCTCCGCCGCCATCTCGCGCAAGGCGACCGACACCAGATCCGCCCCCGAGCCAAGCGCCACCGCCCGCTGAGCGGGCGGCGCATAGGCCCCCGCTGCCTCGGTCGTCACCTGCACCGCCATCCCCGGCACCACGCGGCGCAATTCTGTCAGCGCCTCGCGATAGGCCCCGGCATCCAGCAGATGCCGCCCCTCGGCGTCACGCAGATGCAGGTGCAGCCCATCCGCCCCCGCCGCATGACAGGCGCGCGCGGTCTCGACGATCTCGGGCAGGCTCACGGGCAGCGCCGGGTGATCGGCCTTGCCGCGCCGCGCCCCGTTGGGCGCGACCATCAGCCGGGGCAGCGCCCTCATGCCAGTGCCACATCGAGCGCGGTGGCCAGCTTGTCGACCAATTCGCCGACCTGATCGTCGGTCAGGATAAACGGCGGCGCGAGCAGAACGTGATCGCCCTGCCGCCCGTCGATCGTGCCGCCCATCGGGTAGCAGATCAGCCCCGCCTCGAACGCCGCCGCCTTGATCCGCTTGTTGATGCCGCGCGACGGGTCGAACGGGGTCTTGCTCTCGCGGTCCTCGACCAGTTCCAGCCCGCGAAACATGCCGCGCCCGCGAATGTCGCCGATATGCGGATGCTGCCCGAACCGCGCCGTGAGCGCCTCGCCCAGCACCTCGCCCATGCGTGCCGCGCGGGCTGTCATGCCGCCCGTCGTCAGCTTCTCCACCACCACATCGGCGGCGGCACAGGCGACCGGGTGCCCGATATAGGTGTGCCCGTGCTGGAAAAACCCCGATCCGCCCTCGATCGCGGCATAGATCTCGCCCGAGCACAGCATCGCACCGATCGGCTGATAGCCCGCGCCCAGCCCCTTGGCGATGGTGACGATATCGGGGCGCACGCCGTCCTGCTCGCAGGCAAAGAGCGTGCCGGTCCGCCCCATCCCGCACATCACCTCGTCGAGGATCAGCAAAATGCCATGCCGGTCGCAAATCTCGCGGATGCGCCGGAAATATCCCGGCACCGACGGCACCGCGCCCAGCGTCGCGCCCACCACCGGCTCGGCGACAAAGCCGATCACGGTCTCCGGTCCGACGCGGCGCAGTTCCGCCTCAAGCTCATCGGCCACGCGCAGGCCGTAATCCTCGGGCGTCTCGCCTGCTTCACGCCCGCGATACTCGTAACAGGGCGCGATATGCGAGGTCTCGACCATCAGCGGCGCGAACGGCTCGCGCCGCCACATGTTGCCACCCGTGCCCAGCGCGCCCAGCGTGTTGCCGTGATAGCTCTGCCGCCGGGCAATGAACCGGGTACGCGACGGCTCGCCCTTTTCCAGAAAGTACTGCCGCGCCAGCTTCAGCGCCGCCTCCACCGCCTCGGACCCGCCCGAGACGAAATAGACACGTTCGATCCCTTGCGGCGCATGGGCGATCAAGCGGTCGGCCAGTCGTTCCGCAGGCTCCGACGTGAAGAACCCGGTATGCGCAAAGGCGATTCGGTCGGCCTGATCCTTGATCGCCTGCGTCACGTCGGGGTCCGAATGGCCAAGGCACGACACCGCCGCCCCGCCCGAGCCATCGAGATACCGCTTGCCGGTCTCGTCGATGATATAGGCACCGTCGCCGCGTGCCGCGCGGGGTGGGCGGGCCCTAGTATGGCGGGGAAAGACATGGGTCATGGCGCGCATCCTTGCTGTTGCATCCGACTGAAACAAATGAATCGCCTGTTGACAAGTGGTGAAACAGATGGAAGCAATTATCACTGATAAGGGAGGAACCGTTTGAACGCTTCGTTCGAACAAAGACTGTCGCGAAATTTCGACGGCCTCAGCGACAAGCTGCGGCAGGCAGGGGAATACGTGGCGGCGCACCCGGTCGATACCGCGACCCGCTCCCTGCGCACCGTCGCACATGACAGCCGCCTTGCTCCGGCCACGTTCTCACGGCTTGCCCGCGCCATCGGCTACCAGAGCTTCGAGGAACTGCGCGAGGAGATGCGCCAGAAGATCGGCGAGCGCGTCAACAGCTTCGCCGAACGCGCCGAGCGGCTCCAGAACGCTCACGAGGCGGGCGAGAGCGGCTTTTTCGAGGCCCATGTCGGGGCCTGTCAGAACAATATCCAGACGCTTCTGCGCGACATGGACCAGAAATTGCTCGAAACTGCGGTCGACCGCCTGCACGCGGCGCGCAACGTTCTTCTGCTGGGCGCGCTCGGCTCCACGGGTGTGGTGGAATACCTCGCCTACATGGCGCATTTCTGCACCGGCAACTGGTCCATGGCCGGTCGCATGGGCGCGTCGCTGGGCGCGGGGCTTGCCGATCTCGATGCGCGCGACGCCCTCGTCGCGGTGACCAAACCGCCCTATTCCACCCGCTCCATCGAGGCCACACAAATGGCGGCGGGGCAGCAGGCCTATGTGGTGGTGATCACCGACAGCCATGGCTGCCCGGCGCTGCGCCATGCCTCGGCCGGCTTCGTGGTGCCCACCGACAGCCCGCATTTCTATTCGTCCTACGTGACCACCATGGTGCTCGTCGAGGCCATGATCGGGATGCTGGTGAGCCGCGCTGGCCCCGCCGCCCGAGAGCGGATCGCGCGGGTCGAAATCAGCAGCCGCCGCCTTGGCGAAACCTGGGGCGGCTGAACCCCAAACCACCAAACATCAAGCAAGGGAGATCATGATGTTTTCAAAGTTCAAATTCACCGTCGCGGGGGCCGCGTTGGCCACGATGATGGCACCGGCGGCCATGGCCGAGGAGTTCATCACCATCGGCACCGGCGGCGTCACCGGCGTCTATTATCCCACCGGCGGCGCGATCTGTCGTCTGGTGAACAAGGGCCGCAAGGATCACGGCATCCGCTGCTCGGTCGAATCGACGGGCGGCTCGATCTACAACATCAAGACCATCCGCGCCGGGGAGCTGGAATTCGGCGTCGCGCAGTCCGACTGGCAGTATCACGCCTATCACGGCACCTCGCGCTTCGAGGATGACGGCGCTTTCGAGGGCCTGCGCGCGGTCTTCTCGGTTCACCCCGAGCCGTTCACCGTGGTGGCCCGCGCCGATAGCGGCATCACCACCTTCGACGACCTCAAGGGCAAGCGCGTCAATATCGGCAACCCCGGCTCCGGTCAGCGCGGTACGATGGAAGTGCTGATGGACGCCAAGGGCTGGACCACCGACGATTTCGCCCTCGCCACCGAGCTCAAGGCCGCCGAGCAGTCCGCGGCGCTCTGCGACAACCAGATCGACGCGATGGTCTACACCGTCGGCCACCCCTCCGGCTCGATCCAGGAGGCGACCACCGCCTGCGACAGCGTGCTGGTCACCGTCTCGGGTGACGCGGTCGAGGGTCTCGTCAACGACAACCCCTATTACCGCACCGCCACCATCCCCGGCGGCATGTATCGCGGCAATGACGACGACACGCAGACCTTCGGCGTCGGTGCCACCTTCGTCAGCTCCGACGCGGTCAGCGAGGATGCGGTCTACACGGTCGTGAAATCGGTGTTCGAGAACTTCGATGATTTCCGCGGCCTGCACCCCGCCTTCGCCAATCTCGACCCGCAGGAAATGGCGACCGCCGGTCTCTCGGCCCCGCTGCACGCGGGCGCGGCGAAGTACTACAAGGAACAGGGCTGGGTCGAATAACGACCGCCCCAATCAGGCAAGGGCGGCACGCCGCCCTTGCCATTTTCGTTCGGGTCATTCCACTATCAAGCGATACTCAAAGACCGCGGCCCGGTCGCGGCGGCTCAGGGAGACGGGACAGATGGCCGATGACAGGCAGGGCAGGGGCCCGCTCAGCGAGGAAGACCTCCAGGAAATGGTCGCCTCCAGCGATGGCGGTGCGCGCAACCCGACGGGTGCCGTGGCGCTGCTCATCGCGGTGGTGGCGGTGGTCTGGTCGCTCTACCAGGTGCTCCTGGCCTCGCCGCTCGCCAATTACGTCCTGCCCGGCGACCTGATCAACAATTCGCGCCAGATCCACCTCGCCTTCGCGATCTTCCTGGCGTTCATGGCCTATCCGATGCTGAAATCCAGCCCGCGCAGCCATGTGCCGATCTATGACTGGGTGCTCGGCCTCGCGGGGACCTATCTCGCGCTCTACGGCTATTTCTTCTACGAGAAGATCGTCAACAACGGCGGCCTTGCCGACCACACCGACAAGTGGGCCGCGCTCGCCGGTCTCATCATCCTGTTCGAGGGCGCGCGCCGCGCGCTCGGCCCGGCGATGGCGATCATCGCCACGATCTTCCTCGGCTACGTGTTCTTCGGGGCCTCCGAATGGGTGCCCGAGGTGATCCGCTGGAAGGGCGCCAGCCTGCAAAAGGCGATGAGCCACATGTGGATAACCTCCGAGGGTGTGTTCGGCATCGCGCTCGGGGTCTCGACCAAGTTTGTCTTTCTCTTCGTCCTGTTCGGCGCGATGCTGGATAAGGCGGGGGCGGGCAACTACTTCATCAAGATGGCGTTCGGCGCATTGGGTCACCTGCGCGGCGGCCCGGCCAAGGCCGCCGTGGTGGGCTCTGCCGCCACCGGCCTCATCTCCGGCTCTTCCATCGCCAACGTGGTCACAACCGGCACCTTCACCATCCCGCTGATGCGGCGCGTGGGCTTTACCTCGGAAAAGGCCGGCGCGGTCGAGGTGGCATCCTCCGTCAACGGCCAGATCATGCCGCCGGTGATGGGCGCGGCGGCCTTCCTGATGGTGGAATACGTGGGCATCTCCTATGTCGAGGTGATTACCCACGCCTTCCTGCCCGCCACGATCAGCTATATCGCGCTGGTTTACATCGTGCATCTCGAAGCGGTGAAACAGAACATGCCCACATTGGGGGACCGCGTGGTCAGTCTCGGGCGCACCATCGGCGGCATGTTCGTCTTTTTCGCGGGGTTCGCGGCGCTGTGCTACGGCGTGCAATACCCGGTGGGCTGGATCGTCGCCATGATGCCCGACAATTCCGGCCTGATCCTCTCGGGGCTTCTGGTGCTGGCCTATCTGGCGTTCCTGTGGCTCGCCGCCGGGGTGCCGGATCTGGAGCCGGACGACCCCAACTCCGAGGACGTGCGCCTGCCGGTGGTGGGCGAGATCTACAAGGCCGGGCTCTACTTCCTGCTGCCCATCGTGGTGCTGGTCTATTTCCTGATGATCGAGCAGAAATCCCCCGGCCTCTCGGCCTTCTGGGCCACGGCGCTCCTGTTCGTGATCCTGATCACCCAACGCCCGCTCAAGGCGATCTTTCGCGGTGAGAGCAATACCGCCAACGCCATGCGCGCGGGCCTGCTCGACCTGCTCGACGGCCTGATCGCGGGCGCGCGCAACATGATCGGCATCGGCCTTGCCACCGCCACCGCGGGGGTGATCGTCGGCACCGTGACGCTGACCGGTGTGGGGCAGGTGATGGCCGACCTGGTGGAGTTCGTCTCGGGCGGCAACCTCGTGCTGATGCTGATTTTTGTGGGGCTGCTCAGCCTGATCCTCGGGATGGGCCTGCCCACCACCGCCAATTACATCGTCGTCTCGTCGCTGATGGCGGGCGTGGTGGTAGAGCTTGGCGCGCAATCCGGGCTGATCGTGCCGCTCATCGCGGTGCATCTCTTCGTGTTCTACTTCGGCATCATGGCCGACGTGACGCCCCCGGTGGGGCTGGCAAGCTTTGCCGCCGCCGCCGTGTCGGGGGGCGATGCGATCCGCACCGGCTTTGCCGCCTTCTTCTACAGCTTGCGCACCGTGGCGCTGCCCTTTGTGTTCATCTTCAACACCAACCTTCTGCTGATCGACGTGACGGTGACCCAAGGCATCATCACCTTCATCGTCGCCACCATCGCGATTCTGGTGTTCACGGCGGGCACGATGGGCTGGTTCCTCACGAAAAACCGCATCTATGAAAGCGTGGCGCTGATCCTGATCGCCTTCGCGCTGTTCCGGCCCGACTATTTCATGAACCGCATCCAGCCGCCCTTCGAGATGGTGGAACCGGCCAACCTCGAGCAGGCGCTCGACAACGCCGCGCCGGGGCAGGACCTGCGCATGGTGGTCGCAGGGCCGGATTTCATCAGCGGCGACCCCAAGGACACCACGCTCGTTCTGACCGCGACCGAGGGCAAGGACGGCGCCGCGCTCTTGCAGGACTACGGCCTCACCCTCATCCCAGAGGGCGATCAGGTGCTGCTGGAGGAACCGATGTTCGGCACACCCTTCTCCGAAACGATGCAGGGCTACGATTTCTACGGCGACCAGCCGGTCACGATCACCTCGGTCAAGGCCCCGGTGGCGCAATGGCCGCAAGAGCTGATCTTCATCCCCGCGTTCATCCTGCTGGGCCTTGTCGCCCTTCTGCAGCGCGGGCGCATGTCCCGAGAGCCCCAGGCCAAGCAAGGAGTCACCGCATGACCGGCCCTGTTCTCTGCGCCGTCGATGTCAGCAATCCGCATCGCGACGATCATGTCCTGCGCATGGCCGCGCGGCTCGCCGCGCTCGAAGACGCGCAGCTCGATGTCATCACCGTCGTGCCCGACTACGGGATGAGCGTGGTGGGCGGCTATTTCGACAAGGATCACCACCCGAAGATCGAGGAAGACGCGCGCCAGCGGCTCAACGACCTCGTGGCTGACGTTCTGGGCGCGGAAGCCAACGAAAACATCCGCCACGTCGTCGTGACCGGCAACGCCTACGAGGAAATCCTGCGCGTGGCCCGCGTGGATGCGGCCGCGCTCATCGTGATCGGCGCGCACAAACCCGACTTCCGCGACTTCCTGCTCGGTCCCAACGCGGCGCGCGTGGTGCGCCACGCCGATTGCTCGGTGATGGTGGTGCGGTAGGGGGCGTTCGGTCCATTCTGGCCTTGAGCGGACGTTGGAGCAGCCGCGCGAGCGCCCGACCGCGGGTGGGCGCTGCGAGGGTGAGGCAAAGCACTTTATGGTGCCACATACTCCTTCGTTCACAATAGCTTGAGACGTTGAATAGCGCCCGACCGGGGGGCGGTCGGGCGCTCGCGCGGCGGTGCCTGACGGCACCTCGATTCCGCGCGGGGCAGAAGGCGAATGGCAGCAACAGGCCAATCTCGCCCCACAACCAGGCTTCATTCCCCATTCCCCGGTGATACGGCTTGCGACGGAAAACGGGGCCGGTCGCCCGGCCCCTTCACCCGCTCACCCCGGCAGCTTCACCCGCCGCAGATAGGGCAGGTCGGCGTCGAAATCGCCGAATTTCTCGCGCGCCGCCGCGTCATCGACCGAGGGCGGCACGATCACGTCCTGCCCGATGGTCCAGTCTGCGGGCGTGGCCACGCCATGCTTCGCCGTGGTCTGAAGCGCATCGAGCGCGCGCAGCACTTCGGCGAAGTTGCGGCCCACGGTCATCGGATAGGTCATCATCAGCTTGACCTGCTTGTCCGGCCCGATGATGAACACCGAGCGCACCGTGGCGCTGTCGGCGGGCGTGCGGCCATCGGGCAGATAGGCCTCGGCGGGCAGCATGTCGAACGCCTTCGAGACCTCCAGTCCGTCATCGGCGATGATCGGGAATGTCGGCGCGGCGCGGCCCACCTTCTCGATATCGGCCTTCCACTTGCGGTGGTCCTCGACGCCATCGACCGAGACGCCAATCACCTTGGCACCGCGCTTTTCCCACTCCTCGGCCAGCCGCGCGACGGCACCGAACTCGGTGGTGCAGACGGGCGTGAAGTCCTTGGGGTGAGAGAACAGGATCGCCCAACGGTCGCCGATCCAGTCATGCAGGGAAAACGTGCCGAGATCGGTCTCGACGGTGAGGTCGGGGATGGTATCGTTGATTCGTAAACTCATGGCGGTCTCCTTTCGTGAGCTCCTTTGGCGGGTCGCGGAGCGGAAGCGCATACCCTGCCCGGCCCGGTCGATCCGGGCTTGTGGCCCGCCGGTGGCCCTGACAGAGTGCCGCCAAATTCACGGAGGTCAACCATGATCGAGAAACGCCAGTTCTATATCGACGGGGCATGGGTGGATGCGCGCGACGGTCGCGACCTGCCGGTGATCGACCCCTCGACCGAAGATCCCTGCGCGGTGATCGCGCTCGGCGGTCAGGCCGACACCGACGCCGCCGTCGCCGCCGCCCGCGCCGCCTTTCCGGGGTGGATGGCCACCGCGCCCGAGACGCGAATCGCGTATGTCGAGAAGATCCTGGAGGTCTACGAGACCCGGGCCGAGGAACTGGCACAGGCGATCAGCATGGAGATGGGCGCGCCCATCGACATGGCCCGCTCTGCCCAGGTGCCGGCGGGGACATGGCATATCGGCAACTTCCTCACGGCCGCCCGCGATTTCCGCTTCGACGAACCGCTGGGCGACCACGCCCCCAACGACCGCATCATCCACGAGCCGGTGGGCGTCGTGGGCATGATCACGCCGTGGAACTGGCCGATGAACCAGATCACGCTCAAGGTGATCGCCGGATTGGTGGCCGGCTGCACGATGGTGCTCAAGCCGTCGGAGGAATCGCCGCTCGACGCGCTGATATTTGCCGAGATCATCGACGCGGCGGGCCTGCCCGGGGGTGTCTTCAACCTCGTCAACGGCGACGGCGCGGGGGTGGGCAGCCAGCTTTCGGCGCACGCGGATGTGGACATGATCTCCTTCACCGGATCGGCGCGCGCCGGGCGGCTGATCTCGAAGGCCGCCGCCGACACGCTCAAGCGGGTGAGCCTGGAGTTGGGCGGCAAGGGCGCCAACCTGATCTTCGACGACGCCGATGACAAGGCGGTCAAGCGCGGCGTCCTCCACTGCATGAACAATACCGGCCAGTCCTGCAACGCTCCCACCCGGATGCTGGTTGAGCGCACTCGCTACGACCGCACCGTCGAAGAGGCTGCCGCCATCGCCGAGGGGCTCAAGGTCGGCCCCGCGTCCGAGCCGGGCCGCCATATCGG
The DNA here is from genome assembly GCF_042430665.1 of Roseovarius ramblicola. Lineage (NCBI taxonomy): Bacteria > Pseudomonadati > Pseudomonadota > Alphaproteobacteria > Rhodobacterales > Roseobacteraceae > Roseovarius > Roseovarius ramblicola. Next base: position 176,861 of record NZ_JBHMEC010000003.1, on the reverse strand, counting down.
CCCGGTGGTCAACGCCACGCAGTTCCAGAAGGTGCAGGACCTCATCCAGAAAGGGATAGACGAGGGCGCGCGGCTCGTGGCGGGCGGCACCGGGCGGCCCGAGGGCTTCAACAAGGGGTTCTACGTCCGCCCCACCGTCTTTGCCGATGTCACCAACGACATGACCATCGCACAAGAGGAAATCTTTGGTCCCGTGCTGTCGATCATCCCCTTCGATTCGGAGGAGGAGGGCATCGCGATCGCCAACGACACGCCCTATGGCCTCACCAACTATGTCCAGACCGGCGACCCGGCGCGCGCCAACCGGCTCGCGCGCAGCTTGCGCTCGGGCATGGTCGAGATGAACGGCAAGGCGCGCGGCGCGGGCGCGCCCTTCGGGGGCATGAAACAGTCGGGCCACGGGCGCGAGGGCGGCAAATGGGGCATCGAGGATTTCCTTGAGGTCAAGGCCGTCTCGGGCTGGACACCCGGCGCCTGACCGAGGGGCCTGACGCGGGGACAGGGCGCGCCGCCGTCCTGCCCCCGTCCCGCCCCCGTCGGCACCGACACAATACCGACAGAATACCGACGCGGGTACAGCCCCCGGTTTCAGGGCCTCAGAACGGGGCCTTGGCGCGGAACCGCACCCCGGCCCCGCCATCGGGATGGCGCAGCCGCAACTCCTCGGAATGCAGCATCAGGCGCGGATAATCCCGCGCCTTTCCAGTGGCATAAAGCGGATCGCCCAGGATCGGATGTCCGAGGCTGAGCATGTGCACGCGCAACTGATGGCTCCGCCCGGTGCGCGGCATCAGCCGCACCCGGCTCTCGCCATCCCCCTGCCGCAGCACCCGCCACTCCGTCACCGCCCCCCGCCCGGTATCAAAGCACACCTTCTGCAACGGGCGATTGGGCCAGTCTACCGCGATGGGCAGATCGACCGTGCCCACCTTGGGCGACAAGGCCCCAAATACCCGTGCCACATAGGTTTTTTTCGCCTGCCGCTTTTCGAATTGCAGACCGAGATGCCGTTGTGCGTGGGGGCTGAGGCCAAACACCATGACCCCCGACGTGTCCCGATCCAGCCGGTGCACCAGGAGCGCCGTGGGAAACGCCTCCTGCACCCGCACGAGCAGGCAATCGGCCAGGTCCGCGCCCTTGCCCGGCACGCTCAAGAGGCCCGCGGGCTTGTTGACGACGAGCAATTCGTGGTCGGCGTGCAGGATGTCGAGCGGCGTGTCGGGCGGGTGATAATCGGACATGAGGCGCGGCATATACCAGCACGCTGCCGGGCGCCAGCGGCGGCTTACCCCAGGATCGCGGCCAGCACCCGGTCGGTATGCGTATAGGTCAACCCGTGCCCTGCGCCCTCGATAACATACTGATTCACATCCGGATTTACTTCCGCCAACCGCGCCTTTCGCGACAGCGGGATGACCGTATCACCGGCTCCCCAGATTGCCCGCACCGGCACGCCGGCGGCGGCGATTGCGGTGTGGGCCGTGCTTTGGTCCTCCGCCAGAATCCCCGCCACCGACCGTGCCACCGCCGGGACGAAGCCGCGCCAGCGCAGTTCTTCCTGCTGCCGGTCCACGATCCCCGGTACCGTCGTGGCCAGCGCGCGCTCGGTCTCGCATCCACGGCGAAAGCTCACGGGAAAGGCGGCGAGCATCAGCCACCGGCCCAGCATACCTCCCCGCGCCACCAGCCGTGCCACCGGCCCCAGATCGTGGCCCAGCCCGGCAGGCGCAATCAGGATGAGTTCGTGCAACCGCTCCGGACGCCGCGCGGCAAAGGCTGTGGCTATGGCCCCGCCCATCGAATACCCGATGAGCGTCACTGGTCCTTCAATCCCTTGATTAGACAGCAATTCCTCCAGTTGACTCACGAAGAACCCGGCCTCCTGCGTCCCGCCGGGCCGGTCGGAATACCCCCGCCCGTAGAGATCGTAGACCAGCACCCGGTGCCCCTTGGCCACCAGCCCCGGCACCAATCCCTCCCAGACGAACGAGGGCGTGGTCAGCCCGTGCACGCAGACCGTCACCGGCCCGCCCTCCGGCCCGTGCCAGCGGTAATGCGCGCGCCCGCGCTTGAGCCGTGCGAAGGCGCCCGGCGCGTTGCCCCGCGCCCGGTCGATCCGCGGCTTCGCGGCCTCGTGCAGCACCGGGGCCGCCCCCGCCAGCGCCCCGAGCGCCAGCGCGCCCCAGATCACTGCGCCGATTGCCATGCGTCGAGGATGTAGCGGCTGGTCATCAGATCCAGATGTGCGCCGCCGCCGTTCTTGAACAGCGTGATCTCGTCATTGGAGAGGCGCTGAAACGCGCGCGGATCGTAGAAATCGGCCACGATGTCATCGCGGCTGATGGTTCCCGCCGCGCGCGGGATCTCGATCTCGCCGATATGGCCGACGGTGGTGTCGATACTGTCCACGAACAGCCGTGCGCGCCGCAGCGCCTCGTCGTCGGCCTCTCGCATGTCGGGGCGGTAGGCGCCGATGAGGTCGATATGCTGGCCCGGTTGCAGCCACTCGCCCTTGAGGATCGGCTCGGTGCTCATTGTGGCCGAGGTCACGATATCGGCGGCGCGCACAGCCTGTTCCAGATCGTCCGCCATCGCGATGCCGCCACAGGCCTCCGCCATCTCTTCGGCACGGGCGCGGGTGCGGTTCCACACGGTGAACTCCGCATCGGGAAAGGCGGCGCGATAGGCTTGCCACAGCGAATGTGCGACCGTTCCCGCCCCCACGATCAGGATGCGCCGACTGTCGGACCGCGCCAGCCGCGTGGCGGCATAGAGGCTGTCGCCGGCGGTCTTCCACTTGGTGACGAGGTGGAAATCCACGATCGCGGCAAGCGTCCCGGTGGTGTCGTCATAGAGGTTGACGCCGCCGTTGATGCTGGGCAGGCCATGCGCCGCATTGCCCGGAAAGATGGTGGCCGACTTGACGGCAAGGCCCAGCCCGTCGATCCATGCGGCGCGGTTCAGCAGCGTGTCATCGCCACGGTAGAGAAAGCTGTCGGCGATCTCTGCGCGGGGCCGGTCGTGACCCGCCTGAAGCGCGGCGCACAGGCTCAGCCAGTCGAGCGCGCACTCGCCCTCGTCGAAGGGGATGATGGTGGGGGGCATGGCGTGTCTCCTCTGCTCAGCGTCGATAGGTCGGGGCGCGGCGGGCGATGCGTGCGTCGCGCACCGTTTCGCGCCACAGCAGGTAGAGGCCCGATCCGATGATGAGCGCGATGCCGATCCAGGCGGTGGCGTCCGGCCATGTGCCAAAGACGGTCACGCCCCAGAAGATCGCCATCGGCATGGCGACATACTCGAACGGCGCGGCAAAGGCGGCCTCCGACAGGCGATAGGCCTGGCTGATGAACAGCCCGCCGAAAAGCCCCGAGACCCCCAACGTCACCAGAATCGGATAATCGCCGGTGGCGGGCCATTCCCACCCGCGAAACAGGAATTCCAGCGACGGGTGGCCCGATCCGGCGAACCGCCCGTCGCCGATGGCAAGGCCAATGAGCGTGCTGGCGACGAGAAACGTGATCTGGATATAGACCGCCATGGTCGCGGCGCTCTCCGTGCCGCCGATGCGCCGGGTGAGCATGTGCAGCGTGGCATAGAGAAACGCGGCGGCGATGGGCAGGAGCGACGCGGCCTGGAACGCCGCGGTGCCCGGCTTGACGATGATCAGAACGCCGACGAATCCCACTGTGATCGCTGCCCAGCGTCGCGGCCCCACGGTCTCGCGCAGGAAAATCACCGAGAACACCGTGATGACCAGCGGCGAGACGAAGAAGATCGCCGTGGCATCCGCGATGGGCAGTGCCGCCAGCCCGAGAAACAGGCACATGTTGGCGGCGACCACGCACAGCCCGCGCACCAGGTGGATCACCGGGCGGCGCGTGCGCAGCACCGTGAGGCCCCCCGCGAACGGCATGACCAGGCAGGTGAACACAACGAGCGCCACCAATGCCCGGATGAACACCACCTGGTGCAGCGCGTATCCGCCCGAGAGGAACTTGATCCCCACATCGTTGATCGAGAAACACGACACCGCCGCCAGCGCATAGGCGGCGCCGGTCAGGTTCGCGCGCTGAACGGTCGCGGAGGTCATGAATATCCAAGGCTTGCCGACTGTCCCCGTTACATGAGCGGACCGCCCGCACATTGTAAACCCCCGGGCCGTCCGCGCCGTCGCGCGGGGCGGCAAGAGATGTGTGCCCGGGCGTCCCGCCGGCGCGGCAACGCGATCCATCCGGTAGTCGTGCAGCGTTGATCACCCCTCGGCGGGGTCAAGCCCTTGTTTGGCAGGCAGGATCAGGCCATGGTGCTACAGTTTGGTGGGCAAGATGGAGCACGTTGGCGGCAGAGGGAGGTGATCATGTTCGGGGAGGGAGGCTGGTTTTCTGGCGAGCAATTGGTGCTGCTCGGCGCGGTCGTCCAGACGATGGCCATGCTCTTTCGGCACCAGGTCATCCTGCGCGTCACCTTTATCACGGGTGCCGCGATCTATATCGCTTTCTATCTTGTGGTTTTGCCCACGCCCCTCTGGGAGGCCGCGTTCGCGAGCCTCGCCATGGCGACAGCCACATTCTATGGCCTCGTGGTCCTTCTGGTCAGCCGGTCAAAGCTCATCATTCCCGGCAGCCTGATGGACCTGTACCACACGATCGGTGGCATGGAGCCGGGCGAGTTCCGGTCGCTGATGCGATCAGCCGCGCGGCGGGGGGTCGAGACGACAGAGACATTGACGCATGAAGGCGAGGTGCCGGAAAAACTCTACTTCATTGAGTCGGGCGGGATGTGGGCAGAGAAGAATTCGCAGGATTTCACCCTTCCCCCGGAGGTGTTCATCGGCGAGGTCGCCTTCCTGACCGGCAAGCCGGCCTCTGCAACGGTCCGGGTGGCTCCGGGCGCGCGTCTCGTGGAGTGGGACGCAGCCACCCTTAAACGCCGCATCCAGCGCAATTCACGGGTGCGTCTGGCACTCGAAGCCCGGATTGCCGAGGACCTGGCGGGCAAGGTCACCCGTGCGGTCAACTCTGAAACGTAACCGCGATTTCCGCGTCTGCGTCGCTGACCCTCACTCCCTGGCGCGTCCGGCGCTGCGCACCGCCCGCTCCAGCGCGTCGAGAAACCGCGACCGGTCAGCCTTGGTGAACCCCTTGCCACCGCCCTGCCGGAACGGATCGGCGGCGCGCAGGTCGGCCATCAGGTCGCGCGTCGCCAGCACGTTGCCGATATTGGCCCGCGTCAGGGCCTCGCCATTGTGCTTGAGGACCAGCGCCCCCGTCTCCACGCATTTCGCGGCCAGCGGGATGTCTCCCGTCACCACCACGTCGCCGGGGCCGGCGCGTTCGGCGATCCACATGTCGGCCACGTCCGGACCATCCGGCACGATCACCGTTTCCACCAGCGGGTTGCGCGACGGCCGCAGCCCGCCATTCGAGACGATAACCATCCGCAGCCCGTGCCGCGTGGCCACCCGCTCCGCCTCGTCCTTGACCGGGCAGGCATCGGCGTCGATGTAGAGGGTCATGGACAGTTTCCTTGTCTCGGAGGACGCGATCACATCCGCGCCAGCTCTCGGCAGAGCCATACAAAATCCCCGCCGCGCGGTCTATGACTGCGGGCAGACCCGACGCAAGGAGATCGCCATGCCATTTCTGCCCAGCCTCCCCGATCCCGCGCATTTGAGCGATCTCTACACCCGCTTCCCCGACAACGTGCAACCGCTCATGGTCTATACCGATGGCCTCCTGCGCGGCGCGGGCGAGCTGAGCGTCGGCGAGCGCGAGCTCATCGCCACCTATGTCTCGGCACTCAATGCCTGCACGTTCTGTACCGGCGCGCACCGGGCCTATGCCGAGGTGTTCGGCATCGACGCGGGGCTCATCGATAAGCTGATCGACGATCCGGAAACCGCGCCGGTCGACGACAAGCTGCGCCCGGTCCTCGCCTACGTGGCCAAGCTCAACACGCTCCCGAGCAAGCTGGTCGCGCGCGACGCGCAGGCGGTTTATGACGCCGGCTGGTCCGAGGCCGCGCTCTACGAGGCGGTGCAGGTCTGCGCGCTCTTCAACATGATGAACCGGATCATCGAGGGCACGGGCATCAATTTCGACTATGCGCAGGCCCCCGAGGACCACCACGCCACCGGCACCACCCAAGAGGAGCAGGCCGACAGCTACAGCCGCTTTGGCGAGATGGTCGCGGCGATGGCGAAAGGGTAACGCGGATGCTGGTGGTCGTCGGCCTGATCGTCGCTTTCATCCTGGTGATGATCTATTCCAACCGCGCGACGCGCGGCTGCCGCTGGCGCGAATACCGGGTGGGCGGCTGCGACCTGCGGCTGCGCTGGCGTTGCGCCGCCTGCGGCGCCGAGGTCTTTACATCCGATGGCGGCCCGCCGAAGGTATGTCACGCACCCGGACGCCAGAGGAAATAGCCGATGTCCCAGGTCCCCGCCGATGCCGCCGCGCGCCGCGCCGTCACGCCCGTGATCTGCTATCCCAACGACACGCTGCCTGCGCCGGATCTGGCGCGCTACCGCGCCACGCGCGAGGCGGCCGCGAAGGTGAGTGAAGTGGTCGTCGCGCCGCGAGAGGCCGCCTGCTTTCGCGTGGACGCGGGGCAGTTCTTTCGCATCACCAGCGTCGAGGGGCCGCAGGTGGGCGACCTCAACCTGTGGAACGCGCACGACCTGTCCGAGCGGTTCTATTCCGGCAAGACCCGTGCGCTGCACGGCACCCATGTCACCACCGGAGAGCGGCTCTGGTCGTCCTTCCCACACCTGCGCCCGATGGCCACGATCATCGCGGATACGCTCGGCTGGTACGGGATCGACGAATTCGGCGGCTCGGTCCATGACGTGATCGGAACGCGCTGCGATCCTTATACAGGCAACCTCCTGTCGGGTGTGCAGTATCACCATTGCTGCCATTCCAACCTGACGCGCGCGGTGGCGGATGAGCTGGGCCTGTCGCTGGCCAAGGTCGAGCCGCATGTCCATGATGTGCTCAACGTCTTCATGTGCACCGGCTTCACCCGCGACACCGGGCAGTATTTCATGAAGGCAAGTCCGGTGCGCCCCGGTGACCATCTGGAGTTCTTCGCCGAGATCGATCTTCTGGGTGCCCTGAGCGCCTGTCCCGGCGGCGATTGCTCGGCCGAACACACCAGCGATTCGGCGGCATGTTTCCCTCTGCTGGTGGAGGTGTTCGCGCCCGCCGAGGGCGCGCTGGGCGATTGGCAGAGCCCGCCGCGCAACGGCTATGACCGCAGTCATGGACGATGAGTGATCGGTGGGCAGGCTGGCGACGGACCGGCTCCGTTGAAAGCCATGCGAACTGAAAACCGCACCGCGGTCTTGGCACAACGTTACCAAAAGACCCCCGCATGACAGCGGTCAGGCACCGCCGCAGGGCGGGGGATATCCACGATGGCGCGCGTCATGCGGAGGTCCTGGTGTCGGTTTTTGCCGGTTCAGGGAACTCTGTGAACAAGGCGGCGAAGGGGCGTTAACTGATTGATCTCAGAAGCCGCCCCGCCGCCCCGATCCGCGAACATCCTGTGTCGGTCTTGTACCGCTTGGTCCCGGACGTTCCCGTTTCATTCTGCGACAAGTCGCCAGCACCTGCATGGCAACGTGCTTTAGGACTTGCCGATTTCAAGGGCTTTCTGTAGAGGCGTCCGTGGGACACCCCTCCCCAACGAGGGGCGCTTATCTGGAAGGATAGCAGAAATGGCTATTGAAAAGCCCGGCGCGCGGCCGGTCACGAAACCTGTCGCCGTTCCGGCGAACCCGCGTTTTTCCTCCGGCCCCTGTGCCAAATTCCCCGAATATAATGTAAATATGCTGGCCGATGCGCCTTTGGGGCGCTCGCATCGCGCCGCCGTGGGCAAGGCGCGGCTCAGGGCCGCCATCGACGGCACGCGCGAGATCCTCGGCGTGCCGGACGACTACCGGATCGGCATCGTGCCCGCCTCGGATACCGGTGCGGTGGAGATGGCGATGTGGTCGCTCTTGGGCGCGCGACCGGTGGAAATGCTCGCATGGGAGAGCTTCGGTGCGGGCTGGGTGACCGACGCGGTCAAGCAGCTCAAGCTCGATGCGCAGGTCAAGACCGCCGAGTATGGCGAGATCGTGGACCTCGCCACGGTCGATACGGATAACGACGTGGTGTTCACCTGGAACGGCACCACGAGCGGTGTTCGCGTGCCCAATGGCGACTGGATCAAGGCGGACCGTCAGGGCCTGACGATCTGCGATGCCACCTCGGCGGCATTTGCGCAGCGCCTGCCCTGGGACAAGCTGGACGTGACCACGTTCAGTTGGCAGAAGGTGCTGGGTGGCGAGGCGGCGCACGGGATGATCATCCTCAGCCCCCGCGCGGTGGAGCGGCTGGAAAGCTATACGCCGCCCTGGCCGCTGCCCAAGATTTTCCGGCTCACCAAGGGCGGCAAGCTCAACGAGGGGATTTTCAGGGGCGAGACGATCAACACGCCCTCGATGCTGGCGGTCGAGGATTACCTCGCCGCGCTCGACTGGGCGCGCTCGGTGGGCGGTCTGGAGGGTTTGCGCGAGCGGGCCTATGCCAATCTCGCCGCCGTGCAGGCGTTTGTCGCCGGGCACCCGTGGCTGGCCTTTCTGGCGCAGGAACCGGCGATCCGCTCCAACACCTCGGTCTGTCTCAAGTTCACCGACCCGCGCATCACCGATGGCGCTGCCTTTGCCAAGGCGGTCGTCAAGCGGCTGGAGGCCGAGGGCGTGGCCCATGACATCGGTGCCTATCGCGACGCGCCCCCGGGGCTGCGCATCTGGTGCGGCGGCACGGTCGAGACCGCGGATGTGGCGGCCTTGATGCCGTGGATCGAATGGGCCTTCGAGGCCGAAATCGCGGCGCTGTCCGAGACGGCGTGACCCCGATTTCTTGAAAAGAAATCGGTCCGAAGTCTTTCAAAGACTTCGGGCCCTCCCCCAAATGTTTCATCAAAGGACCAGCAAAAATGGCTCCCAGGGTTCTCGTTTCCGACAAACTCTCTGAAACCGCCGTGCAGATCTTTCGCGATCGCGGCATCGACGTGGATTTCCAGCCCGATCTGGGCAAGGACAAGGACAGGCTGGCCGAAGTGATCGGCGCGTATGACGGTCTGGCGATCCGCTCGGCCACCAAGGTGACCGAGAAAATCCTCGCCAACGCGACCAATCTCAAGGTGATCGCGCGGGCGGGTATCGGTACCGACAATATCGACAAGGTTGCGGCCTCGAAAAAGGGTGTGATCGTAATGAACACGCCCTTCGGCAACATGATCACCACCGCCGAGCATGCCATCGCGATGATGTTCGCCGTGGCGCGGCAGATCCCCGAGGCGTCGGCCTCGACCCAAGCGGGCAAGTGGGAAAAGTCGCGCTTCATGGGTGTCGAACTGACCGGCAAGACGCTTGGCGTGATCGGCGCGGGCAATATCGGTGGCATCGTCTGTGACCGCGCGCGCGGCCTCAAGATGAAGGTGGTGGCCTATGACCCGTTCCTCGGGCAGGAAAAGGCCGACAAGATGGGGGTGGAGAAGGTCGAGCTTGACGAGTTGCTCAAGCGCGCCGATTTCATCACCCTGCACGTGCCGCTGACCGATCAGACCCGCAACATCCTGAGCCGCGAGAACCTCGAAAAGACCAGGAAGGGCGTCCGCGTCATAAATTGCGCGCGCGGTGGGCTGGTGGATGAGCAGGCCCTCGCCGATCTCTTGAAATCGGGCCATGTGGCAGGGGCGGGGTTCGACGTCTTCGCCGAGGAACCCGCCGTGGACAATCCGCTTTTCGGCCTGCCGGGCGTGGTCTGCACGCCGCATCTGGGTGCGGCCACCACCGAGGCGCAGGAAAACGTCGCGCTTCAGGTGGCCGAACAGATGTCCGACTACCTGCTCACGGGGGCGGTGACCAATGCGCTCAACATGCCGTCGGTGACAGCCGAGGAGGCCAAGGTGATGGGGCCGTGGATCAAGCTGTCGGATCACCTCGGGAATTTCATCGGCCAGATGACCGACGAGCCGATCAAGGCGATCAACATCCTCTATGACGGGGTGGCCAGCGAGATGAACCTCGGCGCGCTGACCTCTGCCGCCGTGGCGGGGATCATGAAATCGGTGAACCCCGAGGTGAACATGGTTTCCGCCCCCGTGGTGGCCAAGGAGCGCGGGGTGAAGATCAGCACCACCAAGCAGGACAAGTCCGGCGCTTTCGAGGGCTATATCAAGATCACCGTCGTCACCGACAAGCGCGAGCGCTCCATCGGCGGCACGGTGTTCAGCGATGGCAAACCGCGTTTCATCCAGATCAAGGGCATCAATATCGACGCCGAGATCGGGCAGCACATGGTCTATACCACCAATGAGGACGTGCCGGGGATCATCGGCACGCTGGGCCAGACCATGGGCGAGAGTGGCGTCAATATCGCAAACTTCACGCTTGGCCGCTCGGATGCCGGGGGCGAGGCGATCGCGCTCCTCTACGTGGATGCACCCGTGCCGGAGGCGGCGATCAAGGCGCTGCACGCGACGGGCAAGTTCCAGCAGATCCGCCCGCTGCAATTCGACATGGGCTGAGCCCGCTCCGCCAGCGATGGACGAGGTCGCCTGCCTGCGCTATCAGGCAGGCGATTTCCGTATTCAGGAGCGCGCCCATGTCCGGCCACGGCACCCCCATCCCGATGACCTCGCACCGCGCCGGGCCGCTCTCCGGCACGGCGGAGGTGCCGGGCGACAAGTCGATCTCGCACCGCGCGCTGATCCTCGGCGCGCTGTCGGTGGGAGAGACGGTCGTCACCGGGCTGCTCGAGGGCGATGACGTTCTGGACACGGCCAAGGCGATGCGCGCCCTCGGGGCCGAGGTGACGCGCGACGCGGGCGGTACATGGCATGTGCACGGCGTCGGCGTGGGCGGCTTTGCAGAGCCCGAACAGGTGATCGACTGCGGCAATTCGGGCACCGGCGTGCGGCTCATAATGGGCGCGATGGCGACCTCACCGATTTGCGCCACCTTCACCGGGGACGCGAGCCTCAACAAACGGCCAATGGCGCGGGTGACCGATCCGCTGGCTCTCTTTGGTGCGCAGTCGGTGGGGCGTGCGGGGGGCCGTCTGCCGATGACCGTGGTCGGTGCTGCCGAGCCGGTGCCGGTGCGCTACGAGGTGCCGGTGCCGTCCGCACAGGTGAAATCCGCCGTGCTTCTGGCCGGGCTGAACGCGCCGGGCGAGACGGTGGTGATCGAGCGCGAGGCAACCCGCGATCATACCGAGCGGATGCTGGCCGGGTTCGGCGCCGAGATCACGACCGAGGTGACCGACGAGGGCCGTGTCATCACCCTGACCGGGCAGCCGGAACTTATCCCGCAAACCATCGTCGTGCCGCGCGACCCTTCGTCGGCGGCGTTTCCGGTCTGTGCGGCGATCATCACGCCCGGCTCTGACGTGCTGGTGCCCAATATCGGGCTGAACCCGACGCGCGCGGGGCTCTTTACCACGCTGCGCGAGATGGGGGCCGATCTGGAGTATGAGAACCTGCGCGAAGAGGGCGGCGAACCGGTGGCCGACCTGCGCGCGCGCTTTTCGCCCGATCTGCGGGGCGTCGAGGTGCCGCCCGAGCGCGCCGCGAGCATGATCGACGAATACCCTGTCCTGTCCGTCGTGGCCGGTTTTGCGACGGGCCAGACCGTGATGCGCGGCGTCAGGGAACTCCGCGTCAAAGAAAGCGACCGGATCGCGGCGATGGCGGCGGGGCTGCGCGCCGGTGGCGTGACCGTCGAGGATGGCCCCGACTGGTGGATCGTGCATGGCCTGGGGCACGGCAACGTGCCCGGCGGGCAGACCTGCGAGAGCCATCTCGACCACCGCATCGCCATGTCCTTCATGGTGATGGGCATGGGCACGCAAAGCCCCGTCACCGTCGATGACGCCAGCCCCATCGCCACGTCCTTTCCGGTGTTCGAGCCGCTGATGGCGACGCTCGGCGCGGATATCCGGCGCGGCTGACGCCTACGGGAGCTCGCGCAGCAGCAGCACCGTCCCCGATACCAGCGTCATCGCGATCAGCAGGCGGCGGAACGCCGCGTCGGGCAGGCGGCGAAAGATCGCGATGCCCGCCTGCGCGGCGATGACCGAGACCGGCAGCGCCAGCGCGATGTAGAGCAGCGTTTCGCGCGTATAGGCCCCCCTGAGCGCCAGCGCCGCCGCCGTCAGCGCCAATACGGTGACGTTGAACGGTTGCAGCACCGCGCGCGTTTCGGCCTTGGGCCACGGGCGCAGGGCGCACCACATCATCGGCAGCGCCCCCGAGAGCGACGCCGCGCCCCCGAGGATGCCGCCAGACAGTCCCACCGCCATGTCCCAGACGGGCGTTGGCCGTTCGAACCGGGGCAGCCGGGTCCGCAGGGTGAAATAGCCGCCATAGAGGATCAGGAATCCGGCGATCATCAGCTTCAGGCTGCGCGCGTCCAGCACCGAGAGCGCCAGCACGCCCAGCGGGATGCCGAGCACGCCGGGGATCAGGAACCGCGCCAGCCGCCGACGATGCGCGCCGATGGCGTGGCGCACCACCCACAGGCCCTGAAGGCCCGTGAGCGCCGAGATCACCACCACCACCGCCACCGCCTGCACCGGCGGCATGACGTTCAGGAAAAAGCCCAGCGCGAACAGCGCGGTGCCAAAGCCCGCAAGCCCGTTGATGAGCCCGCCCGCCGCTGCTCCGGAGACCACCGCGAGGATCGCATCGGGGCTCATGGCGCAGGCCCCGCGCCCGGAGAAAACGTGCCGATCCCGACCGCACCGAGCAAGGCGGCGTGCATGGCCTCAATCACCCGCAGGCGGGGGTTGTCGCGGCGATGGGCGAGGGTCAGTTGCCGCACCGGCGCGCCTTCGGGCAGGGGCAGGCGGCGCAACGGCAGGCGGGTGGGACCGCGCACGCAACGCGCCGGCACGATCGACACGCCCAACCCGGCCAGTACCATGCTGGAAATCGCCTCGAGCCCCTGCAATTCCATCGTGACATCGACGGCGATCCGGTTGTCGCGTAGCCAGCCGTCGATCAGTCCGCCGACCACGGCGTCGCGGCTGAACCGGATGAAGGGATGCGCGACCAGCAGTGCGCGCACGTCGTCGCCGCTCACATCCGCCGGGGCCAAAAGCTCCATCGGCTCGCGGGCGATATCGGCATGGTCGATCCCCGGCGGCAGCGGTCCCTGCCGCGACAGCACCGCGCAATCGAGCGCGCCGCGCTCGACCTCTGCGATGAGTTGCGTGGTCATGCCGGGCACGATGCGCACATGCAGGTCGGGGTATCGCGCCTTCAACAGCCGCACCGAGAGCGGCGTGAGCCCGGTGAGCGTCATCGGCACCGCCCCGAGCGAGATTTCCCCGGCAAAGCCCTCGTCGCCCAGCACCGAGGGCAAGAGCCCGTCATAGGCGCGCAGGATCTCACGGGCGCGGGCGACGAGCGCGCGGCCCACCGGGGTCAGTTCCGGTGTGCGGCGGGTGCGGTCGAACAGCGCCACGCCCCATTCCTCTTCGAGGCTGCGCATCTGCTGGCTGACGGCGGCATGGGTGATGAACACCGCGTCCGCCGCCGCAGAGAAGGTCCGGTGGTCGTGGACGGCCACGAGGGTGCGCAGGCGGCGGATTGACATGTCCTGTCCTTAACGTAAGATTTTGTAACGCAAGCTGTAATGGAATATTGCTTATTTAAAGGCTGGCTTAACGTTACACCTGAGTCGGGGGACGGTGCAATCCGCGAAAAGCGGCACCGTCACAACAGAGGAGGAGAAAACGATGCGACTGAAAACGCTTGGCGCGTTCTGCGCCATGAGCCTCGGGCTGGCAGCGGCACCCGCGCTGGCCGAGTATCCCGAACGCCCGATCAACATGGTCATTCCCTACGGCGCGGGCGGGGCGACCGATATCTCGGCGCGTACCATCGCCGAGCCGCTCGGCAATGCCGTGGGCGGCACGCTGGTGATGTCCAATATCACCGGGGCGGGCGGCGCCACCGGCTCGGTCGCGGTGCAGAACGCCAAGGCGGATGGCTACACGATGCTGTTCGCGCGGGTGGGCTCGCATTCGGTGAACCCGGCGATGAAGGCGACGCTGCCCTACACGCTCGACGATTACCGCTTCGTCACCGTCTACGAGATCAACCCGGTGGCCTGCGCCGTGCGGCCCGATTCCGGCATCGACAGCATGGAGGACCTGATCGCCCTGACCGAGGCCGAGGGCAGCAGCTACAGCTCGTCCGGGGTGGGCTCGCTCCTGCATCTCGCGGCGGTGTTCGTGCTGAGCGAGTTCGGGGTGGAGAACCCGCTGGAGAAGGCCACCCACATCCCGCAAAAAGGCGGGGGTGCTGCGGCGACGGCGGTGCTCAACGGCACGGCGACCTTCCTGTGTACCAATTCCTCGGCGCTGGCGAGCTTCGTGGCCAACGGGCAGTTGAAGCCGCTGATGGTCACCACCGACGAGCCGGTGCCCGGCTTTGACGCGCCCTCGGCGAGCAGCCTTGGCAAGCCCGATTTGCGGCAGCTTGTCGGCTGGACCGGGATTGCGGGGCCGGATGGCCTGCCCGATGACGTCGCCGCCAAGTGGGGCGAATGGATGGCCGAGGCCGCCGCGAACGAGGCATTCGTGGAGCAGATGACGGCGCGCGGCTCGGTGATCGAGGTGATGAGCCCGGAAGAGGCAAACGACTTCATCCAGACGCAATACGAAACTTTCCGGGCGCTGGTGGACAAGCTGGGTATGCGGATCGAAGGCTGAGGCCCGATTGACAAAACCCCCGGGCGCGGCTGACATGCGCCCGGGCGATCATAGCCGTTATCTGATCGGGGAGGGTCAGGTGTGAGCCATCGGGCAATGCAGTTGCAGCTTGGCATCGGGGCCATTCTCGCGGCCCTTTTTCTTATCCTCTACGCCATTCCGAACTGGGTATCCTCGCCCAGCAATGTGCGCAATATCGTGCTTTCGCCGCTGTTCTGGCCGTATATCCTGGGCGCTCTCACCGGACTTGTCGGGCTGGGCCTCGTGCTCTCGGGCTGGCGCCTGGCACCGGGCAGCCCTGTCAACGAGTCGATCGCAGATCCCGGCGCGGGGGTGCTGCGCCTCTTGGCGATGGCGGTGCTGATGGTGGCAACCTTCCGGGTGATGCCCTGGCTCGGCATGGTCTGGACCTCGATGCTGGCCTTCGTGGCGCTCGCCTTTCTCGTCAGGACGCGCCACCCGGCGACGGCGTTCATCTGCGCCGTGTTGGTGCCACTGGTACTCTATGCCTTCTTCGCGCATGTGGCTAGCGTGGCCATCCCGCAGGGTGAACTGGTAAGACTGCCATGAGCCTGATTGACAGCGTCATGGCAGGGCTGGACCTCGTCGGTAACTGGGAGGCGTTCCTGTCGCTGGCCATCGGCATCGTGATCGGCGTGGTCGGTGGCGCGATCCCCGGCATTTCGGCGACGATGGCGGTGGCACTGGCGCTGCCCTTCACCTTTCCGATGCAACCGATCAACGGCATTCTGCTGCTCTTGGGCGTCTACAAGGGCGGCATTTTCGGCGGCTCGATCCCGGCGATCCTGATCAAGACGCCGGGCACGCCCGCCTCCTCGGCGACGATCCTCGACGGCCACCCGATGGCCGAACGCGGCGAGGCGGGGCGCGCGCTCGGCATGGCGCTCTGGGCGTCCTGCACGGCGGATTTCGTCTCGAACCTTGCGCTGATCTTCTTTGCGGGCTTTCTCGCCTCCTTCGCACTCAGTTTTGGCCCGCCGGAATTCTTCGCGTTGATCCTGTTCTCGCTGACGATCATCGCGGGCGTCTCGGGCGAGAGCCTGCTGCGCGGCGCGCTTTCGGCGCTGTTGGGGCTCTTGCTCGCCACCATCGGCCTCGATCTGGTTTATGGCACCAACCGTTTCACCTTCGGCGATCCGAACCTGATGGGCGGGCTGAATTTCATCGCCGTGCTGATCGGCCTCTTTGCCATCCCCGAGGTGATCAACATGGTCTGGCACCCCACCGGCCATGTGGGCAAGGTGCAGAAGCTGGGCAGCAAATGGGTGACGTTCGCGGAATACAAGCGCTCTTTCCGCTCGATCATCCGGGGCAGTTTCATCGGTGTCTTCCTCGGCTCCATCCCCGGCATCGGCGCGGCGCCGGCGGCGTTCCTGAGCTATTCCGAGGCGCGGCGCAAATCGCCCAACAAGGCCAATTTCGGCAAGGGCGAGATCGAGGGCGTCGCGGCGTCGGAGGCGGGTAATAACGGCGTGGCGGGGGCAACGCTCATCCCGCTGCTGGCGCTGGGCGTGCCGGGCGACGTGATCACCGCGATCATCATCGGGGCCTTCATGGTGCACGGGCTGCAACCGGGGCCGATGATGTTCGTGCTCAATGTCGATATCATCTACGGCCTCTTCATCGGCCTGATCCTGTCCTCGGGCATCCTGTTCATCGTCGGCGGGCTGGCGATTCGCGGCTTTCGCCCGGTGGCGGATATTCCCAAGCGCATCCTGATGCCGATGGTGCTGGTGCTGTGCATCTACGGGGTGTTCGCGGTCAACAACAACATCTTCGACGTCGGCGTGATGTTCGTGATGGGCTGGATCGGCTTCGTGATGTCGCGCTATCACATTCCGGCCGCGCCCTTCCTCATCGCCTTCATCCTCGGGCCGCTGCTCGAGGACAATTTCCGCCAAGCCATGCTGATGTCGGGCGGCAGCCCCGAGATCCTGCTGCGCGGGCCGATCACCTGGTTTTTCTGGGCGCTGACGGTAATCAGCATCGCGGCGATCACGCGCGGCACCCTGCGCGCGGCACAACCCAAGGACTAGCTTGGCCTGCGCCCGGTCACATTTCTGTGGACGCGGGATTAGCCCTGTAAAAAGCGACACCTCTTTCATATATTAAGTCATGAATACGTACCGGCGCGCCGACAGGCGCTCCCATGACGGATGAAGGAAGACGACAAATGACAGGGTTCGAAACCGAATTCACCCCGCTCATGTCACTGGCCGGGGGCGTGTTGATCGGGGCATCGGCGGTCTTGCTGATGTTCCTGCAAGGCCGGGTGATGGGGGCTACGGGCATTCTATCGGGTCTCGTGACAGGCACCGCGCCCGGCGACAGGGGCTGGCGCGCGGCGATGGTCGCAGGCATGATCGCGGGGCCGCTTCTGGTGCTGGCGCTGAGCGGGCAAATGCCCGCCGTCGATGTGCCCGTGAGTTGGCCGATGATCCTGATTGGCGGGTTCATCGTGGGCATCGGCGTGACCTACGGCTCGGGCTGCACCTCGGGGCACGGGGTCTGCGGCAACGCGCGGCTCTCGCCCCGCTCAATGGTGGCGACGCTGACCTTCATGATCACCTGCGGCGTCACGGTTTACCTGATCCGCCATGCGTTGGGAGGCTGAGCCATGCGTCTGATGTCAGCCTTCCTCGTCGGTCTGATCTTTGGCGTGGGGATCGCCATTTCGGGCATGATCAACCCGGCCAAGGTGCTCAACTTTTTCGACATCGCCGGAACCTGGGACCCGAGCCTGATCTTCGTGATGGGCGGCGCGCTGGTGACCACCTTCATCGGCTACCGGGTTGTGTTGCGGCGTGATAAACCCGCAATCGAAGAGAGGTTCCAACTGCCCACGGCGCGCAATATCGACGCGCGGCTGGTCGGCGGCTCGGCGGTGTTCGGCATCGGCTGGGGCATTGCCGGGTTCTGCCCCGGTGCTGCCGTACCGGCGCTCGGCTCGGGCAAGGTCGAGGTCGTGGGCTTTGTCGCTGCCTTGCTCGTCGGGCTGTGGGTGGCGCGCCTCGTTCAGGCGGGACGGAGGGCCACGGCATGAGCGATTATCCGGTGAACATGGACGTGCGCCCGCAGGTCACGGCGTTCGTTGGCGATACGCTCTTCATGCCGATGGCGCCTCGGCCCGCGCCGACTTCCCGGGCGGCGATGCGGCCACGCTCTATGACAGCACCCAAAAGGTGCCGGCCGTGTCCGACGAAATGCACCTCTTCATGTGCCACGATTACGGGCCGAACGGCCGCGACATTGCGTGGAAGACCACGGTGGCCGAGGAGAAGGCCAACAACATCCATGTCGGTGGCGCAAGACCCGCGAGGAATTCGTGCGCTTCCGCACCGACCGCGACGGTATCCCGATGCTCAAGCTGCCGGTCAACCGGTTCTGACCGCGGTTTCCTGCTGATTTCCCGGTCCGGATCGGCTAGGACCGGGAAAACACCTTCCGCGATCCCCGAGAGCCGATGGACCCCAGCTACCTGACCACCAAGGAAGTCGCCGACCTGCTGCGCGTGCGCGAGCGCAAGGTCTACGACATGGTGGCAGCGGGCGAGATCCCGCATCGCAAGGTCACCGGCAAGCTGTTGTTCCCGCAGTCCGAGATCACCGCCTGGATCGAGGGCGAAGGCGCGCTGCAACCGCCCGTGCGCCCCGGCGTCGTCACCGGCTCGCACGACCCGTTGCTCGACTGGGCCTTGCGCGAGAGCGGATCGGCGCTGGCGACGCTATGGAACGGCAGCACCGCCGGGCTTGACGCGTTTTGCCGGGGCGAGGCGGCGGTAGCGGCGCTGCACATCCCCGGCGAGGCGGACTGGAACATCCCGGCGCTGGAGGCGCGGGGGCTTCGCGATGCGGTGCTGATCGGCTGGGCCACGCGGGTGCGGGGCCTGATCCTCGCGCCGCAGGTCGCGGACATGGTGCGCGATTTCGCCGATCTGCGCGGGCGGCGCGTGATCCTGCGGCAGGAGGGGGCGGGCACCACCGCGTTGTTTCAGCGGCTGATGACGGAGGCAGGGTTGACCCCGGCGGATCTCGAGACCCCCGGCACACCCGCCCATACCGAGAGCGACGCGGCGGCGGCGGTCGCGGCGGGCGAGGCCGAGGCGACGCTGGGGATCGAGGCGATGGCGCGGCAGTTCCGGCTGGTGTTCCGCCCGCTGTTGCGCGAGCGGTTCGACCTGCTCATCGACCGGCGCGCCTGGTTTACCGAACCGGTACAGGCACTGGCGGGCTTCATGCGATCCGAGGTGGTCGCCGCCAAGGCCACGGCTCTCGGCGGCTACGACACCGGCGGCATGGGCACCGTGCGCTGGCTGTCGCCCTGAGGAACCGGCAGGCTTGACCGGGGGCGGGTCGGCGGGTAGCGTTTTCGCTGTCGGCCCGGGGGGTCGGGCAAATGGATTTCGATCATGGGCATTCGCGCACGACTCGCAGGCATGGCAAAGGGACGGGTCGCCCCGGCCCTCCTCGTCCTGCTGCTTGGCGTGCGCGTCGCCACGGCTGCCGCGGTCGAATGCCAGCACGAGCTGGCAGATGCCGCCCGCGCCGCCGAGCGCACTCAGGAGGCGCGCCTCGCCGAGGTGGTGGCGCTGGGAGGCGAACTCTGCCTCTACGCAACCGGTGCGCCGTCGGACAATGCGCAGCAGGAGGACGGGCCGCATCTGAGCACGCCCTGTCCCTTCTTCAAGTCGCCGGTCGCGCTGACCGACGCGGCCCCCGACCCGGCGGCGCGGATCGTTGCCTTCTCGCGGCTGTCGCCGCTCACCGGCGCCGCCTGCCCCGAGGCGCAGGCCCGCGCCGCCGCCTACAACGCCCGCGCCCCGCCGCCGCTCCGGGGATAACCGGCATGGGTGCCTGACGGGTCCGCGCCCCGTGCGGCGCGTCGTTCTCCTTCGGCGTGCTGCCTCTCCAGCGGGGTGTCCTTTCGGGCGCATTTCATATCCGGGTTTCGGCCCCGCCGCCCTCTCCAGCGGGCAGGCGGGGCAATTATCGAAAGCCGGGATGAGCGGACCCGACGGCCCATGCCAGCCCCTTCGGGGCGATTGGACACATCCGTTTTCAGGACCATTCCCGCAGGTGACGCCTTGTCGCGCGCGGCGGACGCCACCCGCTAACTCAAGAGACCAGACCCATGACACACCCGACCCTGCGCGCGGCTGCGGCCTGCGCGGCGCTCTCGCTTTGTCTTTTCACCGCGCCTGCGATGGCGCATGACGTGCTCCCGGATGCCCCGCCGCCGGGCGCCGTGGCCGGCCCGCCGCCCTTGCGCGCGGACGGCCATGCGCCCATCGGCGTGATGGGCGATCACCGCCACAAGACAGGCGAGGTGATGCTGTCCTATCGCTACATGTACATGGACATGCGCGGCAACCGCATCGGCGATGACAGCATCGACCCCGCCACCATCGTCACGACCATCCCCAATGGCGGCGGCGGGATGCCGCCCACGCTGCGGGTGGCGCCCACCGACATGCAGATGCAGATGCACATGTTCGGCGCGATGTACGCGCCGTCGGATCGCATCACGCTGATGGCGATGCTGCCGTATATCGACAAGAAGATGGACCACATCACGTTTCAGGGCGGGATGGGGGCGACCGTCTTGGGCGGGTTTCAGACCGCGACCGAGGGCTGGGGCGACGTGAAGCTGTCGGCTCTGATCGGTCTCGCGGCGCGGGGCAACCACAAGTGGCACCTGAATTTCGGGGTGAGCCTGCCCACCGGCTCGACCACCGAGCGCGGCACTGTGCTCACGCCGATGAACACGCGGCCCGAGGTCCGCCTGCCCTACGCCATGCAGATCGGCTCCGGCACCTATGACCTGCTGCCGGGCATCACCTATAACGGGCGCGACGGCAACCTCGCCTGGGGCGCGCAACTCGCGGGTTTGATCCGCACCGGCAGGAACAACGGCTGGCGCCTTGGCAACGAGGGGAAGCTCTCTGCCTGGGCCAGCTATCAGCCGGTTCCGGCGCTGAGCCTGTCGGGGCGGATCGAGGCGAAGACGGCGGGCGACATCACCGGGCGCGACTCGCGGATTTCGGCCCCGGTGCAGACCGCCGATCCCGACAATTACGGCGGTGAGACGGTGATGCTCTGGGCCGGGGTCAACCTGATGGGGCAGACCGGCGCGCTGCGCGGGCACCGTCTCGCCGCCGAGGTGGGCGTGCCGCTCTACCGCGATCTCAACGGCCCGCAGCTCGAGACCGACTGGATCGCCACGCTGGGTTGGCAATACGCCTTCTGAGGCGGCTCAGTCGCTTGTCCGTGCACTGTCGCGGCCCCCGATCTCCTGCGAGAAGGGCCGCGGCAGCGCCGGCCGGCCAAGCCGCGCGCGATAGACCGGCAGGCTCTCGGCGACGCGCATCGCATAGTTGCGCGTCTCGCGGAAGGGCAGGTGCTCGATCCAGTCGATCACCCGTTCGGGGCTCATGCCGCGCGGATCGCCATAGGTCTCGACCCACTCCGACACCCGCCCCGGCCCGGCATTGTAGGCGGCGGCCATCAGCAGCGGGTTGCCCTCGTACCGCCCCCGCAATTCCGCGAGGTAGGCTGCGCCGAGCCGCGCATTGTGCTGCCAGTCCGTCACCAGACGGCGGGCATCCGTGTCGAGGCCGGTGTCGCGGGCCATTTCGCGCGCGGTGGCGGGCATGAGCTGCATCAGCCCGCGCGCGCCCGCGCCGCTCATCACCACCGGGTTGAACTCGCTCTCGCGCCGGGCGATGGCGAGTGCCCATTCCATCGGCACGGGCAGGTCCATCCCGGTGACGGGGTGAAGCGGGTAGTAGGTGGCGGGCAGGACGATGCCACGCTCCGCCGCCGCCTTGCCCAGCATGACCTCCAGATAGGGCGTGCCGATCTCCTCAAGCATCGCGCCCATCTGCGCAAGGCCCTGCCGGTCCTGCGTCTCCGACAGATGCAGCAGGAAACGCCGGGCCAGCCCTGTCTCGCCCATATCGAGCGCCAGCGTGACGATCTGGTGCAGGTCGGTGCCCGCGAACGCCGCCTGCCGCCAGGGCGGGGCGGTCGCGGTGCCTGCGAGCGCGCCGGCGACGTCGCGCCCCAGCTTTTCCGCCGCCAGCAGGCCGTAAAAGCTCGTCGGGTGATCCGCGCCCCCGGCATAGGCATCGCTTGCGGTCTCCGCATCGCCCGCCGCGTCAAGCGCACGGCCCAGCCAATAGCCAGCGCGGCCCAGCGAAATGGGCGTGCCGACGGCGGTGCGGAAGCGCTGGAAATGATCGCGGGAGAGGGCCGGTTCGTCCAGATGAACGAGCGCGATATACCCCGCGAGCCATTCGAGATCGGCGTAGTTGGCACCTTCGGAAAGCTGATGCAGCGCCGCGATCTCGTAGGCCAGGGTCGCCTCGCCGTCGCGCATGGCCTGCCGCGCCAGCGCGCGCCGCCACCCGGCCCAGCGCTCCGCCTCGCCCAGCCCGCCCTTGATCCGGCTCTGGCGCAGGAGCACGGCAACGGCGTCCCCGGCGGAACGGTCGAGATGGTGGTTGAACAACGCGAAGGCGATGCCGGGGTCGCGGGTTTGCGCCTCGCTCAGCCCGTCCGTGTCGCCCCCGGCCACGCGCGCCCGGATCCTGGCGCGGGCGCGGGCCGCGTCGCTGACGAGGGGAAGCATCAAGGCCGCGTCCGCATCGAGGCCCCGCCACAGCGCCATGTCGAGCCGCGCGTCGTGGTGGGGCGCGAGCACCGCGCCGAACTCGCGCAGGAAATCGGCGTGCTCCGCAGTGCTGAGCGAGAGCGTGCGCCACGCCATCACGATCCCGGCCTCGGCCTCGCCCCGCCGCCCGCGTGCCAGCCGTGCCCGCGCGGCATTGAGCGCGCCGGTGCCGGTCCGCGGCACGTAGCCCTCATAGAAGGCGAGCGCGGTGTCGAAATCCGCGCCCGCGATCGCCGCCTCGCTGGCGCGGCGCAGCCGGTCGAGTCCGGGCCAGTGGCCGTTGCGTTCGAGGAATCCGAGAACCTCGTCGGGTGTGCCCCGCCCCGCCCGCAGCCGGTACCATTCGATCAGGTCGGCGGCGGTCGGGCCGTCGCGCGCCGCGAGCCGCGCGGCCACCTCCCAGCGGTCCGCCTGCATGGCGTGGAGCGCGCTTGCCAGCGGGCGGGGCGCGATACGCGCCGGATCGGTCGCCTGCACCGCGCTTGCGGGGATCGCACAGATCAAAACAACCGCCAGAACCCGCAACATCCCTTGCCTTTTGCGCCCTGAATCAGGATAGACGTCCCCAGCCTAGACGGTGCCGGTCGCGCGGTCCACTCACGAGTGGAGGACCGGTCGCCGCCCGAGACCACAAGGAGCGCGTCATGTTCAAAGGATCCTTCCCGGCCCTCGTCACGCCGTTCAGGAACGGCGAGGTGGATTGGGACACGCTCGGCAAGCTGGTTGAATGGCATATCGGCGAGGGCAGTCATGGCCTCGTGCCCGTGGGAACCACCGGCGAGAGCCCGACGCTGACCCATCAGGAGCATGAGCGGGTGATCGCCGAGGTCGTGCGCGCGGTGGACGGGCGCATCCCGGTGATCGCGGGGGCGGGCTCCAACAACACGCTCGAGGCGATTCGCTTCATGCGCCACGCCGCTGCGGTGGGTGCCGATGCCGCCCTCGTGGTGACACCCTATTACAACAAGCCCACGCAGGCGGGGATGATCGCGCATTTCACCGCGCTACACGATTGCTGCGATTTGCCGATCATCATCTACAACATTCCGGGCCGTTCGGTCGTGGACATGGCGCCCGAGACGATGGGGCAACTGGCGCGGCTGCCGCGGATCATCGGGGTCAAGGACGCCACCGGCGATCTGGCCCGCGTGAGCGCGCAGCGCATCGCCTGCGGCAAGGAGTTCGTCCAGATTTCCGGCGAGGACGGCACTGCGCACGGGTTCAACGCTCAGGGCGGCGTCGGGGTCATTTCGGTGACCGCCAATGTCGCACCGCGGCTCGTGGCACAGGTGCAGGAGGCGACGCTGGCGGGCGATTACGCCCGGGCGCTGGAGTTGCAGGACCGGCTGATGCCGCTGCACCGCGCGATCTTTACCGAGCCGGGGCTGGTGGGCGTCAAATACGCGATGTCGCGACTGGACCTGTGCAGCGAGGAGGTGCGCCTGCCGCTTGTGGGGCTGAGCGATCCCACCAAGGCGCTGGTCGAGGACGGGTTGCGCCACGCGGGGCTGATCAACTGAGGGCCGTGGCGGCAGGGCCTCTGTGCGCCCCTAGCCGATCACCTCGTCCGAGCGGTCATCGGTCTCGCCATAGCGCTTGAGCGTCGCCGGGCGGGTGCCTTCATAGACGCGGTCAAGGTTTTGCACGATCTTGGCGTTCTCGCGCTCGAACAGGCAATTGCCGTCCAGATCAGACGCCACGATGAACGGCCCCATCCGTCTGCAGCGGATCACCCACATCGCCTGCGCCAGCCCCAGCTCGTCGCGCCAATGCACCGCCTCGACCTTCTCGATCCCGCGCCCGAGCAGGGCGCCGGTGCCGTACCCCACGGTCGACAGGTAAATCGCACCGTTGGGCACGAAATACTCCTTGTAGTCCTTCGACGACATGCCGCCCTTGCCGATGATCAGCTTGGCACCACTCTTTTCCATCCATTCCGGCAGCCACTTGGCAAAGCGGAACGACGCCGTCGCCGTCACTGCCCCCATGTCAAAGCTGCCGTCAGACCGGATCGCCGCCGCAGGCGAGCAATGGAAATTCGCCGCGCTTTCACCTGGCAATTCCATCGGGATATTCGCCTGTTCCTCCAGCGCGCGCTTATAAACCCCCTCGCGCGCGGTGTAGAGCAGCCCGTCGAGATAGACGATATCGCCGAGGCGCAACTCGGCCAGCGCCTCGGGCGTCGGCGTGGTGCTGAGGCGGATTTCACGGGGTTTGGTCATTCCGCCGCCTCCTGCGCGCTGCCCGGCCACTCCACCGTCTCGCGCCGCTGATAGGGGGTGAACCAGTCGGGGTCGGTGCGATACTCCACCCGGCCGTCCGCGTAGACCCGCGCCACCGCCCGCCGCGACGACAGGCAAAAGGCATGCACCGACATCTGCATGCCGCCGGTGTGGCAATAGCCGACCTCGATGTTGCAATCGACGACCATGTTCTTGCCGACAAACCCCATCGCGCCCATGCCGATGGAATTGCCCAGATCCTTGAACTCCTGCTCCAGCGCCGCGATCTTGGGGTCCGGGTTCTCGCTGCCCACCACGCGCAGGCAGGCGGCGCGCTTGCCCAGCACCATGCAGGTATCCTTGGAGCCGCCAAGCCCGATCCCGATGATCGCCGGCTGACAGGCCAGCCCCCGCTTGCCGAACGCGACAAGACTGTCGAGATAGAACCGCTTGATCCCCTCGATCCCGTCGGAGGGGAACAGCATCCGGTAATCGGTGCCAAAGAGCCCGCCCTTGTGCACGGTGATGAGGTCGATCCACGCGCCTCCCGGCTCGTAGCCGTATTCGATCTCGGGCGCGCCGATGCCGACGTTGTTATTGTGGTCTGTGCGCCAGAGCGGATGCACCCGGTTGGGGCGCAGCGGCACGCCGTCGGTGGCCTGCGCCGTGGCCCGGCGGAGGGCGGCCTCAAGCGCCACCGGCCCGCCCTCGATCTGCGTCTCGTTGCCCATCTTGACGTACCAGCGCGGACAGCCGGTATCGCCGCACATGGCGCGGCGGTCCTCCTTGGCGGCCTTGTAATTCTCCAGCATCGCTTGCAGGACGAAGGACGACAGATCGCCGTCCTCGGTCTCGGCGGCGTGTTGCAGCCCGGTGAGGTAGTCGTCGGGGATCTCGATCGCCGCCTTGTCCATCAGCGTCCCGGCGGTGCGTTCTATCACGTCGATGGGTATCATTGTGCTGCCACCAGTGTCTCCGGCGCGCCGTCGGGCAGGATCGTCTCGCCCGGGCGCACCTTGATGAATTGAACCGGGTCACGGCGCACGTCCAGTGCCTCTCCGCTTTGCGTGACCACGGTGAAATAGGACGCATCGAGATCGCCCGTCTCGGGGAAATCCTCGCGGTAATGCGCCCCGCGCGAGTTTTCGCGGGCAAGGGCCGCCAGCGTGATCGCCTGAGATATATCACAAAGCGAGCGCAGATTCAGCCAGTCATGCCAGGTCAGGTTGAAGGCGAGATCGTCACCCGCGACGCCGACCTCCATCAGCTCCTTGGAAATCTCGCCAACACGGTTCAGCCCGCGTTCCATGCCGGGAGCATTGCGCATCACACCGACATCCTCCCACATCGCCTCTTGCAGGGCGTGGCGCATCGGCTGCACGAGGCCCGGCTTGCGGCTGAGCGGGTGCAAGGCGCGGTCCACTTCCGCCTGCAACGCCTCCGGGCAGGGATCGCGCAGCGCGCCTATGCTGCGGATATCCGCCCCCATCACGTCGCCTGCCACCCCGCCATAGACGGTGGAATTGGCCACGCCGTTGCCGCCGAGGCGATTTGAGCCGTGCGCGCCGCCCGCATCCTCTCCGGCGACGTAAAGCCCCTCCATCGCGGTGCGGGTATCGGCATCCACCACCACCCCGCCCATGAAGTAATGCGCGGTCGGCACCACCTCGACGAGGCCCCCCGCCAGATCGAACCCGCTATCGGCGCAGCGCTTGACCATGCCGGGGAACTTGGCGCGCACATGGTCGGGGCCGAGATGCGACATGGAGATGAACACGCCGCCATTATCCGTCGTATTGTTCTTGCGCATCTCGGCATAGATCGCGCGGCTGACCACGTCGCGCGTCGCGCGCTCGCCCTTGGGATCGTACTCGAACATGAAGCGGTTTTCCGCGCCGTTGAGCAATCGCCCACCCGCACCGCGCAAGCCCTCCTCCAGCACGGTGCCGGTCATCCGCGTATGATCCCCCGCCAAGAGGCCGGTAGGGTGAAACTGCACCATTTCCATATCGCGGAGGTCCAGCCCCGCGCGCAGCGCCATGGCAAGGCCATCCATCGTCTTGTCGCCCGAGGGGGTGTTGTATTTGTACATGGTCGGGCCGCCGCCGGTGGCCATCAGCACCGTCTTGGCCCGGACAAGGCGAAAGCCCCCGGTACGCATGTCGATGAACAGCACCCCCGCCAGCGCGCTGCCATCCCGCGTGGGGATCAGGCCGATGGCGCGATGCTCCTGCAACTTCTCCACCGGGCGCGCCAGAACCTGCTCCATCAACCGGCTGATGATCTCGATGCCGGTCAGGTCGCCCTTGTGCACCGTGCGGTCGGCGGTCTGCCCGGCGAATGCCTTTTGATGCAGCGTGCCATCGGGGTTGCGGTCGAAATAGCAGCCGATCTCGTTTTCCAACTCGTGGATGCGCACCACCGCCTGTTCGCACAGCTTCCACGCCATGTCCTGATTGGGCAGCCATTTGCCGCCCATGATCGTATCCATGAAATGCCGTTCGACCGTGTCACCGCCGCCCAAGGCCACGTTATAGCCGCCCTGCACCATCCGCGTGCAGCCGCATTTGCCGATCAGGCCCTTGACGGCGATGGTGATGCGCGTGCCCTCGGGCGCCGATTGCTGCGCGTGGAGTGCTGCAAACAGCCCCGCGCCGCCGGTGCCGATGATCAGGATATCAGTGTCATGCCGGTCGATGTGCACCATCAGATCGCCCTCAGGAAAAATGTGCCGGACAGGAACAGCGCCGCGCCGATGGCGGCGGCGGCATAGGTCTTGTGCCGGTCGGACCACGGCAGAAATTCCAGCGCCAAAAGGCGCAGGCCACCACCCATGTGCACGGCGAGCAAGAAGACGAGGCCGAACTCGGCGAGTTTCACCAGCGGGTGTTCGGCGAAGGCGAGGAAGCCGTCGAGGGTGGCGGGTGACGTGACCGCCTGCGACAGGAGCCAAAGGTGGACCGGCAGGAACAGCGCTAGCGCCAGCCCCGACAGACGGTGCAGCAAAAAGGCTAGCCAGAGGGGGTGAGAGCGGGGCGGTGTCTTCATGGCAGACACACCGCGAATACCGCCAGAATACCGACGTAAAACAGACACGCACCGATGCCCCACATCAGCCAGTCCAGCACCCGCCCCCGCAGCCCGCCCCATTCATGCGCGATGACGCGCAGACCGATGGCGGCATGGACCGAAACGGCGATCACAAAGCTGCCGTAGAACAGGAACCAGAGCAGGCTGCCCTGCGTGCGGCCGAGGATTTCGGCGGTGCTGAGCCCGCCCTGAATGGCGTAAATCATCACCGCGATATGCCCCAGAACCAGGGGCACCATCACCAGCGCGCTCAGCCGTTGCGCCATGTAGAGCCGCAGATCAAGCATCGCGCTTGCGCCCCCACGCGGCCCGGACCGTCTCGCGCTTCAGCCCCGCAATTGCGCGCATCGGGTTGAGATCATTGGGACAATACTGCGCGCAACTGCCCATGGAATGACAGTTATGGCAGCCGCCCTTGCCCGACACCGCCGCAAGGATGCCGTCGCGGTCCGCGTCTCGGCTGTCGTTGAGCAGGGTCCAGGCGCGTTGCAGCGCGGCGGGGCCAAGGTAGTCGGGATTGCCCGCCACCGTATCGCAGGCCGCATAGCAGATGCCGCAATTGATGCACTCGATCCCGAGATCGGCCTCGGCGCGGGCGGGCTCCTGCGAGGTGACAGGGTCGAACTCGTCGCCGCGCCCGGCAGAGGGATGCAAGCGCGCCTCCGCCGCGACCCATTTGTCGAAAAACGGGTCCATGTCGGCGGCAAGATCCTTTATTATCGGCAGGTTGCGCAGCGGCGCGATGTCAAGCTCACCGTCAGCGGCAACCTTCTTGACATGCGTCCGGCAGGTCCAGCGCGGCACGCCGTTGACCATCATCGCGCAAGAGCCGCACATCCCGACGCGACAGGCAAAGCGATAGCTGAGCGTCGAGTCGGCCATCTGCTGAATCCATGTCACCACGTCCAGCACGGTCTGGTTTTCGTAGGCGGGCACGTCGAACGTTTCCCGGCGCAGCGCCGCTGCGGTGCCGCGCTGCACGGTGACGCGCAAGGTGTCGGATGAGGTGGTCACATATCCCCCGGAACTGTTGGATGGGCTGTGACCTTGAATATAATTATCAGCGTAACTAACCGAAAGGAATTAATTCTAATCTTTTTCGAAAGCATTGCTTTCAATGCTCTTCCCCTCGCTACCCGCTTCCGATCAGCACCCCGGCGGCAAAGACCAACGCGCCGCCCAGCACCACCTGAAAGGACGCGCGCAGGAACGGCGTGTCCATGTAGCGGTTCTGAATCCAGGCGATGGCCCACAATTCAATGAAGACGACGACAAAGGCAATGATCGTCGCGGTCCAGAAATCGGGGATCAGGTAGGGCAGGGCGTGGCCGAGGCCGCCCACCGTCGTCATCACGCCCGAGGCGAAGCCGCGCTTGACCGGGCTGCCGCGGCCAGAAAGTTCGCCATCGTCGCTCGCCGCTTCGGTGAAGCCCATCGAGATGCCGGCGCCGACGCTTGCGGCGAGGCCGACGAGAAAGGTGGTCCAGGTGTCCTGCGTGGCAAAGGCGGTGGCAAAAATCGGTGCCAGAGTCGAGACCGAACCGTCCATCAACCCCGCGAGCCCCGGCTGCACCCATGTCAGCACGAATTGGCGGTGCGAGGTGCGCTCCTCGACGGCGCGCGAGTCATCATCGAGGTGCTCGGCTTCCAGTTCTCCGGCGCGGGTCTGATGCCCAGCCTCGGCAGCGGCGAGGTCACCGAGTAGCTTGCGGGTAGCGGCGTCGGTGCTGCGCTTTGCGGCCTTGAGATAGAAAACCTCGGCGTCATGCTCCATCGCTTCGGCCTCGTCGCGGATGCGCGCGATTCCGAGATTCTCCACCAGCCAGACAGGGCGGCGCGCGTAAAAACCCGCCACATGCTCGCGCCGGATGAGCGGGATGACCTCGCCGAAACGGGCTTGGTGCAGCTCGATCAAGCGCTGCCGGTGGCTGTCTTCTTCCCGTGCCATACCCTCGAACATGGCGGCTGTATCGGGATAGTCGGCGCGCAGGCTCTCGGCATAGGTCCGATAGATGCGTGCGTCGTCCTCCTCGGAGGAGATGGCGAGTGCGAGGATTTCCTGCTCGGAGAGGTCGGCGAAACGGCGGCGGGACGAGATTTGGGGAAGCATGGGTGTCTCGGTGAGTTGTTTAGAAGTGTTCTAATCTAACGCAAATTGGCACGGGTGCAAGGAGATAGCACCGGAGAAACTGAACGGATTAGTTCAGATGCCCCTTGATATATGAACTGTTTAGTTTAGATAAGGTGAACCGAACAGTTCAGACAAAGGAGAGCACAATGAAACCCACCCTGACCGCCCTCGCAATTGGCCTTACGCTTGCCGCCGCTCCGGCAGCGGCCTTCAACGTCGATATGAGTAGTCTTTTCCCCACGCTCACCTATCCCGAACCGGCACCGCAACCGGTGACGCAGGGACCTGCCGGGATGGATCGCTGACGCGCGCACGGGCCGCCCGCCCAAAGCAGGCGGCCCGCTTCCTGCCGGGGCACACGGAGATGTGCTTGCGGATGCCGGCCCTGCCCGCATAGACTGCCCGGACCTGCCGGGAGGAAGCGCATGTCGGCACCCGCCGCCGAGATCAAGAAGGGCCGCAAGTTCGATCAGGTGCTCGAAGGCGCGCGTGCTGTGTTCATGCGTGATGGGTTCGAGGGGGCAAGCGTGGACGAGATCGCGCGTGAGGCGCAGGTCTCCAAGGCGACCCTCTACAGCTACTTTCCCGACAAGCGGCTGCTGTTCTCCGAGGTGGCGCGGATCGAGTGCAACCGGCAGGCGGAGGAGGCGATCGAGGTGATCGGTTCCAGTGCGCCGATCGAGGAGGTCCTGCACGAGGCCGCGAGCCGGATCGTGCGCTTCTTCCTGTCGGATTTCGGGCAACAGGTGTTTCGTATCTGTGTCGCCGAATCCCACCGCTTCCCCGAGCTCGGGCGTCGGTTCTACGCCTCTGGCCCGGCGCTCGTGCGCGAGCGGATGAGCCGGCTTCTGGCCCCCTATGTCGCCGCCGGAATACTGCACATCGACGATATGGACCTTGCCGCCAACCAGTTTGGCGAATTGTGCAAGGGCGACCTGTTCGTGCGGTCGCTCTGCGGCATGTGCGACAACCCGACCGAGGCCGATATCGAGCGCGTCGTGACCGGCGCGGTGGAGATGTTCCTCGCGCGCTACCGCGCCTGATCCGGTCCGCGCCCGGTCATCTCCCCGGCGATCTTTTCCGCGATCA
This sequence comes from Roseovarius ramblicola, assembly GCF_042430665.1. Lineage (NCBI taxonomy): Bacteria > Pseudomonadati > Pseudomonadota > Alphaproteobacteria > Rhodobacterales > Roseobacteraceae > Roseovarius > Roseovarius ramblicola. Next base: position 145,863 of record NZ_JBHMEC010000003.1, on the reverse strand, counting down.
TGATGGTGGGGGCGTTGGTGTTGCCTCCCACAAGGCGCGGCATGATCGAGGCATCGGCCACGCGCAGCCCTGCCACGCCGTGCACGCGGCCTTGGGCGTCGACCACAGCCATCTCGCCGCGCCCCATCGCGCAGGTGCCCACAGGGTGATAGATCGTGTCGGCGCGGGCGCGGATATCGCGTTCCAGCGCGGCGTCGCTCCGGTCATGGTCGTGGAGGCGGGCCTTGCGCCACGGCGCGAGAGGCGGTGCAGAAAGGATCGCGTCCATCCGCCGCGCGCCGGTCATCATCAGCGACAGATCGCGCGAATCGCTGAGAAAGCCAGGGTCGATCAGCGGTGCGTCGGCGGGCCGGAGCGAGGCGAGTGTCACCCGGCCCCGGCTGTGGGGCCGCAACACACACACATGGCAGGAGTACCCGGGCCGGAAATGCAGGGTGCGCATGTGGTTCTCGACGATTCCGATGACGAAATGCAATTGCAGGTCGGGCCGGTCGAGGCCGGGCGTGGAACGCAGGAAGGCCCCGGCCTCGGCATAGGGAGTGGCGAAATGGCCCGCACCGGTCCGCCGCCAGCGCAGCGCCGCCTTGCCCAGGTGCCACAGCCCCCTCGGCCCGAGGCTGACCACGTCGTCGCGCCGCGATGTCTCGGCGAGGATGTAGTCGAGGTGGTCCTGAAGGTTCTCGCCCACGCCGGGCAGGTCGTGCACGACGCCGATGCTGTGCCGGGCGAGCTCCGCGCCCGGGCCGATGCCCGAGAGCTTGAGCAGGTGTGGCGAGCCGAATGTACCGGCCGAGAGGATCACTTCGCGCCGCGCACGAACCAGGTGGCTGCGGCCCCGGCGGTGGTAGCGCAGACCGGTGGCGCGGCCGTCGTCAAAGAGGATGCGCTCGGCCCGCGCGCGCGGAATCACCGTGAGATTGGGCCGCGCCATGGCCGGAAAGAGATAGGCGGCAGCGGCCGAGCAGCGCTCGCCCTTGTGTGGGCCATCGGCGAATTGCGTGACCTGATAGAGTCCCGCCCCCTCCTGCTGCGGCCCGTTGAAATCGGGGTTGCGCGGGATTTGCAAGGCTTCGCAGGCGTCGATGAAGGCACTGGAAATGACGCGCGGCGTATCCTGTTCGCGGACCTTGAGCGGTCCGTCGCGCCCGTGCAACTCGCCGCCCAGCGTGGCGTTCCCTTCGGCGCGGCGAAACCACGGCAGCACGCTTTGCCAGTCCCAGCCGTCGCAGCCGAGTTCGGCCCATTCGTCGTAATCGCGCGAATGGCCGCGCGTATAGAGCATGGCGTTGATCGCGCTCGACCCGCCCAGGGCGCGACCTCGGGGCTGGAATCCGCGCCGCCCGTCGAGCCCCGGTTGGGGTACTGTGTGAAAGGCCCAGTTGTTGATGCGCGGGCGGCCCGAGACCATCGCCGCCACCAGTGCGGGGGCACGCACGAAGATGTCGCGCCCGCCGCCGCCCGCCTCGATCAGGCAAACGCTTGTGGCCGCGTCCTCGCTCAGTCGCGCCGCCATGACACAGCCTGCAGAGCCACCGCCGACGATGATGTAGTCATAAGCCATGCGACCACGCTAGGCCCGCCTTGATTGGCGGGCCAAGCAGGACGTCGCGTCATCCCGGGCTGATCCCCCGCAGCCGTTCCGACCGGCGGCGCAGCAATTCCACCGTGGTCAGGAGGCAGATGGAGATGGTGACGAGGATCGTGGCCGCCGCGAGGATCGTCGGGCTGATCTGTTCGCGCAGGCCGGTGAACATCTGCCATGGCAGCGTCTGCTGCTGGGCAGAGCCCACGAAGAGAACCACCACCACCTCGTCGAAGGAGGTGATGAAGGCGAACAGCCCGCCCGAGATCACCCCCGGCAGGATGAGCGGCATTTGCACCCGGAAGAACGTCGTCACCGGGTCAGCGCCCATGTTGGCCGCGGCGCGCGTGAGCGACTTGTCGAAGCCCACGAGCGTGGCCGTCACCGTGATAATGACAAAGGGCACCCCGAGTGCGGCATGGGCGAGGATAACCTTGACATAGCCCACGAACGCCTGGTTCAGCCCGAGATTGGCCTCGAGCCAGTTGCCCAGCGGTGCGTAGAAGAAGAACATGCCGGTGGCCGAGATGATCAGCGGCACGATCATCGGCGAGATCAGGATCGCCATGATCGCCTGCCGACCGGGGACGTGGCTCTGGCTCAGCCCGATGGCCGCCAGTGTGCCGAGGCTGACCGAGATCAGCGTGGCGAAAGGCGCGATGATCAACGAATTCTTGAGCGGGGTCATCCACTCGGCCCCCTCTACGCCCCACATCTTGCCCACGACGACGCCGATCAGCGTGCCGACAATGCCATAGACCGCGATCTTCGCCAGGCTGCGTTGGGCATTGGGCAGAAATTGCACCGCCGCACCCAGCGCAGCGCCGATCACCGCGCCGTAAAGCAGGCCGTTCAGCGGGTGGCCGCCGCCGCTGAAGAAGTCACGGTAGTGCTTGAGGCTGTATCCTTCGGGCTGGAAGTTCAGCATCTCGGGCGTGAAGGTAAAGAAGTTTTCCGCGTTGAAGCTCAGCCACATCACCGGCATCAGCGGCGCGATCAGGAAGAAGAACACCAGCCCGCAGATGAACAGGAAGGTGTTGTGCCACAGCGTCTGCCCGGCGGTGTAGTAGATCGGCACGGTGCTGCGGTATCTGCCACTGTTCAGCCAGTAGGCGGCCCAGCTCAGGATCGCTCCGATCAGCAGCCCCGCAACCAGAGCGCCGGGCCCGACGAGAACAAGACCAATTAGCCCGAAGGCGGCGATCAGCCCGAGGCGGACGTTGCGGCGGCTGTCAGGCATTGTGTGCGCGAGAAACGCCACCCCCGTCCCGATCACCGCCCCGACGAGGAAGCCGATCAGGGGCTGGGCAAAGACATTGCCCACCACAAAGCCGAAGCATCCGGCAAAGGCCGCCATCAGCGGCAGCGTGAAGCTGTTGAACGGCGGGCGCGGGATATCGACGGTCAGGTTGGACATGCGTCAGCCTCCCAGTTTCACGTTGTCGATGCCCACGATCCGGTCGTAGCACCAGTAGAGCGCCAGAACCACGATCAGCAGGATGCTGCCCAGCGCTGCGGCCAGCCCCCAGTTGAGCGACGACGAGATGTGATAGGCGATCCGGTTCGAGATGAAGACACCGCTGGTGCCGCCCACGATTTCCGGCGTGATATAGTAGCCGATGGACAGGATGAAGACGAGGATCGAGCCCGCACCGATGCCCGGCACCGATTGCGGGAAATAGACCCGCCAGAATGCCGTCCAGTTGGTGGCACCCAGCGACTTGGCCGCGCGCAGGTAGCTGGGCGGGACGGTCTTCATCACCGAGTAGAGAGGCAGGATCATGAACGGCAGCAGGATATGCGTCATCGCGATGACCGTGCCGGTGGCGTTGTTCATCAGGATGAGCCGGTTCGCATCATCGACGAAGCCCAGCCAGACAAGGATCTCGTTGATCACCCCCTGTTGCTGCAACAGTACCTTCCATGCGGAGGTGCGCACCAGCAGCGAGGTCCAGAACGGCAGCAGCACGAGGATCATCAGCACGTTTGCCGTGCGCAGCGGCAGGTTGGCCAGCAGCCATGCCACCGGATAGCCCAGCAGGATGCAGGACCCGGTGATGATCAGCGACATGATCAGCGTGCGCTGGAACAGCGTCAGGTAGATTTGCTGGGTTTCGGGACGTGCCTTGATCCCGTCCACGGTTTTGGTCATGTCCACCGCATTGAGGAAGTATCCGGCGGTGACCGGCGGGCTATAGAGCGCGATGGTACGCCACTCCTGCAGTTTGCCCCAGTCCTTGTCCGAGGCCACGAACATGTCATGAAAGCTCTGTTGCGGGAGACGGTCGCGGTTCTCTGCCGCGGCCTTGAGGGTGGTGGACCAAGGGCCGGAATAGGCCTCAATCGCGGCCACCGTGTCGGGGTTGCGCAGGTCCTGGCCGAGGCCGGCATAAACGGCCTCCCACGGCTCTTCCTCGGCCACCACGTCCCCTGCCTCGACCGCGGTCCAGATGGCGAAATCGGTATAGGCCTTGGTGGTCCAGGGCAGCATCTCCACCATGTCCGCCGATGGGGTGAAACCCACCTCGCCGTCCATGTCCTCGCCTGTCAACTCTGCATATAGCGCGCGCCGCCTGTCCAGATATGCGCCGCCGCCCTCGCCCGAGAGCAGCTCATACCAGAACGCCGCCTCTTCGAAAGCCGGGTCGATCTCTTCCAAAACGTCCTGGAATTCCTCGCCCATGTCGTCGAGGTCGCGCCCGGTGCCGCGGAACATGGAGGACAGGCCCGGCTGTTCGTAATTGAGCCTGCTGCCGAGTTTGGTGTGTTCCTTGGCCTCGGCGGCCTTGAACAGGTCGAAATACAGGTGGGCGAACACAGCTTCGCCCGGCGGCTCGGTGCCCTGTTCGTCCCAGGACTGCAATGCCTGCACCGTCTCGGGAATGGTGCTCTGCACGATCTCGTTCTCGACCGAGCGCATGAGCATCGACAGAATCGGGATGATGAACGTGATGACCACGAAAAACAGCAGCGGCGCGATCAGTGCGAGCGCGCGCATCTTCTCGCGGCGGAGCGTGCGCCGCAGCGTCTGTTTCAGCGGGCGTCCGTCGGCGGCCAGAACCGGGCCGTCATCGTCTTGCACGGCTCCGGCGCGGCCATTGCCCGGCACCGGCCCGCTTGCACCCGCAGTGGCGTCTGTCACATTGCTCATATCGTCCCCGCCGGTCTTTATCTGGGTCTTCAAAGGATCAAGAAAGGATCAAACCAATGAAAGGGTGGAAGGGGCCATTGCGGCCCCTTCCGGAAGACGGGCCCTTACTGGGCCAGCCACGCCTGGAACTTGGCGTCGATGTCGTCGCGGTAGTCCGCCCAGAACTCGTAGTTGTAGAGGAACGTGTTCGCGGCGTTACCCGGATCGGTCGGCATGTGCGGCGCCATCTCGATGCCGAGCTCGGCATGCTCGCCGACCAGCGGAGCCGAGGATTCACGCGCGGGGCCGTAGCTGATGTACTTGGCCTGGTCGGCCAGACGCTGCGTGTCCGTGGCGAAACGCAGGAAGTCCATCACGCGGGCGAGACGGTCCTCCGGCAGGCCGGCCGGAACGATCCAGCCGTCGAGGTCGAACACCTGCGCGTCCCACATCATCGCGATCGGCTGATCCTGCTCCACGATCGCCGAGAACAGGCGGCCGTTATAGGTCGACCCCATGACGACCTCGCCATCGGCCAGAAGCTGCGGCGTGTCCGCGCCGGCCGACCACCAGATCACGTCGTCCTTGATCTCGTCCAGCTTGTCGAGCGCGCGCTGCTGGCCCTCGTCGGTGGCCAGCACGTCATAGACCTCGCCCTTGGCCACGCCATCGCAGAGCAGGGCCCATTCCATGTTGTTGATCGGGCGCTTCTCGAGGCTGCGCTTGCCGGGATAGGTCTCGGTGTCCCAGACGTCGCAGATGTCGTTCGGGGCCTCGGCTCCTTCGGGCACCATGTCGGTGCGATAGCCGAAGGTGGTGGAATAGACGATCTGCGGCACGAAGCAATCGCTGACGATCAGGTCGCCGAAATCGTCGCTGGCCTCGGTGCCGTCGGGTGCGGCGGCGAGCGCCTCGTCATGGTCGATCTCCATCGCGAGGCCCTCGTCGCACAGGCGCATCGCGTCGGCCGCTACCACGTCCACGAGGTCCCAGGTGATGTTGCCGGCCTCGTTCATGGCGCGCAGCTTGGCCACCGCCTCGTTGGAGCTTTCGTCCCAGGTGATCGACACCTCCGGGTTGTTCTCCTTGTAGGGTTCGGCATAGGCGTTCTGCTGGCTTGCCTGGTAGGCGCCGCCCCAGGAGACCAGCGTCATGTCGTCGGCCATATCCTGCGCGGAGGCAACCCCGGCCGCGACGGTAAGCGCGGTCGAGGTCATTAGGGTCGTCGTGAGTTTCATGTCATTCTCCCAAGTAAGTCCCGTTTCACTTGTCGGGCTCCGTGCTACGGGTTGAACAGCGGAACCTCTGGGGTCACACGCCCGCGTTTCCGGCGGGCGCGAACACGTCAAGACCTAGACGGCATCCAGCGCGCGACAATCCTCGGGCTGCCAGCCGATCTTGATCTTGGAGCCCGGCGTGAGCCGCGTCTGGTCCGCCGAGTTGCGAGTCTTGATGATGAAATCATCGCGCCCGGCCACACGCAGACGGGTGCGGAACACATCGCCCATGTAGATGAATTCCAGCACCTCGGCATCAAGCGTGTGGGCGTCGGTGTTGAGCCGGTCCATGTTGGTTTCCACCCGCTCCGGGCGGATCGAGATGAGGGTGCGGTCCCCGGGCTTCTCGACATTGACGGCCTTGCAGTCGATCAATCCGCCGCCGTCCAATTCGACCAGGGCAAAGCCGTCCTTGACCTCCTTGACTGCACCGCCCAGCGTGTTGTTCTCGCCGATGAACTGCGCCACGAAGCTGTTCTGCGGGCTTTCGTAGAGCTCGTCGGGCGGGGCAAGCTGCTGAATGCGGCCATCGTCAAACACCGCCACACGGTCGGACATGGTCAGCGCCTCGGTCTGATCGTGGGTCACATAGACCACGGTGATGCCCAGTTCGTGCGCCAGGTTGGTGATTTCGAACTGCATGTGTTCGCGCAACTGTTTGTCGAGCGCGCCCAGCGGCTCGTCCATCAGCACCAGCTCGGGCTCGAACACCAGCGCGCGGGCCAATGCGATGCGCTGCTGCTGCCCGCCCGAGAGCTGCGCCGGGCGGCGCCCGCCAAAATCGCCCATCTGCACCATGTCCAGCGCGCGCTTGACCTTTCCCTCGCGCTCGGACTTGCCGATCTTGCGCACCTCCAGCGGAAAGGACAGGTTCTCGGCCACCGTCATGTGCGGGAACAGGGCGTAATTCTGGAACACCATGCCGATGCCGCGCTTGTGCGGCGGGATGTTGTTGATCGGATCGCCCTTGAGCTTGATCTCGCCGTGGGTGGCGGTCTCGAACCCGGCCAGCATCATCAGGCAGGTGGTCTTGCCAGAGCCCGACGGTCCCAGCATGGTCAGGAACTCGCCCTTCGGCATGCTCAGGTTAAGGTCTTTGACGACGAGCAGCTCGCCATCGTAGCTCTTTTGCACGCGCTCGAAAGCAACGAACGCATCGTTGATCGCGGTATCGGCCAATTGCGGCTCCCTGTGTTTATTTCGCTGCGGTGTGCCCCGCTTTGCGTGCAGTCTAAACCGACAAACGCCATCTGTTGCAAGCATCAAGCGGCGAATTCTTGAGAATTCGCGCCGTTGCAGGCCAAACCGACTGCATGTTGAGCGATTCCGGGCGATTGTCCTGCAATTTGCGGTGTAGCCCTGCCTCGGGGCCACACCAATTTTAATCTGATCCGGGTCCGGCGGAGGACTTTATCCCAGCACTGCCCGCACCGCGCGGCAGGTCTTTTCGACCACCTCGTCGGCCTCCGCCCTGGTCAGGCAGAAAGGCGGGGCAAATCCCAGGATGTCGCCCTGCGGCATCGCCCGGCCAATGACGTTATCGGCCACCAGCGCACTCGCGATCTGCGGACCGATCTTGTCGGCGGCGTCAAAGAAAGTGCGGCTGTCCTTGTCCTTGACGAATTCCACGGCACAGAGCATGCCCTCGCCGCGAACCTCGCCGACATTGGGGTGATGCCCGAGCGCCTCGGTCATGGTCTTGTTGAGATAGCCGCCGACCTCGCGGTTATTGGCGATCAGGTTCAGATCATCCAGCAGCTTGAGGTTCGCCACTCCTGCCGCCGCCCCGATGGGATGCGCCGAATAGGTCCAGCCGTGGCCGATGGGGCCATTCTCGTCGGTGCCCTGTTCCAGCACCTTCCACATCTTGTCGCTGACAATGCTGCCCGAGAGCGGTGCATAGGCCGAGGTCAGTCCCTTGGCGATGGTGATGAGGTCAGGCTTGAGCCCGTAATGCTCGGAGCCGAACATCGTGCCGAGACGGCCAAAACCGGTGACGACCTCGTCGGCGATGAGCAGGATGTCGTGTTTCTCGAGGATCGGCTGGATCGCCTCCCAGTATCCGGCGGGCGGCGGCACGATGCCCCCCGTTCCCAGAACCGGCTCGCCGATAAAGGCGGCGATGGTGTCGGCTCCCTCGCGCTCGATCATCGCTTCAAGTTCCGCCGCGCAATGGGCGACGAACTGGTCCTCGGACATGCTCACATCGTCGCGGCGATAGTAATAGGGCGCCTCGGTGTGGATCACTTGGCTCAGCGGCAGGTCGAATTTCTGGTGGAAAAGGTGCAACCCCGTGAGCGAGCCGGTCATCAGGCCAGAGCCGTGATAGCCGCGCCAGCGCGAAATGATCTTCTTCTTCTCGGGCCGGCCGAGGATGTTGTTGTAATACCAGATCAGCTTGATGTTGGTCTCGTTGGCGTCACTGCCCGAGAGGCCGAAATAGACCTTGGACATATGATCGGGTGCGCGGTCGAGGATCATCTTCGACAGTGTGATCGACGCCTCGGTGCCGTGGCCGACATAGGCGTGGTAATAGGCCAGTTCCTTGGCCTGCTCGGCGATCGCATCGGCGATGTCCTGACGGCCGTAGCCGACGTTGACGCAGTAGAGTCCGGCGAAGGCATCGAGCAGCCGATTGCCTTCGCGATCCTCGATATGGCTGCCGGTGCCGCCGGTGATGATCCGGTTCGGGGCCTCACCGCGCGCGAATTGCGCGAGATGCGTCGAGGGGTGGAAGAAGTTTTCGCGATCCCATTGATCGAGTTGGTCGTTTCGCAGCATCTTTGTTCCTTTCGCTTGTTCTGGGGCCCGGAATTTTTCAAAAAATTCCGGGCTGAAATCTTTTCAGGATTTGGTCTGCTCACGCCCAATCGCGGCAGACATACTTGATCTCCATGAATTCCTCCATGCCGCGCCTTGCGCCTTCGCGGCCCAGCCCCGACTGCTTGACCCCGCCAAAGGGAATGGGCGCGCCGGTGACCTTGGTGCGGTTGACCGCCACCATTCCGAATTGCAGCGCCCGCGTCATGCGGTAGATGCGGCGTGGGTCATGGCTGTGCAGATAGGCGATGAGGCCGAATTCGGTCGCATTGGCGCGGCGCACCACCTCGTCCTCGGTGTCGAACGGCGTGATTGCGGCCACCGGGCCGAAGGTCTCGTCGCACATGATCGCCGCCGTATCCGGCACATCGGTCAGCACAGTGGGTTGGTAGAAGAGCGGCCCGAGATCGTCACGCTTGCCGCCGCAGGCCAGTTTTGCGCCGTGCTTGAGCGCGTCCGCCACATGCTCTTCCTGCTTCTGCACTGCTTGCTCGTTCATCAGCGGCCCGATATCGGGGTCGTCCATGCCGCGCCCGATTTTGAGTGTCTGTGTCGCGTCGGTAAAGCGGCGGCAGAACTCGTCATAGATCGCGCGCTCGACATAGATGCGGTTGGCTCCCAGGCAATCCTGCCCGGAGGTGGCGAATTTCGCCTTGATCGATTCCGTGACCGCGGTTTCCAGATCGGCGTTCTTGAACACGATCACCGGGGCGTGGCCGCCCAGTTCCATGACCAGTTTCTTCACCGTGCCCGCGCATTGGCGATAGAGCAACTGCCCGATATTGGTCGAACCGGTAAAGCTCAGCGCGCGCACGCGGGGGTCCTGGGTCCAAGGCTCCACCACGGTTGCCGCGCGGCCCGTGACCACGTTGAACACCCCCGCCGGGATGCCCGCGCGCTCGGCCAGTTCGGCCAGCGCCAGCGCCGAATAAGGCGTCTCTCCGCTCGGATGCGCCACCACGGTGCAGCCGGCCGCCATCGCCGCCGCCGCCTTGCGCGTCAGCATCGCGGCGGGGAAATTCCACGGGGTGATGAGGGCAGCGACGCCCACCGGCTCCAGCCACAATTCGACCTCTGCATCGGGCAGGTGGCTGGTCACGCCCTCGATATTGGGGCGCTTGGATTCCTCGGCGTAGTATTCCACGAAGCTGGCCGCATAGTCGATCTCGCCGCGCGCTTCCGACAGGGGCTTGCCCTGTTCCAGCACCATGATCCGCGCGAGATCTTCCTTGTGCTCGATCATCAGGTCGAACCAGCGGCGCAGGATTGCGGAGCGGTCCTGCGGTAGGGTCACCGCCCAATCTTCGAACGCTTCCTGCGCGGCATCCACCGCCAGCCGTGCCTGATCGGCGGTGAGGCTCGCCACGTCGCCCAGCGCGCTGCCATCGGCGGGGTTGGCGACGGCGATGGTGGCATTATCCTCGCCCGCCACCCATTTGCCGCCCAGATAGGCAAAGTTGCGCATGAGACGCGTGTCGGTGATCCCGTTACGGGTCCAGATCGCTGAATCGGACATGTGGCCCTCCTTTCCCGCAGAAAAATATGCTGCGTGGGCAGAGGGAGAGGCTGATGTTGTGCCGGCTTTCAGTTTTTTCTTCTTATTTTTATCAACCAAACAGGAGAATCATCCGAAAAACATCTCGAGCGGTGGCAGGCGCGGGGATTTGACCGGCTTGGTCACGATATAGGTGAAATACCGCGCAAGCCCGATCCGCGCTTCCAGCATCTCGTCGATCAGGCGCTGATAGGCGTCGATGTCGCGGGTCACGATCTGCATGAGATAGTCGAACCCGCCGCCCAGCGCCCAACAGGCCGTCACCTCGCCGTAATGCTGCACGCTGTCCTCGAAGGCGCGGAATTTCGCGGGGGTGTGGTCGGCCAACTCCACCGCGACAAAGACCGTCACATGCGGCCCCAGCTTCTTGAGGCTGATGCGGGCGTGATAGCCCTCGATCAGCCCAGCCTCTTCCAGCCGCCTGAGCCGCTCCCAGCAGGGGCTCGCCGAAAGGCCGACGCGAGCCGCCAATTGCGCCTTGGTGATGCGCCCTTCGTCGGCCAGCACCCGCAGGATTTCGAGATCGCGCGCGTCGAGTTTCATGTATGGATCACAGTGCCCACGTCGCGGCCCGCAAGGTGCGCCATCACATGGGTGGCGATCGCCGTGTCCTGCACGCCGGTGCCGGTCAGGTCGCAGATCGTCACCTCCGCCGCGGTGCGCCTCCCGCGCGCGCGGCCCCGGATCACGTCGCCCAGTTCCAACGGGCTATCCTCGGCCCAGAGCCCCGCCTCCAATGCCGCGCGCAATTCGCCCAGGGATTGCGCCTGCGGGGCGCGGTCGGCGACGTAAAGATCGGCCTGCACCAGCGCCTGCGGGTCGATCTCGTTTTTGCCCGCCTGATCCGATCCCATCGCGGTGATGTGCAACTCGGGGTGCAGCCACGCGGCCTTGATCACAGGTTCCCGGGCGGGTGTGGTGGTGATCACCAGTTGGCTAGCCCGCACCAGATCGGCGGGGTCGTCGACCACGCGGATATCGCATTCGAGGTCCGCCAGGTCGTCGGCGCAGGCGCGCGCCTTGCCGGCATCCCGACCCCATATCAGCAGCCGGTCATAGGGCCGCACCAGCCGCGCCGCCCTTGCCTGAAGCCGCGCCTGCACGCCGGTGCCGATCACCCCTGCCGTGTGGACGAGGTCGGGTGCGAGATATTGCGCCGCAACCGCCCCCGCCGCCGCGGTCCGCAGATCGGTCAGGTAGCCATTGTCCAGAAACACTGCCTCGACCAGCCCGGTTTGGGCCGAAAACAGGATCATCAGCCCGTTGAGGCTGGGCAATCCCAGCTTGGGATTGTCGAAAAATCCGGGGCTGACCTTGATCGCGAAGCCGTCAAAGCCGGGGATATAGGCGGTTTTCACATCCACCTCGCCATGCGCCTCGGCGAGGTCCATCGACATCACCGGCGGCATCACCACCCCGCCATCCGAAAGTGCGCCAAAGGCCCGCTCGATCACCTTCACAGTATCGAGATCCAGCCCTACCGCCCCGCGCAACTCCGCCTCGGTCACGATCCGGATGTCATGTGCCATATCGCTTGCCCTCGATCACGGTGTCGCCCAGTTTCACGTCCTGCCCGGTGACGACCCGGGTGAACATCTCCATATCCAGATTGCGGCCGGTGATGATGGTGGCGGTCCGTCCTGTGACACTCACCTTGCCCGACAGCACCGCCGCGAGGCCCACCACGCAGGCCCCTTCTGCCACGATCCGGTCCTCGTAATAGAGCACCTGCATGGCGTGGTAGATTTCGTCCTCGGTGACGAGCACCACCTCGTCCAGCAGATCGCGGCACATCGGAAAGCTCAGCCGGTTCTGCATGCCGATGCCACCACCGAGGGAATCCGCGAGGCTCGCCACCTCCTCGACCTCGACAGGGCGGCCCGCACGCAGGCTCTCATGCATCGCGGCGCCACGGTCCATGCTGATCCCGACCACGCGGAGCGACGGCTTGATCGCCTTCGCGGCCATCGCCACACCGGCGGCCAGCCCGCCGCCTGACAAGGGTATCAGCAGCACCTCGATATCGGGCCGCGCTGCCATGATCTCCAGCCCGATGGTGCCTTGGCCCGCGATCACCAGCGGGTCGTCGAAGGGCGAGATTTGCGTCAGCCCCTCCTCGGCCACCAGCCGTTCGGCCTCGGCCTGCGCGGCATCCTGACTGCGGCCCACAATCCGCACCTCGGCCCCCAGGGCGCGGATGCCATCCACCTTGGCCTGCGGCACCAGTTCGGACATGCAGATGACGGCGCGAATGCCCCTCTCGCGCGCGGCATAGGCCACGCCGCGCCCGTGATTGCCGGTGGAGCAGCAGGTGACGCCCGCCGCCTCCTGCACCCCCGCCACGGCATTCAGGGCCCCGCGCAGCTTGAACGCGCCGATGGGCTGCATGTTCTCCAGCTTGAGCAGGAAGTCGTGGCCTGCCACGCCGCTCATATGCGGTGAGGGCACCAGCGGCGTCGCATCCGCCACCCCGGCGATCACCTTGGCGGCGGCGTGAACATCGGCCAGAACCGGGCGCATCGCTATTTCCTTCTCGCAAGCTGTGCGCAATCTGCGCGCGGGTGCAGCCTATCGTCAACTCTGCGTCACTGCGTGGCCTGAAAACGACATGCGGTGGCGTATTTCTTGGGGCGCAGCCCCACGAAATATTCCAAGCCGACCGAGAGACTCAATCCAAGGGCCCCGCAATGATCGAAAAAGACCTCCCCTTCTCCGACCAGGAATATCAGCGCCGCCTCGAGAAAACCCGCATGGCGATGGCCGCGCGCGATCTCGATGCGATCTTCGTCACCGATCCGTCGAACCAGCACTGGATCACAGGCTATGATGGTTGGTCCTTTTACGTGCATCAGGGGGTGATCGTGCTGCCCGAGGCGGATCCGATCTGGTGGGGCCGCAATCAGGACGCCAATGGCGGCGTGCGAACCGTCTGGATGACCGATGACCGGGTGATCGGCTATCCCGACAATTACGTGCAATCCACCGAGCGCCACCCGATGCAGGACCTTGCCGAACGTCTGACCGGCATGGGGCTGGCGGACAAGCGGATCGGCGTCGAGATGGACAATTACTATTTCTCGGCCAAGGCGATGCAGGTGCTGCGCGAGGAATTGCCCGAGGCGACATTCCTCGACGTGACCGCGATGGTGAACTGGCAGCGCGGCGTGAAGTCCGAAGAAGAGCTGGCGTTCATCCGCAAGGCCGCCGCGATCTCCGAGAAGATCACCGACGGGCTGATCGAGCGGGTCGAGCCGGGCATTCCGAAAAACGAGGTCGTGGCAGAAATCTTTCGCGATGCGATTCGCGGGGTCGAGGGGGCGTGGGGCGACTATCCGGCGATCGTGCCGCTGCTGCCCTCGGGCTCGGACGCCGCCGCGCCGCACCTGACATGGAACGGGCGGGAGTTCGCCACCGGCGAGGCGACCTTTTTCGAGATTTCGGGCTGCTACCGCCGCTATCACGCGCCGTTCTGCCGAACGCTGTTTCTGGGCAAGCCTCCGCAATTCCTGCTCGACGCGGAAAAGGCGCTGGTCGAGGGGCTGGAGGCCGGGCTCGAGGCCGCGACGGCGGGTAGCCGCGCCTGCGACGTGGCCAACGCGCTCGCCGCGCCGCTGGAACGCGCGGGAATCGAGCGCGGCGCGCGCTGCGGCTACCCCATCGGGCTGAGCTACCCGCCCGATTGGGGCGAGCGCACGATCAGCTTGCGGTCCGAGGACGAGACCGTGCTGGAGCCGGGGATGACCTTCCACTTCATGCCGGGGCTGTGGATGTCCGACTGGGGCCTGGAAATCACCGAGTCGATCCTCATAAAGGAAACCGGCCCGGCGGAAACCTTCTGCAACCGCCCGCGCAAGATGTATGTAAAGGACTGAGGGGCGGCACGCGGCGCAGGATTTCGTTTGGAAACCGAACTTCTCAAGCGGGTCAGGTGGTCCATCGGTCCCATTGCGAGCCGTCGGTCGGAAAGCTCTCGGGCAGGTCACAGAGCTTCTTCCACAGGACCTGACCCCCGGCGACCCTTTCGTCGATCGCGATCGGGGCCCCGAGCCGCTCCTTCAGATGGGGCGCGGCGGAAAAGTGGTCGGCATGGGGATGGGTGTGGGGGATCCACCTCACGTCGAGCTTTGCGGCCTCGACGCAGGCGAGGATTTTATCCGCGTTGCGGGTCGCCGTGTCCCCGGTATTCGGATCCTGATCCAGCACGGGATCGACGATGGCCGCGGTGCGCGTGCGCGGATCATGGAATACATATTGCCAGCTTCCCGTGGCGCTATCGTGGAAGGCTTTGACAATTGGATTTGTCATGTTGGGCGTTCGTTTCGTTGCGAGGTCATGAACGACCGGCCCGGTATCGCACCGGGCCGGTCCGAGATGGCAGAACTCAGAGCGCGCGGGTCGAGAAATACCAGTCGGTTGTCTCATAGCCCTCGTCGGCGCGCGTCTCGGCCGCGAAGGCGGTGAATTCCGTGGTGCAGACGGGGGTGAAATCGGCCGGGTGCGAAAACAGCACCAGCCATTTGCCACGATAATCCGACAGCGATTTCGGCCCGTGCGTGGTGGGGGCGTTGAAATCGGGCGCGGGCTCGTTGAGCCGGGGGAAAGCAATCTGTGTTTCAGCGGTCATGGTCGGATCCTTTCATGGGCGGTTGCCGTGTGAGGATTGGATACTTGGTTGCGTTTAATGAGTAAAACGAATTAAAATTGACGCAGTAATTCCAAAATGGAATATGATGTGTCCACACTGCCCAGCCTCCGTCATCTTCGATATCTCGTCACACTCAGTGAAGAGTTGCATTTCGGGCGCGCCGCCGAGCGTTGTCATGTCAGCCAGTCCGCCCTGAGCAAGGCGATACAGGAGCTTGAGGCGATGCTTGGGGTGACGCTGGCCGAGCGCACCAAACGACAGGTGATCATCACCGCCACCGGGCAAGAAATCATCGCGCGGGCGCGGCGCACGCTTGCCGAGGCCGAAGCGCTCGTCGATCTGGCCCGGGCAAGCGGCGAGGTCCTTTCGGGCGACCTGCGGCTCGGGCTCATCCCCACGGTTGGCCCTTACCTCATGCCCCGCGCGATGCCGCATCTGCGGCAGGCGTTTCCCGCGCTCAGGCTCTATCTGCGCGAGGATCTGACCGAACCGCTGATCGAGCGGTTGAGGGACGGGCGGCTCGATGCCGCAATCGTCGCGCTGCCGTTCGACATTGGCGATCTGGCCTGTGAGCCACTTTTTGAGGATGGCTATCTGTTGGCCTGTGCGCGCGGGCATCCGCTGGCAAACCGCGATCATGTGGAGAGCCATGATTTCGCCGGGCGGCCGATGATGCTGTTGGAACGCGGGCATTGCCTTCAGCGCCACGCCCTGTCGGCCTTCGAGGCGGGGGATATTGGCGAGGATCGCAGCTTTGCCGCCACCAGCCTTGCGACGCTGGTAGCGATGGTCGAGGAGGGGCTGGGGATCACCCTTTTGCCGCAGTTGGCGATTGATGCCGGGATTGCCGAGGGGCACGATATCGCCCTTGTGCCGGCCCCCAGCGCCGCGCCGCGCAAGGTGGCGATGGTCTGGCGGCGCAGTTCGCCGCGCGCGCCCGAGTTTCTCACCCTCGCGGCGGCCTTGCGTCGGCGGGCGGCCCGGCCGGAGTGACCGGAGAGGCGCTCAGCCCGCGGCCGGATCGACCCGTTTGATGCCACCCGTGGCCGGGTCGATGGTCACATAGGGCAGCTTGGCCGCCTTCCACGCGCCAAAGCCGCCCTCGAGATGGGCGACAGGGGTGATGCCGGCGGCAAGACATGCCTCGGCCACCTTGCGCGACCGCACGCCCGAGCCGCAATGGAACACCAGCGCCTTGCCCTGTTGCGACGGCAGGTTCTGCGGCTCGAACGTGGCCAGCGGCGCCAAAAGCGCGCCGTGAATATGCTCGAAGGCATATTCCTGCGGTGTGCGCACGTCGATGATCGCCACCTCGTTCCGGGCAAATGCCTCGGCCAGATCTTGCGGGCTCCAGTGTTCGAGGCGGCCGTGATCAGTCTCTTCCGTTTTCATGCGATAACCTCTTTTGACGGGGCAAGGGGCACGCGGCGAGGTGTGTCCGCGCCGCGTGCGTGGGGTTCAGAAGGACCAGACGATGGTATCGTCGGCGAGCATGGCCCCGGCCATTGCCGGCGGCTTGGCCACGCCCACGCCGTCAAGCAACGCCTCGGGGCCGACATCCTTGCCGGGCAGGTAGATCGCGCAGACCTCGACGGTGGCCCCGGCCTCAATGATCTTTGTCATCAGGCCCTGCGGGCTCATCCCCTTGGGCGGTTGCGGCGCGGTGGCGGAGTCGGGCGCATCCTTGAGGGCGATGTCGCCACCGGGACCGCAGAGCAGAACACGGGTTTTCGCGCCTTGCTGCACCGCCTGCATGGTCAGCACCATCGACATGAGCTGTGTTTGCGGCTCGGCGGAGGTGACGACGGTGACGAGATTTTTCTCGGCTGCATGACCGTCCGCCTGTGCGCCGGTGGCGAGGCCGGCGACCGTGGCCGCCGCGACAAGGGTCTTTTTCATGGGGATATCCATTTCTCGGTTACAGGAAAAGTCTGATGATTGCGGCAACGGCGGCAAGCGCGCCGACGCCAGGCACCCAGAGGGCGATGAACCACAGGAGGCGTCGCACAGCGGGCCGCATCAGTGGTATCCTTCACCGGCCCGCACCTTGCCGCGGAACACCCAATAGGCATAGGCGGTATAGGCGAGGACCAGCGGCAGCAGGACGACCGCGCCGACCAGCGCAAAGCCAAGGCTCTTGTCGGGGGCGGCAACCTGCCAGATGGTCAGGGAGGGCGGTACCATCATCGGGTAGAAGCTGATCCCGATCCCGATGAAACCCAGCACAAAGAGCGACAGCGCGGCCACAAAGGGACGCCCGTCGCGCCCGTCGCCAAGCCCTGTAAAGAGCGCCCAGGCCGCGACCAGCACAAGGAGCGGCATGACCACGCTGAGCAGGCTGCCGGGCAAGTTGAACCAGCGGGTGAAATAGACCGGATCGAGAAACGGTGTCAGGATACTGACCAGTCCCATGGCCCCGAGGGTTGCCGCCCCCAGCGGCCAGGCCACCCGCCGCATCCGGTGTTGCAGCGAGCCTTCGGTTTTCATCACCAGCCAGGTCGCGCCAAGCAGGGCGTAGCCCGTGGCCACTGCAAGGCCGGTGAGCACCGAAAACGGCGTTAGCCAATCCCACCAGCCCCCCGCATAGGCGCGGTCAGCGACCTCGATCCCTTGCACCAGCGCCCCAAGCGCGATGCCCTGACACAGCGCCGCCACCAGCGAGCCGCCGAAAAATGCCACGTCCCAGACGGGTTTCCAGCGGCGTGTTTTCCAGCGAAACTCGAACGCCACGCCGCGAAAGACAAGCCCCAGAAGCATGAGAGTAATCGGCATGTAGAGCGCGGGCATCACCACCGCATAGGCCAGTGGAAAGACGGCAAAGAGCCCCCCGCCGCCCAGGATGAGCCATGTCTCGTTGCCGTCCCAGACCGGCGCGACCGAGTTCATCGCGGTGTCGCGCTCGGCCTTGGACCCGGCCCAGGGGAACAGAATGCCGACCCCGAGGTCGAACCCGTCAAGGATGACATAGACGAGCACGGCAATGGCGATAAGGCTGGCCCAGATGAATGCAAGATCAAGTTCCATGGTATCGGTTCCTTATTCGCCGGGGACAAAGGCATCGGGGTCGAGTTGCGACGCAGGAGTGATGCCCGCGCTGCGCGTCGGGCCGTCGATGTCGCCGTGGTCCGTATCCGGTGCGCGGTTCATCAGGCGCAGCAGATAGAAGAAGCCCGCACCGAAGACGAAGAAATACACCACGATGAAGGCCATGAGCGAGGCCCCGACGGCCGGCGCGTCGATGGGGGCCAGGCTGTCGCCGGTGCGCAGCAGGCCGTAGACGGTATAGGGCTGGCGACCGACCTCGGTGGTCACCCAGCCTGCCAGCACCGCCACAAAGCCGGACGGCCCCAGCACAAGGGCTGCGCGGTGCAGCATCGGACTGTCGTAGAGACGCCCCTGCACCCGGCGGACAAGAGCCCAGACACCGAGGCCCAGCATGGCAAAGCCGAGGGCGATCATGATCCGGAACGACCAGAAAACGATGCCCACGGGGGGCTGCTCATCGCGCGGCACAGACTCCAGCCCGTCAAGCGGCGCGTTCAGGTCGTGCTTGAGGATGAGCGAGGACAGCTTCGGGATGCCGACCGCATAGTCGAGTTCCTGATTCTCCTGATCCGGGATGCCGAAAAGATAGAGCGGTGCGCCGTTGGGGTGGTTCTGGAAATGACCCTCCATCGCCATGACCTTGGCGGGTTGATGCTCCAGCGTGTTCAGCCCGTGCATGTCACCGGCATAGATTTGAAGCGGAGTCACAATTACCGCCATCCACATCGCCATGGAAAAGCCGACCCGCGCTGCCGCGCTTGTCCGGTCGCGCAGCAGATGCAACGCGCTGACCCCGCCGACGACAAAGGCCGTGGTCAGGTAGGCGGCCATCACCATATGCACGAGGCGGTAGGGGAACGACGGGTTGAAGACGATCGCCCACCAATCCTCGGGCACGAATTGCCCGACCTCGTTGACGCTGTGGCCCTGCGGCGTCTGCATCCAGCTATTGGCGCTGAGGATCCAGAAGGCCGACATCAACGTGCCCAAGGCCACCATGGCGGTGGCGAACATGTGTAGCGCGTCGCCAACCCGCTCGCGCCCGAAAAGCATGATGCCGAGGAAGCCCGCTTCGAGAAAGAAGGCCGAGAGCACCTCATAGGCCAGCAGCGGTCCGATCACCGGTCCGGCCCTGTCGGAAAACACCGACCAGTTGGTGCCGAACTGATAGGACATCACGATGCCCGACACGACCCCCATGCCGAAAGCGACGGCAAAGATCGGCTTCCAGTAGTCAAAAAGCGTGAGATAGGTCCTGTCGCGGGTCTTGAGCCAGAGCCCGTTCAGTACGGCAAGATAACTTGCAAGACCAATGGTGAAAGCCGGGAGGATGATGTGAAAGGAGACAGTGAACGCGAACTGCATCCGCGCCAACGTCTCGGCAGAGAACGACTCGAACATGGTCGGTCCTTTCGATGGGTCTGGTCGTGAGCTAGCGTGGCATCGGCTCATATGCAATATTCAAAATATATCTTTATTGTGGCGAAACCGCGCAGGGCGCAGTGGCGTTCCCTGTGGCAAATTCCGAATGAAACCTCTATGTCCCAGGCCTGACTTTGTAAAAGAAAGACGACGACCCATGCGGCTGACAAGCTATACGAACTACGCGCTACGGTGTCTTCAGCTTGCCGCGCTGCGCGCACCCGCGCTGGTGAGAGTGGACGATGTGGTCAAGGTTCATGGCCTTGCCCGCCCGCATATCGTCAAGATCGTGCATGAGATGGGCAAGGCCGGGCTTATCGAGACGCAGCGCGGGCGCGGCGGCGGCTTTCGCCTGGCCCGCGCGCCGGAAGACATCAACGTGGGCGAGGTCGTACGCCTGACAGAGGGGCCTTTTGACGTGGTGGAGTGCTTTAACCGCGAGACCAATACCTGCCCGCTGATCGGCATCTGCAAGCTATCCTCCACCTTTGCACGGGCGACGCAAGCATTCCTCGATGTGCTCGACGGGGTGACCATCGCCGATATCGCCGCGAACCGCGACGCACTTCTGGCGCGCATAGGGCCATTGCAGGACGGTATTGTTGCGCCGGTCCGGACGGCGGGCTGACAGGCGT
Source organism: Roseovarius ramblicola (assembly GCF_042430665.1). Taxonomy (NCBI): domain Bacteria; kingdom Pseudomonadati; phylum Pseudomonadota; class Alphaproteobacteria; order Rhodobacterales; family Roseobacteraceae; genus Roseovarius; species Roseovarius ramblicola. The sequence continues at coordinate 125,752 of NZ_JBHMEC010000003.1, read as the reverse complement.
CTGTCGACCACGGCAAACCCTGCGACATAAAGTTACATTTCATATATCTGATATGCCATCATATTCTGATATGCGAATATAACTGGAGCGCCCCGTGTGACCAGATCACAGAGCGTCCAGCGTATAAGGTTTATCACGCTTCTAACTTTATGGAACGGAAGAAACCCCATGACAGCGAATATCGGAACCATCGACCGGGTGCTGCGCGTGCTGATTGGCATCGCCCTTCTGGCGCTTGCCATTGGCGGGTTTGTCCCGGCGTTGGCCGTTGGCGCACCGAAATGGATCGCCGCAGCCGCAGGCGTTGTGATGCTGGCCACGGCGGGCATGCGGTTCTGCCCGCTGTACCGGATCTTCGGCTTCCGCACCTGCCAGCGTTGAACGAGACAGATGAGAGGAGACACCATCATGGCCGACTATCCAGTGAACATGGACATCAAACCCGAGGTCGAAGCGTTCTTTGACGCCGCCACGAACACCATCAGCTATATCGTCAAGGATCCGGGCTCAGACGCCTGCGCGATTGTCGATTCGGTGATGGATATCGACTATGCCGCCGGGCGCATCACCTACGACCATGCCGACAAGATGATCGCGCGCGTGCAGGAGCGCGGGCTGTCGCTGGAATGGATTCTCGAGACCCATGTCCACGCCGACCACCTGAGCGCCGCGCCGTATATCCAGGAAAAACTAGGCGGCAAGATCGGGATCGGTGAGAACATCCTGATCGTGCAGGACGTTTTCGGCAAAATCTTCAACGAAGGCACCGAGTTTCAGCGCGACGGCAGCCAGTTCGACCGGCTGTTCAAGGATGGCGACACCTACGAGGTGGGCGGCATGACCTGTTTCGCGATGCACACCCCCGGTCATACGCCCGCCTGCATGACCCATGTGATGGGCGACGCGGCGTTCGTTGGCGATACGCTCTTCATGCCCGATGGCGGCTCGGCGCGGGCCGATTTCCCCGGCGGCGATGCGGCCACGCTTTACGACAGCATCCAGAAGGTGCTGGCGCTGCCCGACGAAATGCGCCTCTTCATGTGCCACGATTACGGGCCGAACGGCCGGGACATCGCATGGGAGACCACGGTGGCCGAGGAAAAGGCCCACAACATCCACGTGGGCGGCGGCAAAACAAAAGAAGACTTTGTCAGGTTTCGCACCGAGCGCGACGCGACCCTGGATATGCCGCGCCTGATCCTGCCGTCCTTGCAGGTCAACATGCGCGCGGGCGAGGTGCCGACCGATCCAGATGGGCGGCCCATGCTCAAATTGCCGATCAACGCGCTCTGAGGCGAGACAACAGGACACCAACAGGGAGGAAACGCGCATGCAACTCAACAAGGTGACCGACGCGCTGTCGGTCAGCCCGCAGATCAGCGCGGATGACATGCCCGCAATCTGCGAGGCGGGTTATCGCGCCATCATCTGCAACCGCCCCGATGGCGAAGGATCCGACCAGCCGACCTTTGAGGAGGTCGAGGCGGCAGCGACAGCGGCAGGACTGGAGGCGCGCTATCTGCCAGTCACTTCGGGCATTGTGCAGGACGGCGACGCGGACGCCTTTGGCGCGGCGTTGATGGAACTGCCCGGTCCAGTCCTGGCCTATTGCCGCACCGGCACGCGCTCGGCCACACTCTGGTCCCTGAGCCAGGCCAAGAGCCGCCCGGTGCCCGAAATCCTCGCCGCGACCAAGGCCGCCGGCTACGACATGGCCGGGGTGGCCCGGCGCATCGTCAATGGCGGCAAGACGCCCACCGACACGGGTGATGCGAAATTCGACGTGGTGATCGTCGGCGGCGGCGCGGGCGGCATTGCCGTGGCGGCCAGCCTCAAGGCGCGCAAGCCGGGGCTGGAGATCGCGCTGATCGACCCGGCGGAAATCCATTACTATCAACCGGGCTGGACCATGGTCGGCGGCGGTATCTTCGAGCCCGCCGAGACCGCCAAGACCATGGGCAGTCTCATTCCCCGAGGCGTGCATTGGATCAAATCCGCCGTCGCCGCGTTCGAGCCCAAGGACAATGCCGTGATCCTCGATGGCTGCCGGGTGGTCAAATACGATCGCCTCGTGGTCTGCCCGGGGCTCAAGCTCGACTGGGCGGCGGTCGAGGGTCTGGAGGAAACGCTGGGGCGCAATGGCGTCACCTCGAATTACCGCTACGATCTGGCCCCTTACACTTGGGAATTGGTGCAGGGGCTGAAACAGGGCCGCGCGCTCTTTACCCAACCACCGATGCCGATCAAATGCGCCGGCGCGCCGCAAAAGGCGCTCTATCTTTCGGGCGATCACTGGTTTCGCACCGGGCGGCTCAAGGATATCGAGATCGGGTTCTGCAATGCGGGCGGCGTGCTCTTCGGGGTCAAGGACTATGTGCCCGCGCTGCAATCCTACATGGACAAATACGGCGCGGCGCTGAATTTCTTTCACAATCTGGTGGCCATCGACGGGCCTGCGCGCCGCGCGACCTTCGAGGTGAAAAAGCCTGATGCCGAGCCCGAGCGCGTGACCATGGACTTCGACATGATCCATGTCTGCCCGCCGCAATGCGCGCCGGATTTCATCCGCGTTTCGCCACTGGCAGATGCCGCCGGATGGATCGACGTGGATCAGGCAACACTACGCCACAAGATCCATGACAACATCTGGTCCCTCGGCGACGTGATGAACGCGCCCAATGCCAAGACGGCGGCGGCGGCGCGGATACAGGCCCCCGTGGTGGCCGAGAATATCGTGGCCGACATCGCGGGCCGCGAGCCGGTGGCGCAATATGACGGCTACGGTTCCTGCCCGCTGACGGTGGAGCGCGGCAAGATCGTGCTGGCCGAGTTCGGCTATGGCGGGGTTATGAAACCCAGCTTTCCCAAGTTCCTCATCGACGGCACCAAACCCAGCCGTCTGGCCTGGTTGCTCAAGGAAAAGATGCTGCCGCCGATCTACTGGAAGGCGATGCTCAAGGGCCGCGAATGGATGGCGCGCCCCGAAAAGATCAGCGCCGGGGGCTAGGCCCGCGCGCTCACCCAGCCTTGACGGCCCCGGCTTTCCGCGCCGGGGCTTATCGCCTTGGTCCACCGTGCAGTCGAAAGACCGTTGCCCATGCCCTCTCTCTCCCGTTACTTCCCATCCTTGGACTGGGGGCGCAGCTATACCCGTGACACGCTGACCAACGACCTCGTCGCGGCGGTGATCGTGACGATCATGCTGATACCGCAATCACTGGCCTATGCGCTTCTGGCGGGGCTGCCGGCGCAGGCGGGGATATACGCGTCGATCGTGCCGATCGTGCTCTATGCGCTGTTTGGCACCAGCCGCGCGCTGGCAGTGGGGCCGGTGGCGGTGGTGTCACTGATGACGGCAGCGGCGATTGGCCAGGTCGCCGAGGCGGGCAGCATGGGCTACGCTGCCGCCGCGTTGACGCTGGCGCTTTTGTCGGGGGCCTTTCTCATGGCGCTCGGCCTGTTGCGGCTTGGCTTCATCGCTAATTTCCTCAGCCACCCGGTCATCGCGGGGTTCATCACCGCCTCGGGCATTTTGATCGCCACCAGCCAGCTCAAGCATATTCTCGGCGTGCCCGCCCATGGCCATACGCTGATCGAGATGCTGCGCTCGCTCGCCGCGCATCTGACGGCCGTGAACTGGCCCACGCTGGTGATCGGGGGGCTGGCCACGGGGTTTCTGTTCTGGGTACGCAAGGGCTTGAAACCGTTGCTGCTGCGTGCGGGGCTTGGGCCCCGCACGGCCGACCTGTTGGCCAAGGCGGGACCGGTGGCGGCGGTCGCTGTTTCGACCCTGGCCGTCTGGCTGTTTGGGCTGGACGCACGCGGCGTCTCCATCGTGGGCGCGGTGCCGCAGGGCCTGCCGCCGCTGACCCTGCCCGATCTCTCGCCCGAATTGCTTGGCTCACTGCTTGTGCCGGCGATTCTGATCTCGATCATTGGCTTTGTCGAATCCGTGTCGGTCGCGCAGACGCTGGCCGCCAAACGCCGCCAGCGCATCGACCCCAATCAAGAGCTGATCGGGCTGGGGGCCGCCAATCTCGGCGCGGCGTTTACCGGCGGCTACCCTGTGACAGGGGGCTTTTCCCGCTCGGTGGTGAATTTCGACGCGGGCGCCGAGACGCCCGCCGCCGGGGCCTTCACCGCCGTGGGGCTGGCTATTGCAGCTTTGGCGCTGACGCCGCTCATCTTCTTCCTCCCCAAGGCGGTGCTCGCGGCCACAATCATCGTCGCGGTGCTGAGCCTTGTGGATTTCTCGATCCTGCGCAAATCCTGGACCTATTCAAAGGCCGATTTCGCCGCAGTGCTGGCCACCATCCTGCTGACCCTCGGCATGGGGGTGGAGGCGGGTGTCTCGGCCGGGGTGATCCTTTCGATTGCCCTGCATCTCTACAAAACCTCGCGCCCGCATGTGGCCGAGGTGGGGCTGGTGCCCGGCACCCAGCATTTCCGCAATATCCTGCGGCACAAGGTCGAGACCGATCCGGCGCTGCTGACATTGCGGGTGGATCAGAGCCTATACTTCGCCAACGCGCGGTATCTCGAAGACCTCATCCAGGACCGCATCGCCGAGGATTGCGACCTGCGCCATGTGGTGCTGATGTGTTCCGCGGTGAACGAGATCGACTTTTCCGCGCTGGAAAGCCTCCACGCGATCAACGAGCGGCTGAAGGCGGCGGGCATCACCCTGCACCTGAGCGAGGTCAAGGGGCCAGTAATGGACCGCCTCAAGCGCAGTCACTTCCTCGACGAGATGGGCGGGCAGGTGTTCCTGTCGCAATATGATGCCTGGGTGGCGCTGGCTCAGCACAAGAAAAACTGACCTGAATGGCCAACAGGGCTGCTCCCGATTTGCCGCCGGACCTTGGCTTGGCCTCGGATACAATGCGGCCCACCGGGCGGGATCGGCGGCATCTGTTCAAAAAACGCAATCTCTGGATGCTGTTGTTTCTGGTGTTCATGGTCTCGGGAGCAATGATCGAGATGCCGGATGAGATCGCCGAAACGCGGTTTTCGACAGATGTGGTCTGACTTGCCCGGTTCATGCCGCGCGGCGACGTGGCCATCGTTGCGGCACCCTACGATGCCGGCGACGCGCGTGTGCCCGAGCTTCTGGTGTCGATTGGTGATCGGGTGTTCGATGTATTGCATTATGGAGCTCCGGTGGTGTCCCTCAGTGGTGTCCGTCACACCACAAAGCTGGCTCCATTAGCTTCCAACATGTTTGAATTGCAATATTTTTTGAATTGGCGACCCCGGCAGGATTCGAACCTGCAACCTGCCCCTTAGGAGGGGGCTGCTCTATCCGGTTGAGCCACGGGGCCGCGCGGGGGCCGGTCTAGCGTGTCGGGCGGGGTTTGTCATCGGCGATTTCGCCCCGGCTTGAACGTGGCCGCGCGATCGGGCTAAGTGAGGGAATGCCTTTCCTGTCCGGACCACGGTCTTGAGCTCACCCGACGACCATCCACTGACCCTGCGCGACGTCTCGGAGGCGGCGGGTGTCTCGGAGATGACCGTGAGCCGGGTGCTGCGCAACAAGCGTGACGTGTCCGAGGCGACGCGGGCGCGCGTGCTCGAGGCGGCGCGGCGGCTGGGGTACGTGCCCAACAAGATCGCCGGTGCGCTGGCGAGTCAGCGGGTCAACCTCGTGGCGGTCATCATCCCGTCGATGTCCAACATGGTGTTTCCCGAGGTGATGACCGGCATCACCGGCGTGCTGGAGGAGACCGGACTTCAGCCGGTGGTGGGGTTGACGGGCTACCGTCCTGAAAAGGAAGAGAAAGTTCTCTACGAAATGCTGTCCTGGCGGCCTGCCGGGGTGATCATCGCGGGGCTGGAGCATTCCGATGCCTCGCGCGCCATGCTGCGCGCGAGCGGTATTCCGGTGGTCGAGATCATGGATGTGGACGGCACGCCGATCGACTCGGTGGTGGGGATTTCGCACCGCCGCGCCGGGCAGCAGATGGCGCAGGCGATCATCCACGCGGGCTATCGCCGGATCGGCTTCATGGGCACCAAGATGCCGCTCGATCACCGCGCGCGCAAACGCTTCGAGGGGTTCACCGAGGCGCTGGCCAAGGCCGGGATCGAGATGGCCGACCACGAGTTCTATTCCGGCGGATCGGCGCTGGCCAAGGGGCGCGAGATGACCGCCGAGATGCTGCGCCGCACGCCGGACCTCGATTTCCTGTATTATTCCAATGACATGATCGGGGCGGGCGGGTTGCTCTATCTGATCGAGCAGGGCGTGGACATTCCCAATCAGGTGGGGCTTGCCGGGTTCAACGGGGTCGAATTGCTCGACGGGTTGCCACGACGGCTGGCCACGATGGATGCCTGCCGCCTCGAGATCGGACGCCGCGCTGCCGAGATCATCGCAGCCCAGGCGCCCGGCCCCGAGGCGCGGGAACGGGTGCGGGTGGCGCTGGAGCCGCGGCTGGAGCCGGGGGATACGTTGCGGGTGCGCTGAGCGGCGCATGAAATTTCCCCTTTGATTTTCACGCGCGAATCGCGAAAGGCTGGCAAATCACCTGTTTGCCGGGAGGGGCGCATGCGGATCGGATTCATCGGGCTGGGAAATGTCGGGGGCAAGCTGGCCGGGAGCCTCTTGCGCAACGGTCACGACCTGCAGGTTCACGACCTGAACCTAGAGCTTCGCGACGGCTTTGCCGCGCGGGGCTGCAACGTTTCGTCAACCCCGGCGCAGATGATGCGCGATTGCGAGGCGGTCATCACCTGCCTGCCGTCGCCGGCGGCGAGCGCGGCGGTGATGGAGGTGATGCTGCCCGAGGTCGGCCCCGGCAAGATCTGGATGGAGATGTCCACCACCGACGCCACCGAGATCACCCGCCTTGGCGGCATGGTGATCGCGCGCGGCGGCGCGGCGGTGGATTGCCCGGTCTCGGGCGGTTGCCACCGCGCGGCAACCGGCAACATCTCGATCTTTGCGGGCTGCGACCGCGCCACGTTCGAGCGCATCCTGCCGCTGCTGACCACGCTGGGGCGGCGGGTGCTGCATACCGGCGATCTGGGCAGCGCCTCGGTGCTCAAGGTGATGACCAACTATCTCGCCACCGCCAACCTGCTGTCGGTCTGCGAGGCGCTGGTGACGATGAAGGCGGCGGGGATGGATCTGGCCACCACATACGAGGCGATCCGCATCAGTTCCGGCACCTCCTTTGTCCACGAGACGGAAAGTCAGGTGATCCTCAACGGCTCGCGCGACATCAATTTCACCATGGACCTGGTGATGAAGGATATCGGTCTCTTTCAGTCCATCGCCGAGCGCGCGGGCGTGCCGCTGGAGGTGTCGCCGATGATGATCGACATCTTTCGCGACGGCATGGCGCGCTATGGTGCGCGGGCGCAGTCCGACGATATCATCCGGCGGCTGGAGGAGGCCACCGGGCTGAGCATCACGGCGCCGGGCTTTCCGGCGGACCTGGTCGATGACGAACCCGAGGAGCCGGGATACGAGGTCTGCCCGCCGGGCCGGGCCGCAGCGGCCGGTGAGCCTTAACCATACTCCCAACCTGCGCTTGCCGTTCACCGCAGGCATGTGGCATTCTCCGGCGATGGTGCGCAGGGGTGTGCGATGTTGTTTCTGGCGAGTGTTCTGGGGATTGCGGCCGTCGGGGCGTCGACCTTTGTCGGTCTCGGCATCGAAGAGGATGAAACGACGGGCGGCTCCGGCGACGGCGGCGCGCCGGAGGATGCGGATGCGGCCGGGGCGGGCGATGGCCCCGATCTGGTGCGCGCGGCGCTCGACGCGGTGGCGGATGCGGGAGAAGGCGGCGATGCCGACGGTCGCGTGACCGAACCGGAGGCGGGGGCCGACGACGCGACAGCAGCATATACCGGGGCCGATATCGACAGCGGGACAGACGGCGCGGATATCCCGTCGGGCTGGCAGATCGTGGATGGCGCGGAGCATGGCGAGACGATCCACGGCGAGGATGCCGCCGAGAGGATCGCCGGGCGCGGCGGCGCGGACGTGATCGACGGCGGCGGCGGCACGGACGAGTTGCGCGGCGGCGATGGCGATGACGCGCTCTCGGGCGGCGCTGGCGATGACACGCTGCACGGCGAGGACGGGGCCGACACGCTGACCGGCGGGGCGGGCGAGGATCGGCTCTTCGGCCATAACGGCGATGACATGCTGTCGGGGGACGACGGCGATGACAGCCTCGTGGGCAGCGCCGGGAACGATACGCTCCATGGCGGCGCGGGCGACGACGCGCTGCACGGCGATCTCGACGATGACCGGCTGGAGGGCGGGCGCGGGTCGGACACGCTCTTTGGCGGGCATGGCGACGACACGCTGAGCGGGATCGTGGATAACCCCGCGACCGATGGCATCGACGATATCGACACCGGGCGGGATTACCTGAACGGCGGCGGCGGCGACGACGTGATCGTGGCCGGGCGCGGCGATATCGTCACCACCGGCAGCGGTGCGGACATTGTCGGCCTGGGCGATTGGCTCGACGCCGGGCATCAGGCGGAAATCCTCGATTTCTCGACGGCGGAGGACATGCTCATGGTGTTCCATGACGCGCCGGAGGGGGAAGAGCCCGAAGTCGCGCTCGAACCCGACGCCGAGGACCCGACGGCGCAGCGCCTGCTGCTGGACGGGATCGAGATCGCGCATATCGCCAACGCCGGGGGGCTGACGCTCGATCATGTCGCGCTTGTCTCGCAGGCGCAGATGCCGGGGCTGACCGGGGCATGAGGCACCGCTGAGCGCGGGTCCGCGCCGGGCATGGATTCAGGCTTTTCTTTTTTGCGCATCTGCCCTATACGCGCGCAATCCCCGGCGCGCCTGCGCGGCGGGGCAACGGACCTTGCTGGACGACATCCCGGCTTGTGCCCGCAACCCCCGGACTTAAGGAGAGACCGATGTCGATCACCGTCGAAGAGAAAGCCCGCGTCATCAAGGAATTCGCGACCAAGGAGGGCGACACCGGCTCTCCGGAAGTGCAGGTCGCGATCCTGACCTCGCGGATCGCCACGCTGACCGAGCATTTCAAGACCCACAAGAAGGACAACCACGGGCGCCGTGGCCTTCTCATGATGGTCGCGCAGCGCCGCAAGCTGCTGGATTACCTGCGCGGCAAGGACGAGGGCCGCTACCGCGACCTTATCAAGCGCCTCGGCATCCGCCGCTGACACCAAAGACGCCGCGCCCCCGAGGGGGCGCGGTTTTCGCATGATCCGATTGCGGCCCGGACCGGCCTTCGCCGGTGCCGCAGGATGAGACCGGGAAGGCCGTGGGGCATGGGGCCCCGCACGAAACGGGCCGCGCGGGATACGCCCGCCGCGGCCAAGCTAGGAAACATGATGTTTACTGAGACGAAAAAAACGATGCAGTGGGGCGAGGAAACCCTCACCCTGGAAACCGGCAAGATCGCCCGTCAGGCCGACGGGTCTGTGGTTGCCACCCTCGGCGAGACGTCGGTCATGGCCAACGTGACGTTTGCCAAGGAACCCAAGCCGGGTCTGGATTTCTTCCCGCTGACCGTCCATTATCAGGAAAAATATTATGCCGCGGGCAAGGTGCCCGGCGGTTTCTTCAAGCGCGAGGCGCGCCCGTCGGAGAAGGAGACGCTGACCGCGCGCCTGATCGACCGGCCGATCCGCCCGCTCTTCGTTCCCGGCTTCAAGCACGAGACGCTGGTGATGTGCACCGTGCTGAGCCACGATCTGGTCAACGATCCCGACATGGTGGCGATGATCGCCGCGTCGGCCGCGCTGACGATCTCCGGCGCGCCGTTCCGCGGCCCGATCGGCGGCTGCCGCGTCGGGTTTGCGGATGGCGAATACATCCTCAACCCCGAGATCGACGACATGCACGATCTGCGCAACAACCCCGAGCAGCGGCTCGATCTGGTGGTCGCGGCCACGCGCGACGCGGTGATGATGGTCGAATCCGAGGCCTATGAGCTGTCGGAGGAGGAAATGCTCGGCGCCGTGACCTTTGCCCATGAGCAGATCAAGCCGGTCTGTGACCTGATCGTGGAGTTTGCCGAGGAATGCGCCAAGGAACCGTATGACTTTACCCCGCCGGATTACAGCGCGCTTTTCGAGGCGGTGAAGGCTGCCGGCGAGGAGCAGATGCGCGCCGCATTCGCCATCCGCGACAAGCAGGAGCGCACCCATGCGATTTCCGCCGCGAAAGAGGCGATCAAGGCGCAACTGAGCGAGGAACAGCTTGAGGATGCCAATCTTGGCGCGGCGCTCAAGAAGCTCGAATCGGTGGTGCTGCGTGGCGACGTGGTGAAGAACGGCAACCGCATCGACGGCCGCCGTCTGGATGAAATCCGCCCCATCGCCTGCGAGACCGGCCTGCTGCCGCGCACCCATGGCTCGGCGCTTTTCACCCGCGGCGAGACGCAGGGCCTGGTGGTCACGACGCTGGGCACCGGCGATGACGAGCAGTTCGTCGATGCGCTGCACGGCAACTTCAAGTCCAACTTTCTGCTGCATTACAACTTCCCCCCCTATTCGGTGGGCGAGGCGGGGCGCGTCGGTCCTCCGGGGCGGCGCGAGATCGGTCATGGCAAGTTGGCGTGGCGCGCGCTTCAGGCGGTGCTGCCGGCGGCGACGGATTTCCCCTATACGATCCGGCTGGTCTCGGAGATCACGGAATCGAACGGGTCGTCGTCGATGGCGTCGGTCTGCGGCGGGTCGCTGTCGATGATGGATGCGGGCGTGCCGCTCAAGACCTCCGTTGCCGGCGTGGCGATGGGCCTCGTGCTGGAGGAAGACGGCTCTTACGCGGTGCTGTCGGACATCCTCGGTGACGAGGACCATCTCGGCGACATGGATTTCAAGGTCGCGGGCACCCATGACGGCATCACGTCCTTGCAGATGGATATCAAGGTCGCCGGGATCACCCCCGAGATCATGCGCGTCGCGCTGGCGCAGGCGCGCGAGGGCCGGATGCACATCCTCGGCGAGATGGACAAGGCGCTCTCGGGTGCCAACGAGTTCAGCGTCCACGCGCCGCGCATCGAGACCATGCAGATCCCGACCGACAAGATCCGCGAAGTGATCGGCTCGGGCGGCAAGGTGATCCGCGAGATCGTCGAGGTCTCGGGCGCCAAGGTCGATATCAACGACGAGGGCATCATCAAGATCGCCTCGCCCAACGGCGATGCCATCCAGAAAGCCTATGACATGATCCACTCGATCGTGGCCGAGCCGGAAGAGGGCAAGATCTACAAGGGCACCGTCGTCAAGATCGTCGATTTCGGTGCCTTCGTGAACTTCTTTGGCAAGCGCGACGGTCTGGTGCATGTGAGCCAGATCGAGAACCGCCGCCTGAACCACCCTTCCGACGTGCTCAAGGAGGGGCAGGAGGTCTGGGTCAAGCTGATGGGCTTCGACGACCGCGGCAAGGTGCGCCTGTCGATGAAGGTCGTGGACCAGGAGACCGGCGAGGAAGCCAAGAGCGAGGAAGCGGCGGACTGAGCCGCCCGTCCCGAACCTGAAAGCAAGAGCGCGCCGCGGGAGACCGTGGCGCGTTTTGCTTTGGCGGTCCCGCGATGCCGTGGCGCAAAACCGCACGCTTGTGTCGGGATTGACAGCCCCGGTTTGCCGCACCCATGTTTTATAAGCTGCGAGGCAAGGGAGGCGCGCCATGGCCCAGACGATCCGATTGACGCTCGATGGCCGCGAGGTCGAGGCCGAGGCCGGCCAGACCATCTGGGAAGTGGCCAATGGCCGCGGCCTGGTGATCCCGCACCTGTGCCACAAACCGGCGCCCGGATACCGCCCCGACGGCAATTGCCGCGCCTGCATGGTCGAGGTCGAGGGCGAGCGCGTGCTGGTCGCGTCGTGCATCCGCGAGGCGCGCGACGGCATGGTGGTGACGACCGATTCCGCGCGGGCGACAAGCGCGCGCAAGATGGTGGTCGAAATGCTGCTTGCCGATCAGCCGGAGCGGGATACCTCGCACGATGCCTCCAGCCACCTGTGGGACATGGCCGACGCCAATGGCGTCACCCACAGCCGCTTTCCCAAGGTGGAGCGTGACCGCGTGCCGCTGCTCGACGACAGCCACGTCGCGATGCGCGTCAATCTCGATGCCTGCATTCAATGCAACCTGTGCGTCCGCGCCTGTCGCGACGTTCAGGTCAATGACGTGATCGGCATGGCCGGGCGCGGCCACGATGCCTATCCGGTTTTCGATCAGGACGACCCGATGGGCGAGAGCACCTGCGTCGCCTGCGGTGAATGCGTGCAGGCGTGTCCCACCGGCGCGCTGATGCCCGCCTCGGTGATGGACGACGCACAGCAGGGCGACAGCGCCGATTACGACGAGGAGGTGCAGAGCGTCTGCCCGTTCTGCGGTGTCGGCTGCCAGGTCTCGCTCAAGGTCAAGGATGGCAAGGTCAAGTATGTCGACGGGATCAACGGCCCGGCAAACGAGGGGCGGCTCTGTGTCAAGGGGCGGTTCGGCTATGACTATATCCACCACCCCCACCGCCTGACCAAGCCGCTGATCCGGTGTGAGGACGCGCCCGAGAAGGGCCTCAATGTCGATCCCGGCAACTGGCATCAGTTCTTCCGCGAGGCGGAGTGGGACGAGGCGCTCGATATCGCCGCCGGTGGCCTCAAACGGCTCAAGGACGCCCATGGCGGCGCGACCGTCGCGGGCTTTGGCAGCGCCAAATGCACCAATGAAGAGGCGTATCTCTTCCAGAAGTTCATCCGTCAGGGCTTTGGCCACAACAACGTCGATCACTGCACGCGGCTGTGCCATGCCTCCTCGGTGGCCGCATTGATCGAGAATGTCGGCTCGGGCGCGGTGACGGCCACGTTCAACGAGATCGAGAATGCCGATGTGGCGATCATCATCGGTGCCAACCCGATCGAGAACCACCCGGTCGCCGCCACCTATTTCAAGCAGTTCACCAAGCGCGGCGGCAAGCTCATCGTGATGGACCCGCGCGGCGTGGGGATGCGGCGGTTTGCGACGCATATGTTGCAGTTCAAGCCCGGCGCGGATGTCTCGATGTTGAACGCCATCATGCATGTCATCGTCGAAGAGGGTCTCTACGACCAGCAATATGTCGAGGCCTTCACCGAGAACTGGGAGGCCGAGAAAGAGCACCTTGCGCAGTTCCCGCCCGAAAAGATGGAGGCGCTCTGCGGCATTCCCGCCGACACACTGCGCGACGTGGCGCGCGAGTTTGCCGGGGCCAAGGCTGCCATGATCTTCTGGGGCATGGGCATTTCGCAGCATATCCACGGCACCGACAATTCGCGCTGTCTGATCTCGCTGGCGCTGATGTGCGGCCATGTCGGGCGTCCCGGCACCGGGCTGCACCCGCTGCGGGGCCAGAACAACGTGCAGGGCGCGTCGGACGCGGGGCTGGTGCCGATGTTCCTGCCGGATTACCAGACGGTGACCGATGATGGCGTGCGCCGCGCCTTTACCGAGGTCTGGAAATCGGGCGATTTCTCGGATCAGAAGGGCCTCACCGTGACCGAGATCATGGATGCGGTGCACGAGGACAAGATCAAGGGTATGTATATCCTGGGCGAGAACCCGGCGATGTCCGACCCGGATGTGGAGCACGCCCGCGACGCATTGGCCAGGCTGGAACACCTGGTGGTGCAGGACATCTTCATCACCGAGACGGCGAATTATGCCGACGTGATCCTGCCCGCGAGCGCGTTCTATGAAAAATCCGGCACCGTCACCAACACCAACCGGCAGGTGCAGATCGGGCGGCGCGCGGTCCCCCCTCCGGGTGAGGCGCGCGAGGATTGGTGCATCACCATGGCGCTCGCCAACCGGATGGACCTGCAATGGCAGTATGACAGCCCGGCGGATGTGTTCGCCGAGATGAAGATCAACATGCGCTCGCTCGACAATATCTCGTGGGAGCGGCTGGAACGTGAAAACGCCGTCACCTATCCGTGCAAGACGCCGGATGGCCCCGGCGAGGCGGTGGTGTTTGGCGACGGTTTCCCGCGCCCCGAGGGGCGGGCGCGATTTACCCCCGCCTCGATCATCCCGCCGGACGATATGCCGGACGTCGAGTATCCCATGGTGCTCACCACCGGGCGGCAACTCGAGCATTGGCACACCGGCTCGATGACCCGGCGTGCCAGCGTGCTCGACGCGGTGGAGCCCGAGGCCAACTGCTCGATCCACCCCGCGACCCTGCGCAAGATGGGGGTGGAGCCGGGCGGCATGGTGCGGCTGACCACCAAGCGCGGCTCGATCCGGATCATGGCGCGCGCTGACCGCGCGATTGCGCCGGACATGGTGTTCCTGCCCTTCGCCTATGTCGAGGCGGCGGCCAATATCCTCACCAATCCCGCCATCGACCCCTATGGCAAGATCCCCGAGTTCAAATACTCGGCGGTGCGCGTCGAACCCGCAGAGGTCGCGGCGGAATAAGCAACGGGGGCGGCCCGATGGACCGCCCCCGCTTCATCTTGCCGGAAATATTCCTCCCCGGCTCAGGCGTTCGGCAGGATCACGATCTCGACCCGGCGGTTCTGGCGCTTGCCCTCGGGGGTGAGGTTCGAGGCCACCGGCTGATCCTCGCCGCGGCCAAAGGCCTGGATACGCCGGTAGGACACGCCCCCCTGCGTCAGCACGTCGGCCACCGAATTGGCGCGGCGTTCCGAGAGGCTCTGGTTGTAGCTCGCAGAACCGTCGCTGTCGGTATGGCCGATCACCTGCACCGTGGTGTCGGGGTAGCGCTGCAGGCTGTCGGCCACCTTGAACAGGTCGTCGCGCAAGACCGGCGTCACGGTGGCGCTGTCGACGTTAAAGAGGATGTCCTGCGGCATGGTCAGGATGAGGCGGTCGCCGGTGTTGACGATGCGCACGTCATCGTCGAGCTGCTGGCGCAGTTCGGCTTCCTGGCGATCGAGCGCGTTGCCGATGGCCGCGCCGCCCGCGGCCCCGAGGATGCCGCCGATCACGGCCCCCTTGCCCTTGTCGTCGCTGACGATGGCCCCGGTGCCCGCGCCAAGGATGCCGCCGAGAATTGCGCCCTGCTTGGTCTTCTGGTTGGGGTCCTGGCCGGTGACATAGCCCGGATCGGTGCAGGCCGTCACCGCCAGAAGCGCCGTGCCTGAAAGAAGAAGGATCGGAGTGCGTGCCCGGATCATGATATTCGCCTCGTTGGTTGATCTGCCCGCTACATCGGGCGTGATGCGACGATATGCAATAACACACCCGTTCCCAAGTCGTTTTCCGCAACGGAAGCCGGGCGCATGCGGGCAGGATTCCGCCTAACCGTCGGCCCGCGCGCTTTCCCGCGCCAGCATCGCGCGCTTGACCGGCAGGCCCCAGTGATAGCCCCCGAGCCCCCCCGACTTGCGCAGCGCGCGGTGGCAGGGGATCAGCAGGCTCACCGGGTTGCGCCCGACGGCGGTGCCCACGGCGCGCACGGCGCGCGGGTGGCCGATGGCGCGGGCGATCTCGGAATAGGTGGTGACATGGCCCGAGGGGATATTGAGCAGCGCTTCCCAGACCTTGATCCCGAAGGGCGGGCCGATCATGTGCAGCCGCGCCTCGCCCCGCCCCGAAAAGGCCGCCGCGACCCACGGCGCGATGGCGTCGGCGTCCTCGACATAGTCCGCCTCGGGCCAGCGCGCGCGCAGGTCGCGCATGGCCGCGTCGCGCCCCACCTCGGCGGCAAAGGCCAGCCCGCACAGCCCGCGCCCGGTGCCCATCGCCAGCGCCTCGCCGAAGGGGCTTTGATACCAGCCATAGCGAATGGTCAGCCCCGCGCCGCGGCGGGCGAACTCGCCGGGGCTCATCGCTTCCCAGCGCAGGAACAGGTCGTGCAGCCGCCCGGTCCCCGACAGTCCGGCGGCCTGCGCCGCCTCCAGCGTGGTGAACCGCTCGTCGAGCAACCGGCGCGCGTGATCAAGTGCCAGGTATTGCCGGTAGCGCTTGGGCGAGACGCCCACCCATTGCGAGAAGAGCCGCTGGAAATGCGCGGCGCTCATGTCCATCGCGGCGGCCAGGCCCTCGAGCGTGAGGGAGTCGCCCCGCGTGTCGATCACCTCGATGGCGCGGCGCATGACGTTGTAGTGATAGCTTTGTTCGAGATCGGTCATCGGCATGTCCTGACGGCTTTGCCACAAGATAGGCAGGCCGTGCGCGCCCCGCGACCCGAATGTTGCGCATCCCGCCAAATCCCGGCATTAAGCGGGCATGGCGCGCCAACTCGATTACCATGCGATCCGCGAGATCTTTACCCGTTTCGCGGCCGCCGAGCCCGAGCCCAGGGGTGAGTTGGAGCATGTCAACGCCTTCACACTCGTGGTTGCGGTCGCCCTCTCGGCGCAGGCCACCGATGTGGGCGTGAATCGCGCGACGCGGGCGCTCTTCGGGATCGCCGACACGCCGCAGAAGATGCTGGACCTTGGCGAAGAGGGGCTGATCGGGCATATCAGGACCATCGGCCTCTACCGCAACAAGGCGAAAAACGTGATGAAACTCAGCCGCATCCTCGTCGAGGAGTACGGCGGAGAGGTGCCCAATTCCCGCGCGGCGCTGCAATCGCTGCCGGGTGTGGGGCGCAAGACCGCCAATGTGGTGCTCAACATGTGGTGGCATTACCCGGCGCAGGCGGTCGATACGCATATCTTTCGTGTCGGAAACCGCAGCGGCATCTGCCCGGGCAAGGACGTGGTCGCCGTCGAGCGCGCCATCGAGGACAACGTGCCGGTGGATTTCCAGCGCCACGCGCATCACTGGCTGATCCTGCACGGGCGCTATACCTGCCGCGCGCGCAAGCCCGCCTGCGGCACCTGCCTCATCCGTGATCTGTGTTTATTCGAGGACAAGACCCTATGACAAAGTATCAGGCCGTCGGCATCGGCAACGCCGTGGTGGACGTGATCGGCCAGTGCGACGACGCCTTTCTGGCCCGGATGGGCATCGACAAGGGCGTGATGCAACTGATCGAAACCGAGCGCGCCGAATTTCTCTACGAGAACATGACCGACCGGCGGCAGATGCCGGGCGGCTCGGTCGCCAATACCATCGCGGGGCTCGGCGCGCTCGGCCTCGCGACCGGCTTTATCGGACGTGTCAGCGATGACGAATTGGGCCACTATTACGCACGGGCGATG
This sequence comes from Roseovarius ramblicola, assembly GCF_042430665.1. Classification (NCBI taxonomy): domain Bacteria; kingdom Pseudomonadati; phylum Pseudomonadota; class Alphaproteobacteria; order Rhodobacterales; family Roseobacteraceae; genus Roseovarius; species Roseovarius ramblicola. The sequence goes on along the minus strand of NZ_JBHMEC010000003.1, from coordinate 108,640 downwards.
GCCGAGGTCGGCACCGATTTCGTCAACGCCCCGCGCAGCGACGGCGTGTTGCCGACCTCGCGCTCGATGATCTTCGTCTCGCCCGATGGCGAACGGTCGATGAACACCTATCTCGGCATCTCGACCGAACTGGGTGAGGAGGACGTGCCCGAGGACGTGGCCGGGCAGGCGGGGCTTTTGTTCCTTGAGGGGTATCTTTTTGACAAGCCCAAGGGCAAGGCGGCGTTCGAGCAGGCCGCGCGCGCGGCGCGGGCGGGCGGCGGCCGCGCGGGGATCACGCTGTCGGACCCGTTCTGCGTCGAGCGCCACCGCGGCGATTTCCGCGGGCTGCTGCGCGAGCTCGACTACGTGATCGGTAACGAGCACGAATGGTGCGCGCTCTACGAGACCGACGATCTCGGCGCGGCGCTGGAACAGGCGGCGCAGGAAAGCGGGCTCATTGTCTGCACCCGCTCGGGCCATGACGTGGTGCTGGTCGAGGGCGAGGAGACGGTTACGGTGCCGGTGCACGCGGTGACGCCGGTGGACACGACCGGCGCAGGCGATCAGTTCGCCGCCGGGTTGCTCTACGGGCTGGCCACGGGGCAACCGCTGGACGTGGCGGGGCGCATGGGCTGCATCGCGGCGGCGGAGGTGATCGGCCATTACGGCGCGCGGCCCGAATCCGATGTCCGGGCGCTGTTTGCCGCCGAGGGGCTGATCTGATCGACAGGCGCGCGCGTGTCGCGGTCTTGTTTTGAGTATTTCAGCCAAGAAGAAACGCAAGGGTTTGTTAACAACGCCGTGACATGCTCGGCTTGCGGTACAGGCTGGAGAGCCGATGACCGCCCAAGGAGAAGCCGCGCCCGGGTGTTGCGTGTGTCAAACCCGGGCGCGCACCTGCTGTTTCTTCTTGGCCGTCAATACTCCGGGGTGAATTGGCCGCAGGCCAAGAGGGGCAGCGCCCCTCGCGTGGCCGCCTACATGGCAGCGTGGAAAAGCCCGGTGAGGGCGTCCTCGGTCAGCGCGACCGGGTTGCCGCCGCAGGAGGGGTCGCGGATGGCCCCGGCGACAAGAGCCGGGACCGCGTCCCCTGTAATCCCGAGCGCCGCCAGACCGCGGGGAATGCCGAGCCGGTCGTTGAACTCCTGCACGAAGGCGCGAAACCCGTCGAAGCCGCGCTCGATCCCGAGATAGCCCGCGGCGCGGTCGAAGCGGGCGGCGATGGCCGGGGCATTGAAATCGAGCACGGCGGGCATGCAGACCGCGTTGGTGGTGCCGTGATGGGTGTTGAAATGCGCGCCCACCGGGTGGCTCATGACGTGGATCGCGCCGAGCCCCTTCTGGAACGCGGTCGCCCCCATCGCCGCCGCGCTCATCATGTGGGCGCGGGCCTCGATGTCGTCGGGGGTATGACAGGCGCGGGGCAGGTTTTCGATCACCAGCCGCATCCCTTCAAGCGCGATGCCCTGGGACATCGGGTGGTAATGCAGCGAGGAGAACGCCTAGACGCAATGGGCGAAGGCGTCGAGCCCGGTGCCGGCGGTGATCGCGGGCGGCAGGCCCACGGTCACTTGCGGATCGCAGATCACCGTGGCGGGCAGCATCCTGGGGTGAAAGATGATCTTCTTTTCGCGGGTTTCCGGGTTGGTGAGCACGCCCGCGCGCCCCACCTCGGAGCCGGTGCCGGCGGTGGTGGGCACCGCGATGATGGGTGCGATGGCCGCCGCATCCGCGCGCGTCCACCAATCGCCGACATCCTCGAAATCCCAGACCGGCCGCGTCTGCCCGGCCATGAAGGCCACGCATTTGCCGAGGTCGAGCCCCGAGCCGCCGCCGAAGGCGATGACCCCGTCATGCCCGCCGGCCGTGTAGGCCGCGATGCCCGCCGCGAGGTTGATCCCGGTCGGGTTGGGGGCGACCCCGGAGAAAATCGCCGCGGCCAGCCCGTCTGCGCGCAGGAGGGCGAACCCGCGCTGCAATTCGTAATCGGTCACGGCGCGGTCGAAATCCTCCTGCTCGACCTCGGCCGCACGGGTGTAGTGATCGACCACCGCATCGCCGAAGGCACACCGCAGCACGGCCGAATTGCGGAAGGTCCCGGTGGCGGCACGCAGGGTGTGGGGGACGTCGGGTATGTCCTCCATGGCGTAGACATCGCCGCTGACCGGCGGGGCGAGGTCGAGCCCTTCCTCGATCCCGGCGAGCCCGGCGGCAAGCTGGGCCGCGCAGGCGAGGTAGGGGTTCATGTCCGATCCGGGGATGCGGCATTCGATGCGGACCGCGCCGGTGCTCTCGCCCACGAGGCGGAACCCGGCGGTGCGGTTGTCGATCGACCACGCCGCCTTGGTCGGCGCGAAGGTGCCGGGCACGAAGCGTTTGTAGCTGTTGATATAGGGGGCCATGAGCATCATGCAGTCGGGGGCGTATTTCAGCAGCCCCGCCACGTATTGGCGCATGGTCTGCGACATGCCATGCGCGCCGTCCGCATCGGCAAGCACGGTTTCGCCGTCCCGGAACAGCGACTGGTGGATATGCGCGGCGCTGCCCACGCGGTCCGCGTGCCATTTCGGCAGGAAGGTTGCCGCGTGGCCCTTCTGTACCGCGATCTCCTTGACCGCGTGCCTGGCCAGCGTGTGGCGGTCGCAGGTGGTGAGCGCGTCGCCGTAGCGGATGTTGAGCTCTTCCTGCCCGACCTCGGCCTCGCCCTTGGTAGTCTCCACCGGGATGCCCATGGCGCAGAGCGCGCCCCGCACCGGGCGCAGTACGTGCTCGTCGCGGGTGGAGAGCAGTATCGAGTAATCCTGGTTGTATTTCACCAGCGGGTCGAGCGCGCGGTAGCCGCTGGCCCTGATCTCGTCATACGAGCGCTCGAAGAGGAAGAACTCCAGTTCGGTCGCCACCATCGGGGTGAGACCCATGGCCCCGGCACGGGCCATTTACGCCTTGAGCACCTGCCGGGACGAATGGGGCGCCGGGGCGTGGCTGCGATGGTCAAGGAAATCGCACAGCACCAGCGCGGTGCCGTCGAGCCACGGCACCGGGCAGAGCGTCGAAAGGTCGGGCTTCATCGTGTAGTTGCCATAGCCGGCCGCCCAGCCTGTGGCGGCATAGCCGTCCGGCGTGGCCATCTCGAGATCGGTGGCCAGCAGGTAGTTGCAGCAATGGGTTTCCTCATGCCCGCCTTCGAGGAAACCGGCGATGTGAAAGCGCTTGCCGACGAGCCGTCCCTGCATGTCCACGGCGCAGGCGGGCACGGTGTCGATCTCGCCGGTTTCGGCCATGGCCGCGAGGGCGTCGAGCGTGAGGGCAGGCATGGGGCGGCTCCGGTCGGGGGCGCGCTCACATGTAGCCGCGCACGAGGCTCGCGGCGAGCAGCGACCAGCCATCGGCGATGACGAAAAAGGCGAGCTTGAACGGCAGCGAGACGATGGCGGGCGGCACCATCATCATGCCCATCGACATCAGCACGGCGGCGATCACCAGGTCGATAATGAGAAACGGCAGAAAGATCAGGAAGCCGATCTGGAAGGCGCGGGCGATCTCCGACAGCATGAAGCTCGGCACCAGCACCGAGAGCGGCGCGTCAGGCCCCGCCGCGATGCCCGCGGCATCGGGGCGCAGCGCCGCCATCGCCGCGAAGGTGGCACCGTCGAGCCGCGCGGCCATGAAGCCGCGAAACGGCCCGATGGCGCGCGGCAGCGCCTCGTCGAGGGTGATTTCCTCGGCCACGAGCGGCGCGATCCCGGCCTCCCAGGCGGCGGTGAAGGTGGGCTCCATCACGAACCAGGTGAGAAACAGCGCGAGGCTGACCAGCAGCATGTTGGGCGGCGATTGCTGTAGCCCGATGCCCTGCCGCAGGATCGACAGCACGGTGATGATGAACGGGAACGATGTGATCATCACGGCAAGCCCCGGCGCGAGGCTCAGCACGGTGATCAGCGCGATGAGCTGGATCGCGCGGCCCGAGAGCGAGCCGCCCTCCCCCAGCGAGATCGAGATGTCCTGCGCCTGTGCCGGGGTGGCGGCGAGCAGCACCAGCGCGAGGGCCGGAGCCAGGAGCGGCGCGGCGCGGGCGGCGCGGGGCGGTGTCATCCCAGCCCGTCGCGCAGGTTGGCCACCTCGGTGAGGCGCACGGCGAGCTGTCCGTCGCCGTCGCCCTCGACCTCCTCGAGCTGACCGCGCGCGATCAGCCGTTCGCCGATATAGAGCTCGACCGCGTCATCGACGCGCCGGTCGAGCGGCAGCACCGCGTCGCGTCCCAGCGAGAGCAACTCGCGGATGGCGGGCCTTGCTTTGCCCACCGAGACGGTGATCTCGATCGGCACGGCCGAGAACGGGTTGGACATGTCCGCGGCGGTTGCGGAGGCGTGGTCGGCTGGGGTGTCGGTCATGCGCTGGTCTTTCCTTGCTGGGTCTGGTCGAAAAATCCGTGGATCGCGGCGTCGATCCCCGCGAGCACCCCGGCGAGGTCGATCTCGTGCTCGGCCTCGCCGAAGCGCAGCAAGACCTGCCCGGGGCCGAGCGTGTCGTCCTCGGCGAGCGTGGCGCCGAGATCGGGCCGCGCCTCGAGCAGGTGCGCGAGCCGCGTCGCGTCGTCCGGGGAGGCGGCGATCTCGATCGCGCGGCGGCCCTGGTCCCGGGCGAGCTCGTCCAGCATCCCGGCCACGCGCGGCCCGAGGCTCTCCTGTGCGAGCCGGGGCAGCACCGCCGACGTCACCTGCGCGAGCAGGGGCCGCAGCGCCTGCAGCACGGCCGCGTGGGCCTCCTCGTAGGTAAAGCTGAGATCCTGAAGGTTCTGCGCGAGATCGGCGGTGATCCGGCGGGCATCCCCGGCCTGCGCCTCGACGGCGTCGTCCCACCCGGCGCGATAGCCGGTCTCGAAGGCGGCGAGCCGCTCGTCCTCGAGCGAGACATCGGTGAGGGTGATCTCGTGGCCGTCCCGCACGGCGTCGAAGTCCTCGAGCAGGTGGGAAATGGACATCAGGGCCTCTCCTCTTCGCCTTCGAGCCAGGTGCGCAGGATTTCCACGGTCTCCTCCTGACGCTCGCCGATCATCGCGCGCAGGCGCGCTACCGGGTCCTCGGGCCGCGGCCCGGCGCCGCCGGGCGACGCGATGCGCGACGCGGCGGGGCCGCCGCCCGTGCCGTTTTCGCCGGAGACGAGCGACAGGCCGCTCTCGTCGAACTCGCCCTCGTCGATCTCTCCGGTGAGCGGCGTGGCGGTATCCGCGTCGGCGGCCCCGTCTGCCTTGGCCCCGGCCGGGCGCGCGGCCGCGCCGAGCCGCGCCGGGGCCGGCGGCGGGCGCAGCAGCACCGGCCGCAGCACGAACAGCCCGAGCACCAGCGCCACGAGCCCGAGCACGAGACCCTGCACCAGCGACATCGTGTCGATGACCAGCCGGTCCAGCAGGCCGGGGGCGGCCAGCGTCCCGATCGGGGCGGCGGCCTCGAACGGCAGCGCCCGCAGGGTCAGCGCATCGCCGCGCTCGGGATCGAGCCCCACCGCCGAGGCGACCAGTTCGCGCAGCGCGGACAGCTCCTCCTCGGGGCGGGGCGGGGCGTCGGCCGCGCCGCCGGTGCTGTCGCCGGGCAGCGCGTTGACCAGCACCGCCACGCTCATCCGCCGGATCGCGCCGGGCGCGGTCACCACCTCGCGCTCGGTGGTCGAGACCTCGTAATTCACCCGCTCGCGGGTTTCCTCGCGGTTGCTGGTCGCATCCGCGCCGCCGCCGGCATCGCCGTCGGGCAGGTTCGAGGCGACGGTGACGGTGCCGCCGGTGCCCGAGGCCGTCTCGGTGGTCTCCTCGGTATCGGTGCTGATCGCCACGCGGCTCTCGGGGTCGAACCGCCGTTCACGGACCGATTCGCTGCGCGTCTCGGTCTCGAGCGCGACCTCGACCACCGCGTTGCCGGGGCCGACGCGCGCCTCCAGCAGGCGCAGCGCGCGCAGGCGCAGCGCCTCGGCGCGGGTGTCGGGGGCGTTGGCGGGCGTGTCCTCGGCGGCCCCGATCAGCCCGCCCTGGCTGTCGATGATGGCGACATCCGCGGGCGCGAGCCCGGCCACGGCGGAGGCCACGAGAAATTGCAGCGCCCGCGCGTGCCGCGGCGAGAGCTCCTGCCCGTCGGTGGTGACCGAGACCGAGGCGGAATGGCGCAAGTCGCGCTGGAACGGGTTGGACCCGGACGCGGCGAGGTGCACGCGCACGGCGCTCACCGCCCGGTGCGCGAGGATGGTGCGCGCAAGCTCGCCCTCCTTGGCGCGCCAGTAGGCGGCGTCGAACATCTGCGATGTGGTGCCGAAACCCGACAGCCCGTCGAGAAGCTCATAGCCCTTGGTCGAGTTGGCCGGCAGCCCCTCGCCGGCCAGCGTCATGCGCAGCCCGTCGCGCTCGGGCGCAGGCACGAAGATGGCGTCGCCGCGGACCTCGTGGGCGACGCCGCGCTGTTCGAGCGCGGCGATCACGTCGCCCGCCGCCGGGGCATCGAGCCCCGCGTAGAGCAGGCTCATCGACGGGATGGCGGCCATGCGCGCGAGCCCGAGAACGGCGGCGAACATGGCCAGCGTCGCCACCCCCACGATGAGGCGGCGCCGCGTGTCGAGCGCGTTCCACAGGCCGAGAATCTGCTGCACGATGATGCCTCCTGACGATCGGCGTTCTGCCGGCCGGTGGGGTCATCCTTCCTGCATCAGGCTTAACATTCGGTTAGTTCCTGCCGGGTTATGATGCCCGTGTTGGCCAGAAGAGGGGACCGTGTGATGGCGGATGAAGAGGAGACGACGGACACACCGGAGCGCGCCGCGCCGTCGCGGCTGCCGCTGATCGCCGGGCTGGTGCTGGCGCTCGCGGCGGGCGGCGCCGGGTTCTATGCCGTGCGGGCCGGCCTCCTGCCCTTCGGCCCCGGCGCGGACGGACAGGCGGCGGACACACAGACCGGTGGTGGCGGCGACGGTCGCGCGCGCGCGATGCACGAGGCGGTCGATTTCGGCCACCTTGTCTATGTACCCGTCGAGCCGCTGGTGATCTCGATTGCCGATGACGGGCGCAGCCGCCACCTGCGCTTTCGCGCCGAGCTTGAGGTGTCCGACGACGCCGAGCACGAGGTGATCCGCGTGATGCCGCGCATCGTCGATGTGCTCAACACCTACCTGCGCGCCCTGCGGCTCACCGATCTCGAGGAAAGCGCGGCGTTGCCGCGGCTGCGCGCGCAGATGCTGCGGCGGGTGCAGGCGGTGGTGGGCGCGGCGCGGGTGAACGACCTGCTGGTGATGGAATTCGTGCTCAACTGAAGGGAGGCGGAGATGGAGCTGATTGCGGATATCCTGCTGGTGGCCGGAGCCCTCGCGGCGGGTCTCTACTGCCATGTGCTGGCCCGAAGGCTGAGCCGGTTCAACGATCTCGAGAGCGGTGTGGGCGGCGCGGTCGCGGTGCTGTCGGCGCAGGTCGATGATCTCGCGCGCACGTTGCAGGATGCGCAGGCCGCCGCCGGGGCCGAGAGCCGCTCGCTCGCCACGCTCACCGGTCGCGCCGAAGCGGTCGCCAAGCGGCTGGAGCTTCTGGTGGCCGCCATGCACGACCTGCCAGAGCCCCCGGCCCCGCCAGAGCCACCAAAGACCGCAGGCAACGGTGCGGCCCCGGTGTTCCGCCGCCACCCGCCACCGGGTGACGGGGGGACAGCATGAAGCGCGCGCGGCCCCGGTTCCGGATGCGCCCGCGCGGGACGCTGGCGGTGATCGCGGCGCTTCTCGTAGCCTCGGCGCTGGTCCGGCTCGGCGACGGCGCGGGCCGGGCCATGGCGCGCACCGATACGACCGCCGGAGAGGCCCCCGCCCCGGGCGAGACACCCGCCGACCTGCAGCGCCTGCTTGACGACATGATGGCGCGCGAGGCGCGCCTCGCCGAGGACGAGGCCGCGCTCGCCGACCGCCGCGCGGCGCTGGCGCTGGTCGATGCCGAGACCGCGCGCAAGCTCGACGAGCTCGCGGCGGCGGAGGAGTCGCTGCGCCGCACGGTTGCGATCGCAGAGACCGCCGCCGAGGATGATATCGCGCGGCTCACCAGGGTCTACGAGACGATGAAACCCAAAGAGGCCGCCGCGCTCTTCGAGCAGATGGACGCGCGATTCGCCGCCGGCTTCCTCGCCCGGATGCGGCCCGAGGCGGCGGCGGGGATCATGGCCGGGCTGTCGCCCGGGGCCGCGCACACGATCAGCGTGGTGCTGGCCGGGCGCAACGCGGCGCGGGAATGACCGGCGCCAGGTCAGGCTTTCTTAACCCGCCGGTGGCAGGATGAAGGCCGGTTGGATGAGGCGGAGAGAGCGATGATCGGCATCCTTGGCATCGTGGTCGTGTTGGTGATGGTGTTCGGCGGCTACCTCATAGCCGGCGGCAAGCTCGACATCATCCTGCATGCCGCGCCGTTCGAGCTCATGATCATCGGCGGGGCCGCCATCGGTGCCTTTCTCATCGGCAACGACGTCACCACCATCCGGCACACATTCCGGAGCCTGGGGCGCGTGTTCAGGGGCCCCCGCTGGAAACCCGGGGATTACCGCGACCTGCTTTGCCTGCTGTTCGCGCTGATCCGCCTCGCACGGCACAACCCGGTCGCCGTGGAGGAGCATATCGAGGCACCGGCCAATTCGGCGATCTTCAGCAGGTATCCCCGCATCCTCGCCGATCCCGAGGCGGTCTCGCTGATCGGCGACACGCTGCGCTCGGCCTCGATGAACTATGACGATCCCCACCAGGTCGAAGAGGTGCTCGACAAGCGGATGGAGGCGCAGCTACAGCACGCGCTGCACCCCAGCCACGCGCTCCAGACGATGGCAGACGGGCTCCCCGCGCTCGGCATCGTCGCCGCCGTGCTGGGGGTCATCAAGACCATGGCCGCGATCGACCAGCCGCCGGAGATCCTCGGCAAGATGATCGGCGGCGCGCTCGTCGGCACCTTTCTGGGGGTGTTCCTTGCCTACGGGTTCGTCGGCCCCTTTGCCAGCCGTCTGCGTGACGTGATCGAGGAGGACGCCCATTTCTACAAGCTTATCCGGGAGGTTCTGGTGGCCAATCTTCATAACCATTCGGCCAATATCTGTATCGAGGTGGGGCGGCAGAACACGCCCTCGCACAACCGTCCCGGCTTCGGCGATCTCGAGGAGGCGCTCAAGGTCACGCGGCAGGAGGCTGCATGATCCGCGCGCGGGCCGCCACGATCCTCGCGGCATGGCTGGCGCTCTTGCTTGCCGCGCACGCGCCCCCTGCCGCCGCGCAGACTGTCTCCGTGCGCTCCGGCGCGCATGACGGGTTCGACCGGCTCGTGTTCGACATGCCGGGGCGCAGGCCCTGGCGGGTCGTGCCCCGCGCCGACGGGGCCTCGGTGATCTTCGACGGGAACGGGCCGCGATTCGACTTCGGTGCGGTGTTCGAGCGGATCGACCGGCAGCGGCTGCGCGCGATCTCCGCGCCCGATGGCGGCGGACAGGTCGATCTCGTCTTCGACTGCGACTGCAGGATCGCGCCGTTCTGGCATGCGGGTGACATGCTTGTGATCGACATCGCCGATTCCCCGCCCGCCGCCGATCCCGCCGCCGCCGATCCCGCCGCCGCCGATCCCGCCGCCGCCGATCCCGCCGCCGCTCCGCCCGCCGCCGATCCCGTTGTCGATACTCCGCCCGCCGTCGATCCCGTCGCCACGCCGCCCGCCGCCGATGCCGTCGCCGCCCCGCCCGCTGCCACGCCACCCGCCCCGCCCGCGCCACCCGCCGCCGATGGCGCCGGGCTGCGGCGGCCGTCCACCGCCGGTGCGGCGCTGGCCACGCGGCTCGACGGCCGTAGCGGCCCGCCGATCGCGGCCCTGCCGGAGGTCCCGGACACACCGCCGGTGGACGGGTTCGATGCCATGCGATCGGTTCTCGGACAGCAGCTTGGCCGCGCCGTGAACCAGGGGCTGGTGACCCCCGCCACGGACCGGCAGGGCCGTGATCCGGGGCCGCCCGTCCCGCCACCCGCGCCCCCGGGTGCGCCACCGCCCGCCGGTGCCGGGATTGCGGCAGGCCGTTCCACCGTGCCGGGCCTGCGCATCACGACCAGCATGGACCGTGACGCAAACGGGCCGCCGCGGGCGGACCGTGCCGCGAAAACCTGTCCGCCGACGGCGCATCTCGATGTGCCGGCGTGGGGCGGCACGCGGCCTTTTGCCCTCGAACTGGGGCACCTCAACGGCACGCTGTTCGGCGAGTTCGACACCGTGCAGGAGGCCAACGCCTTGCGCCTCGCGCGTCTCTATATCCATTTCGGCTTCGGTACCGAGGCGCGGCAGGTGCTTGGCTGGCTCGATCCCGGCGCGCCGGAGGTCGCCCGCGCGCACGATCTTTCCCGGCTCGTGGAGGGGGCGCCGCTGGCCGCCGGGGCCGCGCTCGCCGGCGCGCTGGGCTGTGGCGAGCCGGGTGTGCTCTGGGCGATCCTCGCGGGGCCGGACCTGCCCGAGGGTGCCGTGTTCGATCACCGCGCCCTCCGGCGGTCCTTTGTCGCGCTGCCCGTGGGCTTGCGGCGCGCGTTTGGCCCCGCCCTCGTGCAGCGGCTCCTGGACGCCGGGCATCGCGAGACCGCCGACGCGATCCTGCGGCACCTGCGCGGGGGCGATGCGCCGTCGGACGCCGAAACCGGCCTGGCGCGCGCCGCGCGGGCCGTGGAAAGGGGCGAGGACGCGGCGGCCGAAGCGGCATTGCGCGCGGTGACCCGAAGCAATTCCGAGCAGACCGGCATCGCGCTGGCCGAGACCATCGAGCGCGCGCTCGCGCGGGCGGCACCGGTGGATTTCGACGATGCGCAACTGGCCGGGGCGCTGGCCTTCGAACATCGCGGCACGCCGCTCGGCGGACGGCTCGCGCAGGCCTACGTCTCGGCGCTCGCCGCGTCCGGTGCGTTTGCCGAGGCAATGAGCGAATTCGAGCGGTTGCGCAGGTCTCTGGAGGACGTGGAGGCGGCTCGGGTCGCGTCCGTGCTGGTGGTTTATCTGGTGCGGCAGGCCGACGATGTCACCTTCCTGCGCGCCATCACGGGCGACCGCATCGCCGCGCCCGGCTCGCTTGACGCCCCCGCCGCGCTGGGTGCCGCGCGCCGGTTGCTTGCGCTGGGCTTTCCGGGCCAGGCGGCGCGCCATGTCGCGCGGGGGCAGGGCGTCTGGCCTGGGGCGGAGGGCGCGGCGCGGCGCGAGGTGCGTGCGCGGATCGCGCTGATGCAGGCGCGCCCGGCCGCGGCGCTCCGGGAGCTTCTGAGCCTCGACGGCGAGGCGCTCGACCTGCTGCGCGCCGAGGCGCTCGTCGCGCGCGGCGATCACGGCACGGCGCGGCGGCTCTTCGCCGCCCGGGGTGCCGACCGCCGGGCCGACCGGGCCGCGCTGCATACGCACCGGGCCGCGGCAATGGCACAGGCGGAAGACCCGTCGCTGCGTGCGCTGGGGGACATCCTCATGCGCGACGCCGCCGCCCCGGCGGCGGCGGGTGTGGCGGGTGTGGCGGACCTGTCGGCGCATCGCGCGCTGCTGGAGCGCAGCACGGCGCTGCGCGGGGCCATGGCGCGGCTGCTCGCCACGACCCCGGCGCAGGCCGTGACGCAATAGCAATCGCGCCGCGGCTAACCGAATCTCAACGATGACCGCGCAGGCTCGGGCACGGTACCGCCACCGCCGTCACACAAGCAGGGAGGGTCCCCGTTGCCAGACCGCCAGCCACCTCTCTCCAACGTCCCCGCCCCGGCCCGCCGATGCCGCGCCTGACCCGCGCCCGGCTGTTTCAGCCCACGGTGCTGCTGGCACTGGCGCTGATGGCGATCATCGTGATGATGATCCTGCCGGTCCCGTCCTGGGTGCTCGACATCGGCCTTGCCGCCTCCTTCGCGCTGGCGATCCTGATCTTCACCGTCACGCTGTTCATCGAGCGGCCGCTGGATTTCTCGTCCTTCCCGACGATCCTGCTGGCGTCGCTGATGCTGCGCCTGTCGCTCAACGTTTCCTCGACCAAGCTGATCATCGGCCAGGGCCACAGCGGCACCGGAGCCGCCGGCCACGTGATCGAGGGATTCGCCGATTTCGTCATGGGCGGCAGCGTCTTTCTCGGGCTCGTCGTGTTCGGCGTGCTGCTCATCGTGAATTTCCTGGTCATCACCAAGGGGGCCGCGCGCATGGCCGAGGTGGGCGCGCGCTTCGCGCTCGACGCGATGCCGGGCAAGCAACTGGCGATCGACAGCGACCTGTCCGCCGGGGCCATCTCGCACGAGGAGGCGCGCGAACGCCGCGACCGCGACCAGCAGGAGACGACCTTTTTCGGCTCGCTCGACGGCGCGTCCAAGTTCGTCAAGGGCGACGCCATCGCCGGGCTGCTCATCACGCTGCTCAACCTGGTGATGGGCCTCGCCATGGGCACGCTGGTCCATGACATGGCGCCGGGCGACGCGTTCGAGACCTACGCCATCCTGACGGTCGGCGACGGGCTGGTGACGCAGATCCCGGCGGTGGTGATCTCGATCGCGGCGGCGCTGCTGCTGGCGCGCGGCGGCACGCTGGGGGCGACCGACACCGCGATCACCGGCCAGATCCTGCGCCACCCTGCGGCGCTGGTGACGGTGGCGGTGCTGATGGGGCTCTTCGCGCTGGTGCCCGGCCTGCCCTTCGTGCCCTTCATCATCGGGGCGCTGGCGCTCGGGGCCGTCGCCATCTCCGGTCTGCGCCGCGCGCAGGAGGCGGAGGCCGTGCCCGAGGACACCGCCGCCGCCACGCCCGCGCCCGAGCCGTCGATGGGCGACATCCTCGAACTTGACGACATCCATGTGGAATTCGCGCCGGACCTCATCAACATGGTGCTCGACCCAGGCGAGGGGCTCGACGCGCGCATCGCCAACATGCGACGCCATATCGCCACGCGCTATGGGCTGATCCTGTCCGAGATCCGCCTGACCGACGAGTCCGCGCTCGAACCCGGCACCTACGCGATCCGCATCCACGGCGTCGAGCAGGCCCGCGCCGGGCTGCGCGCGGATCATGTCCTCGTCCTCGATCCCGACGGACACCCCGGGCTGCCCGCGGGTGAGACGGTGCGCGAGCCCGTCTATCAGGCCCCGGCGCGCTGGATCCCGGCGGCGGCGCGCGACACCGCGGTTCTGGGCGGCGCGACCGTGGTCTCGCCCGGCGAGGTGCTGGCCACGCACCTGCTGGAGATCATCCGCCGCAATCTCGGGCGGCTGCTGACCATGAAGGCGATGCGCCGCCTGCTCGACGAGATGGTCAACCTCGCCGATACGGGCCGCGCCGAGGCCAACCGCAAGCTGCTCGAGGAGATGATCCCCGACCGCGTCGCGCCGGACCTCCTGCACGGTGTGCTGCGGCTGCTGCTGGCCGAGCAGGTCTCGATCCGCAACCTGCCGCTGATCATCGAGGCGGCCGCCGAGGGGCGGCAGGGCGGGGCGGGTGCCGAGACGGTGTGCGAGCAGGTGCGCCAGCGGCTCGGCTTTCAGATCGTGGGCGAGCTGACGCGCGCCGACGGCACGCTGCCGCTGATCCAGCTCGCCCCGGAATGGGAGGAGCGGTTCCTGTCGCATCAGGTCGAGGCCGAGCGCGGCCGCCCCGACGTGGCGCTGCCGCCAGAGCTGTTCAACACGCTCACCGGCGGCATCGCCGCCGAGGTCAACACCGCGCTGGAGCGCGGAATCAGCCCGGCGGTCATCACCTCGACGCAGCGGCGGCGTTTCCTGCGCATGGCGCTCGCCGCCAGGCAGGTGCGCGCGCCGGTCCTGTCGTTCGAGGAAATCGGCGTCGAGACGCAGCCGGCGCTGGTGGGCGTGGTGGCGGCATGACCGGGATCGAGGCGCTGATCCGGCTGTCGCAGGATGTGCTCTGGCTTCATGCGCTGGTGTTCTTCCGGGTGGCACCGATGATCGCGCTGTTTCCCGGCTTCGGCGAGCGCACGGTGCCGGTGCGTATCAAGCTGGTCCTCGCGCTGGCGCTGACGGCGATCACCGGCCCGGCGCTGGCCCCCGCGCTCGGGCCTCTGCTGGCCGGGCACCCCGATCTCGCCCGGCTCATCCTGACCGAAACCGGCATCGGCCTGCTGCTCGGCATCGGCATCCGCCTGTTTGTGCTGGCGCTGCAGACCGCGGGCTCCATCGCCGCGCAATCGACCTCGCTGTCGCAGATCCTCGGCGGGGCGAGCATCACGCCGATGCCCGCCATCGGCCACCTGCTGGTGACCGGGGCGGTGGCGCTGGCGATGATCCTCGGCCTGCATCTGCGCCTTGCCGAATTCGCGATCGAGAGCTACCGGCTGTTCCCGCCCGCCCGCCTGCCCGGGGCGGCGGACGTCGCGGAGTGGGGCACGGGCCGGGTGGCCCGCGCCTTTGCGCTGGCCTTCACGCTGGCCGCGCCCTTCGTGATCGCCTCGATGCTCTACAACCTCACGCTCGGCGTCATCAACCGCGCCATGCCGCAGCTCATGGTCGTCTTTGTCGGCGCCCCCGCGATCACGGCGGCGGGGCTGGTTCTGCTGTTCCTGCTCGCACCCGCGATGCTCGGCATCTGGGCGGCGGGGCTCGGCGGGTTCCTCGCCGATCCGGTCGGGGGCGGATGATGGCCGGGCAGGAGGATGACAGCGACAAGACCCACGAGGCGACCGCGCACAAGCTGCAAAAGGCGCGCGAGAAGGGCGAGCTCGCGCGCTCGGCCGATCTCAACACCGCCGGGTCCTACGCGGGCTTCCTGCTCGCGGTGGTCGCGGCGGGGGCGGGGGCCGTGGATGAGGCCGGATCGCTGATGATGCGCCTGCTCGATCAGCCCGACCGCCTCGCGCCGCTGGTGTTCCAGGGCGGGCCGGGGATGGCTGCGCTCGGCGGGATCCTGCTCGGGGTCGGCGTCGCGCTCTCGGCGTTCTTCCTGCTGCCCGGCGTGGCGGCGCTGCTGGCGGTGGTGGCGCAGCGCAGCCTCGTCTTCGCCGCCGCGCGGCTGGAGCCAAAGCTCTCGCGGATCGACCCGGTGGAGAACGCCAGGAACAAGTTCGGGCCGAGCGGGCTCTTCGAGTTCGCCAAGAGCACGGTCAAGCTGGTGGCGTTTTGCGGTCTTCTCGGGGCTTATCTCGGCGGGCAACTGCCGCGCATGGCCGCATCGCTTCATGCCGATCCCGGCCAGGTCGGGGCGCTGATGGCGCGCATGGCGATCGAGTTCCTGGCCGTGGTGGTGGTCATCGCCCTGCTCGTCGGTGCGGCGGATTTCTTCTGGCAGCGTTTCGACCATGCCCGCCGCCAGCGCATGTCGCACAAGGAGGTCCGCGACGAGCACAAGGAGCACGAGGGCGATCCGCACATGAAGCAGCAGCGCCGCCGCAAGGGGATGGAGATCGTCTCGGGGCGGATGATGGAGGATGTGCCGACGGCGGATGTGGTGATCGTCAACCCCACCCATTACGCCGTCGCCCTGCGCTGGAGCCGGGCACCGGGCGCGGCCCCGGTCTGCGTGGCCAAGGGGGTCGGTCACCTGGCCCTGCGCATCCGCGATCTGGCCCGCGAGAACGGCGTGCCGGTGCACCACGACCCGCCCGTGGCCCGCGCGCTCCACGCCGGGACCGGGATCGGCGAGGAAATCGACCCGCGCCATTACCGCGCGGTGGCCGCCGCGATCCGCTTTGCCGATGCGATGCGCCGCAAGGCGCGGCATTTCGGATGACGGGCGACGGCCATGCCGCGCTCTGCGCGCTGACCGATGCGCTGCACCAGCGCGAGGCGGCGCGGCTGCGCGCCCTGCGCGACGAGGAGGTCCGGCTGCGCGCGGCGCTCGACCGGCTCGACGCGCAGGCCCGCGACGCCCGCGCCCTGCCGCAGGAGGCGCTGCGCGGGTTGCGCGAGATCGGGGCCGACATCGTCTGGCAAGGCTGGCTGACGCGGCAGCGGGCGGCGCTCCGGGATGCGCTCGCGCGGGTGCTGGCGCGCAGGGAACAGGCCCTGCCGGCGCAGCGGCGCGCCTTTGGCAAGGCCGAGGCGGCGCGCGCGCTCGGCGCGCAGGCGCGGACCGTGGCGCGCGACCGGGCGGCGCGGCGGCGGGCCGCGCTGCTGACTGAACTGGGGGCAGTGGCACGGATGCGGACGCCGCCCGGCAACGGGCCGGATCAGGTGTCCTGACGCGTGATCGCGGTGATGAGCACGCGGCGCGCCACCTCGCCGAGCAGGTCGCGCGCCACCTCCGACAGCATGCGGCGCAACACGTCCATGCTGTCGGCATTGGTGAATTCCCCGTCGAACCCGCCGCGATTGGCGTGGTCGAACAGCACCTGCAGGAAGCCGTCGCGCAGCTTGGGTTCGCGCGCGTAGACGGCCTCGGCGTTGCCCGGAACCACCTCGATGCTGAGCGACAGCACCACCATCGCGCCGATCCGTTCGTCCTCGAGGATCGGCACGATGAACTGGTTGTTGAGCCCGATGAAATCGCTCGGACCGGTGTCCGGGGCGGTGTCCGGGCCGGTGTCCGTGGCGGGCGTTGCGGCGGTGTCTCCGGGCGGTGCGGCGGGCGCGGGCACAAGCAGCAGCCCCGCGCCCACGCCCGCCCCGGCACCGGCGATCGCCATCAGAACGGGCAGCAGAAAGCGCATCATCTGTGGTCCTCCCCGGCCACGGCTCAGAACGGCAGGATCGCGTCGAGCACCTGCTGGCCAAGCCGCGGTTGCTGCACATCGGTGATCTGGCCCCGCCCGCCATAAGAGACGCGCGCGGCGGCGATCTTGTCATGGGTGATCTCGTTCTGCCGCGAGATGTCCTCGGGGCGCACGAAGCCGCTGACGAGAAGCTCGCGCAGCTCGAAATTCACCCGCACCTCCTGGGTGCCGCTGATCCGCAGGATACCGTTGGGCAGCACTTCGGTCACCGTCGCCGCGACCCGCAGGGTCAGCTCCTCGCTGCGGCTGACCGATCCGTCGCCCCCCGAACTGCCCGAGGACTCGATCCCCACGACCCGGTCGAACCCGGCCCCCGCGGGCAGGTCCGCGTCGGCCCGCTGCGGCAGGCTCAGCAGGTCGGGCACCGACAGATCCTCGGACGCGGTGCGCCGCCGCGAGGTGGCGTTGGAAATCTCCGCCTCTTCGTCGATCTCGATCACCACGGTGAGAATGTCGCCGCGCCGCGCCGCGCGCCGGTCGCCCAGAAGCGAGCGCCGCCCGCCGCTCCACAGCGACGGCTCCTGCAGGGGCGCGCGATGCGCCGTCGCCATCGGCAGGCCGGGGTCGAGCATGGCGACCTGCTCGCCGCCCTCCTGCGCGGGGCTGAGGTCCGGCGGCTTGCCGATATGGCCGACCCGGTCGCAGCCCGCGAGCGCGAGGACGACGAGAAGCGTGCGGAACATCGCTGGCGTGGTCATGCTGCCCCCTATGGTGACACTTCGATGCGCCCCGACGCGGTGACGCGCCCGGTCACGGTGGCGCGCGACGAGAGGTTCATCACGCGCAGGTATTCGCCGGCCCCCGCCCGCGCGAGCGCGCGGCCCTCGGCCTCGATCCGCAGCGCGCCGCGGACATAGACCAGCGGCACCACCTGGTTGCGCTCGACCACCGCGGGCACGCCGATATCGCCCGCCCGGATCGGTCGGCCCGGATAGAGCGCGACGCGCGCCTCGCGGCCGATCACCGCCTCGAGCGTCAGGCTGCCCGATCGCGGCCCGTCGCGCAGGACCACGTCGTCGGGCGCGATGATCTCCTGCGGGCGGATCACGCGCACCGGTTCGACCCGGTCGGCCCGCGCCGGCAGCGCCGCGGCCAGCGCGATGATCAGGAGGCCCGTGCGCATCACCGCACCTGCGTGGTGGCCGCCAGCATCTGGTCGGCGGCGGTGATGACCTTGGCATTCAGCTCGTAGCCGCGCTGCGCCTCGATCAGTTCGGTGATCTCGCGCACCGGATCGACCGAACTGTCCTCCAGATAGCCGTGGCGCAGCGTGCCGAGCCCGTCCTCCCCGGCAGTGCCGGCATTGGGCGGCCCCGACGCCTCGGTCTCGCGGAACAGGTTGCTGCCGATCGCCTCGAGCCCCTTGGAATTGGTGAAACCCGCGAGGTTGAGCTGGCCAAGCGGCTGCGCCTCGGCGGCATCGTCGAAGAAGACGAACACCTCGCCCTCGGGGGTGATCGACAGGCTGCGCGCGTCGTCGGGGATGGTGATCTCGGGGGCCACCGGGAAGCCGTCCGAGGTCACGATCAGCCCGTCGGCAGAGCGCTTGAGCCCGCCGTCGCGGGTGTAGGCGGCCTGGCCCGAGGGCAGCGTCACCTCGAGAAAGCCGGCCCCGTCGATGGCCATGTCGAGATCGCCGCCGGTCTGGCGCAGCGAGCCCTGCGACAGGTGGATGGAGATCGCCGAGGGCCGCACCCCGAGCCCGAGCTGCACACCGGTGGGCAGCACCGAGCCATCCGCGGCGCTGATCGTGCCCGCGCGCGAGACCTGCTGATAGTGCAGGTCGGCAAATTCGGCGCGGCGCGCGTTGTAGCCGGTGGTGGACATGTTGGCGAGGTTGTTGGAAATCGTCTCCACCCGCATCTGCTGGGCGGCCATGCCGGTGGCGGCGATCTTGAGAATGCGCATGTCGTGGCTCCTCCTGGTCAGCGGATGAATGTGTCGAGCGCGTCACGCACGCGCTGGTTCTCGGTCTCGAGAAAGCTCTGCCCCATCTCGTAGGCGCGCTGCACCTCGATCAGCCGCGCGATCTGGGTCATCGGCTCGACATTGGAGCCCTCCAGAAAGCCCTGCTTGATGCGGCCCCCGATCACCGGCTCGATCCCGTCGGGGGCCTCGTGGAGATTGCCGCCTGCGCGGATCAGCGCGCCGTCGCCCGCCGGGCGGAACAGGCCGAGCTGCGCCAGCGGCCGGCCGTCGCCGCTCAGCGTGCCGTCGGCGGCGAGCCCGGGCGCGCCGCTGCCGGGCGGCACAAAGACCGGCGCACCGCCCGCGTCGAGCACGCGAAAGCCGCTCGCTGTCACCAGATCGCCGGCTGCCGACAGGGCAAACGCCCCGTTGCGGGTCAGCCGCTCGCCCCGCGGCGTCTCGACCAGAAAGAATCCCTCGCCCTCGATGGCGAAATCGAACGCCCCGCCGGTGGCACCGAGCGCGCCCTGCGCGACCGAGGTCACGGCGATGTTGCCGCGCGCCATCGACAGCGACGGACCGTCCCCCGCGCGGCGCACGAATTCCGAGAACACCAGCCCCTCGGCCCGGTAGCCGGCGGTCGCGGCGTTGGCGATGTTGTTGGCCACGATCTGCATCTCGCGCATCAGCCCGGTTTGCCGGGTGAGCGTGGCATATCCTGCGGCGTCCATGTCTCAGCCTCCGATGATGAGCGGCACCAGCCGCTCCTGAAAGAAGGTCACGAGCGTCTGCGTCATGAAGCCCATGCTGAGCCAGAAGGTGACGACGATCGCGCCGAGCTTGGGCACGAAGGTGAGGGTCAGTTCCTGGATCGAGGTGAGCGCCTGGAAGAGCCCGACCAGCAGCCCGGCAAGCAGCGCCACCACGAGGATCGGCAGCGACACGATCAGCGCCACCCAGAGCCCCTCGCGCAGCGTGTCGTAGAAGAGGATCTCGTCGCCCATCGGATCACACCGGCATCCGCAGGATCTGCTGGTAGGCCTCGACCACGCGGTCGCGCACGGTGACGGCGGTCTCGACGGCAAGCTCGGTCTGCACCAGCGCCTGCACCAGCGAATGCGGGTCGGCCCCGCCGGTCATGGCGGCGATGGCGGTCTCCTCGCCCTCGCGCAGCGTGGCGGCGAAATCGCGCGCCAGCGTGGCGGCGGGCGCGGCGGGCTCGCCGCCGGGAGCGGGCCCGGTGGCGCGGCGCAGGTCGGCATAGCCCTGCGTGGCGTTGAGTGCGGAAACATCCATTCTGGATCTCCTTTGTGGCGTCGTCTGTGGCGTCGTCAGCGGCGCGCGATCATCGGCGCAGCAGGTCCATCAGCCCCGAGGACATGTCCCGCGCCTGGGTGAACATCTTGAGATTGGCCTCGTAGCTGCGCTGCGCCTCGCGCGCGTCGGCGATCTCGATCATCAGGCTGACGTTGGAGCCCTGGTAATGGCCGGTCGCGTCGGCGAGCGGGTGGGCGGGGTCGTAGACCCGGCTCAGCGGGCTCCGGTCGAGCCGCACCGGTCCGGGCGCAACCCCGCCGTGCACCGCGTCCGACGCCTCGAAGGCGACGGTCTTGCGCCGGTATCCGGGCGTGTCGGCATTGGCGATGTTCTCGGCCACATGGCGCAGCCGCTGCGCCTGGGCGCGGAGACCGCTCGACGAGACCGACAGGGCGTTGGAAAACTCGCTCATGTCCTGCCCTCCTAGCCGCGCCCGATGGCGGCGCGCAGCACGTTGAGCCCCGAGCGATAGATCGCCAGCGCGCGGTCGTGCTGCCGACGCACCTCGACGCCGCGCAGCATCTCGGTCTCGAGCGCCACCGAGTTGCCGTTGGGATCGCGCACCGCGCCGCGGTCGATCCGCGGCGCGAAACCGGGGGCGGTGGCGGGGGCGCCGAAATGGCCGGGGCGCGTGGCGCGGGCGGCGAATCCCGCCCCGCCCTCCAGATAGGCGGAAAACGGCGCGATATCGCGCGCGGCATAGCCGGGGGTGTCGGCATTGGCCATGTTCTGCGCCACCACCGCCTGCCTTGCCCCGGCATGGCGCGCCATCGCGTGCGACAGGCGGAACAGGTCGATTTCTTCGAGCATCGGGCGTCTCCCCTGGCTGGCTTCAATCAAGGCTTAACCCTGATTCGTTTAGAAATCGTTCCCGGGACATGACAGGAGAGTACCCATGAGCCAGTCCGTGATCGCAGGGATGCAGGCCGAGATTTCCACGCTCAGCGCGGCGCACGCGGTGGGCCGTGTGTCCGCGGTGCAGGGCGGCGTGCTGCGCGTCAGCGGCCTGTCGGGGGCGGCGCGGCTGGGCGACCGGGTGCGCGTGGCGCGGCGCGGCGGCGGCCTGCTCACCGGCGAGGTGCTGCAGCTCGAGGCCGCCGCGATCCTGGTGCTGCCCGATGCCGCCGCCGAGGGGGTGGCGCTGGGCGACCGGGTGCGCCTGCTCGGCGCGCCCGGCATCGCGCCCTCGGACGACTGGGTCGGGCGGGTGATCGACCCGTTCGGCGCGCCGCTCGACGGCCGTCCGCTGCTACGCGGGGCCACGCCGCGTCCGCTGCGCTCCGCCCCGCCCGACCCGGCCGCGCGGCGCCCGCTCGGGGGTCGGCTGGAAACCGGGATGGCCGTGTTCAACACCATGCTGCCGATCGTCCGCGGGCAGCGGATCGGCCTCTTCGCGGGCTCGGGCGTGGGCAAGTCGATGCTGATGGGTCATCTCGGACGGCACATGCAGGCCGACGTGGTGGTGGTGGCGCTGATCGGCGAGCGCGGGCGCGAGCTGGGCGAGTTCGTGCGCGAGGTGCTGGGCCCCGAAGGGATGCGCCGCGCGGTGATCGTCGCGGCCACCTCGGACCGCTCGCCGCTGGTGCGGCGGCGCTGCGCCTGGACGGCGATGGCCGTGGCCGAGCATTTCCGCGACGCCGGGCGGCAGGTGCTGCTGCTGGCCGATTCGATCACCCGCTTCGCCGAGGCGCATCGCGAGGTGGCGACAGCGGCGGGCGAGATGCCGGCACTGCGCGGCTTCCCGCCCTCGACCTCGCATGCCATCATGTCCCTGTGCGAGCGCGCCGGGCCGGGGGCGGAGGGGGCGGGCGACATCACCGCGCTCTTTACCGTGCTGGTCGCCGGATCGGACATGGACGAGCCGGTGGCGGACATCCTGCGCGGGGTGCTCGACGGGCATGTCGTGCTCGACCGCGATATCGCCGAGCGCGGACGCTACCCGGCGATCGATGCCCTGCGCTCGGTGTCGCGCAGCCTGCCGCGCGCGGCGAGCGAGGAGGAGAACGCCCTGATCGCACGGGCGCGGGGCCTGCTGGGCCGCCACGCGCGGTCCGAGACGATGCTGCGCGCCGGGCTCTATTCCGAGGGCAGCGACCCGGCGCTCGACCAGGCGATCCGTGTCTGGCCCGAGCTCGACGCGTTCCTCGCCGCACCCGAGCCGGGCGACATCGCCAACAGCTTCGCGCGGCTGTCGGTCATCCTGCGGCGCGCGGGCGCGGCGGGCAGCGGGCAGGTCGGCGCGCCCGGTGCCGGGCCGGGCCCCGCGGGGGCGTCGCGCCCCGGCGCGGTGGAGGTGCCCTGAGCCACGCTGTCCCGTCGCGCACCCCGTCTCGCCCCGTCGTGCTTCCCGTCTCGCGCCCCGTCGCGCTCCCCGTCTCGCGCCGCGGGTGCCGCGCTGCGGTGTCGCGCCCCGTCTAGCGCCCCGTCTCGCGCCGCGGGTGTCGTGTCCGTCTGATCCTGCGCCCCTCGCGCCGTCCGGCACGCGCACCGCACCTTTGCGCTCACTACGCGCGTCACGGTGCCGCGCTCCCGGGGTGCGCCGCGCACGTCCCGGCTACTTATCGGTCTGTGCCACGCCTCCCGCCCGCGATCCCGTCCCCAGGCCGCGCCGCGCCCCGCGCCGCCCCCCGCGATGTCGCACCCGGTATCATCGCGCCCCGGCGTCAGAACAGGCGCGGGGCCGATTGCAGCAGCGTCAGGGCGATGGATTGCGCGGAGCTGACGGCGACGCCCGCAATCTGGTCGCGCAGCAGGAATTGCCGGACAAGCCCCTCGCGCAGCCCGTCATCGGCGAGGTCGCGCGGCGATCCGATGCCGAGCTGGCGGGCGGCAGCCGATCGCATCTCGGCGAGCTGCCGGTCGAGATCGAGCCCGGCGAAGCTCTGCGGCAGGCCGAGGGCGGTCTCGAAGGTCTCGCGCAGCGGCGGGGTGCCGAGGATGCGGAACCACAGCGCATTGTCGCTGCCCCCCTCCGCCGCCAGCGCGGCCAGCTCGCGATCGGCGTTGAGCGCCAGGCGCAGCGCGCCGTCCTGTTCGCCCACCGCGACCTCGAATTCCCGCCGCCGGAACTGCTCGACGATCCGCGCGCCAAAGCCGGGCGGGGGCGGCCCGCCCCCGTCGCCGGAGAGATGGCCGAACGCCTCGGCAAAGGCGCGGTAGCGGTCGTCCGCCAACCGGTTGGCCAGCGCCTCGCGCTCGCCGGTGCCCTGCTCGATGATCGCCCGGACAAAGGCGCGGCTGTCGATGTCGTCCTGCAGGCCGAACGCCCCCAGCGCCACCCGCAGCAGGCGCCGGTCCGAGACGAGATCGGCGGCGCTTTCGATTCCGGCGATCGACTGCCGGAAATGATCTGTGTCGCGCCGCAGGGCGGGGGCGGCGTTGAACAGCGCTGTCTGGCGCCCGATCGTGCGGCTGAGCAGAGCCCAGCCCGGCAGGCCGCCGACGGCCACGACCGGCGTGAACATCAGGCGCTCTTGCGGTGCGCCAGCAGCCGCGCCTCGCGCGGCAGGAGCGCGCGCAGCGCCTTGAGGCAACGATAATGCTCGGCCCCGACAAGCGCCGTCCCGGCCTGCGCGAGCAGGGCGCGGCTGTCGGGATCGCGCAGCACCTGGCTCAGTTCCTCGATCCGGCGCAGGATCTGGTGATGCATGTCCTCGGGCGTGGCGTCGCCCGAAAGCACGAGCTGCGCGGCATAGCAGGCGCGCCGCACCGGCGTCGTCGCCTCGGTCGGGTGGATGGCGTCGCGCAGGCGCAGGATATGCGCGTCCGGGGTCACGATCGACAGGCGTGCGCGGCGGTCGCCGTTCTCGATCACCGCGCCGTTGACCAGCACGCGCTCGCGCGGGCCGAGCTTCAGCACCAGCCCGCTCATGCCGTGCCACCCGTGCCCGCCAGCCCGCGCATCACCGCGACGTTGACCTCGATCAGCGGCTCGGTCGACGCCCCCTCGCGCAGCACCCTGCCGCTGTGGACCCGGGTGAATTCCGCCAGATAGACAAGCCGCGCCCGCAGCGCGGGCGGCAGCCGGTTGGCCGGGTCGGCGGCATCGGCGGCGAGGATCGCCCAAAGCCGCCGATTGTCGTGAAGCGCCGCGGCAAGGGCCGGCATGTCGCGGCCGCCGCCGGGTCCGCCGTCGGCTGCGGTGGCGGACTTGAGCCGGTGCGTGATGCGCGCGAAGGCGCGGTATTCGGTGGCGCGCGGCGTGTGGACGGCGCCAGCTTCCGCGCCGTAGGCGGCGCGTGCCTGCAGGGTTGTGTTCACGTCGTGTCCTTTCAAGGGGTCGGTGCGGGGCCGGGAACCGGCAGCGTGTCAGGGGCGCCGCGCGGGCGCCCCTGCCGGGTTTACCGGAACAGCGACAGGATCGCCTGCGGTGCCTGGTTGGCGATCGACAGCGACTGCGTCGCCAACTGCTGCTGGACCTGAAGCGCCTGCAGCCGCGCCGACGCTTCCTCGAGATCGGCATCGACGAGCGAGCCGATCCCCGAGGTCAGCGAATCGGTCAGCTTGCTGACGAAGTCGGATTGTGTGGAAATCCGTCCCTCTGCCGAGCCGAAGGTAGAGGCGGCGTCGACCGATTTCTGGATCAGGCCCTCGATCGCATTCAGCGCGCCGGTGGCCCCGGCATCGGTGGTCACGTCCACGGTCTGCAACGCCCCCAGCCCGCCGCTGGACGCGGAGGAGCCGGGCGTGCCGCCGGTCTGCGCGCGCAGGCCGATATCGAGAGCGGCGTTGGCGGTGCCCGCATCGCCGTTGGTGATAGTGATCTGGTTGTTGCTCACCGTGGCCGAGAGGTTCAGCGACGAATCTGTCGCGGCCTCGAAAAACGCGTCGATCTGGCTGGCGAGGTTGCTGGCGACATCCGCCGTCCCGTCGGTGGCGCTGGCCACGAACTCGAAGGTGCGCTCGCCGGTCGCCACGCCGCCGCCCGCGACGTTGACGGCGACGTTGCCGAGATCGATCTGGAAGCTGTCGCCCTCGGCCACCTGACCGATGGTGATGACCTCGCTTGCGGCGTTGGCGACCGCCGCGTTGGAGGTGCCGCCGTCGATGGTGGCGGCGTCGTTGTGGATGGTGGTCGAGCCGGTGCTGTCGATCAGCGCCTCGGCGGCGGCGGTGTCGGCCAGATCGCCGGTGCCGAAGGTCTGCGCCGTGACCGGGGTGGTCACCGACAGGTTCTGCCGCGTGACCTCGATCTGGCTGGCGCTCACGTTGCCCGAGGAATCGCGGTCGAGCGACGACAGGATATTGACCGGATCGCTGCTGCTGCCATCGACGAGGTTGAGCCCGTTGAACTGCGCCGCCCCCACGACCGCGCCGATCTGCTTGGTCAGCGCGTCGATATCGGTCTGGATCTTGGAGCGGTCGACATTCTCCTCCTGCGCGGCGACGATCTTGCCCTTGACCTGGGTGAGCAGGTCGGTGACCGTCTCGGCGGCCTGCCGTCCGACCGCCACCGTGGATTCGCCCAGGCTGAGGCTGTCGGAGATCGCCTTGAACCCGGCGACATCGGATTCCATCACCTTGGAGATCGAGAACACGGCGGCATTGTCCTTGGCGGTCGCCACCTCCTTGCCGGTCGAGATCGTGTCCTGCGTCCTGGCGAGGTTGGAATTCACCGATTGCAGGGTCTGGAGCGCGACCATCGCGCTGTTGTTGGTCAGGATACTGGACATGGTCTTTCCTCATGACTGCGGCGCGTTCGCGCCGGTTGACGGGCCGCCATCGCGGGCGGCCGGGCGTGTCTTTCTGACGTTTGCGACCGGCCCCCTCGGGGCCCTGGCCGCGCCATCTCTTCACGAGTGCCCGACCAGATTTGCCCGCCAACCGCTAATGGAGTGCTAATCGCCCCCGACGATTTCGCGCGCATTCGAGACAAATCGCTCAGGCCCGGCGTTCGACCTTGTGCTCGAGGGGGCCCGCGATGGTCGTCTTGCGGCCCTGCGGATCGTAGGTGTCCATCGCGCCGCGAAGCCGGCGACAGGCCGACAGCCGCGCGCCGGCGCGCCGGATGCCCTGGAGCGTGCCATCGAGCAGCGCCTGGTTGCGCCGCGCGGTCCCGCCCAGCCGGCGCAGCGCCGCGAGCGCGCCGGCCCCGAGCGTCCCGAGCTCCGCCGCGAGCGCCTCCTTCTCCGGGGCCAGCGCGCCCACCGCGTGAAGATCGCCCGACAGGAGCGCCGCCCGCTCGCGCGCGAGCAGCGATTCGAGCCGCGCCTCGATCCGGTGGGGGTCAGGCCGGTGGGGGTCAGGCGCCGTCACGGGACGTCTCCCCGATCGCCGCCTCGATCACGTCGGCAAGGCCGATGCCGCCCGCCGCCACCATCTCGCGTGCGATCGCCGCGCGGTGGAACGAGGCGAACTGACTCTCGCCGGTGCTGCCGCTGAGGCTGTTCTCCTGCTCGCCGAGGCCGGTCGCCCTGAGCATTTCCGCGAGAAAACTGGCCTCGAGCGCCTCGGCGGCATCGCGTCGCGCGGCAGACGGGTCTGACGGGCCTGGCGGGGCGGACGGGGCGGGTATGCCGGCATCGGCAACCGAACGGGACAGGGATACGAGCATGGCGTTACCTCCAATTTTTCGAATTTCACGCCATCAAACCGCAAAGCGGTAAAGAACCGGTAACCGGATTCTGCGATTTTGCAGGGATGAACGGATACCGGACCGGATAGGGGCACAGCATGACTGTCACGGAGCTTCGCGGCACGATACCGGGCCCGGCCATGGCGGGCGGTGTGGCGCGACCACGGGCGGCCCCGCCCGGCGCGGGTCCCGCCTTTGGCACCGTCATGGACGCGCCCGGGCGGCATGGCGCAGAGGCGGACTCCGCCGGTCCCGCCGCCGCGACCGGCCCCGCCGGGAATACCGACGGCACTGCCGGGCCGGATGACAGGCCGGATGACAGGCGGGATGACAGGCGGGATGACAGGCGGGGCGCGGAGGAGCTGGACGGGGCGTCGGACGGGCCAGACGTGTCAGACGTGTCAGACGTGTCAGACGGGCCCGGCGGGCCCGGTGCCGCCGAACAGGCCGCGGCGCCGCGCGCCGCCGCGGCACCGGACGTCCCGATACCGGCACATCGGGCGGGTGCCGCCGTCGCATCGCACCGCGCGGACGGGCCGGCACCGGTCGCGCCCGCCGCAGGGCGCCTGCGCGCCCCGGCGGGCGGCGGCAACGGCGCGGACACGGCCGGGGACAGGGCAGCGGACAGGGCAGCGGACAGGGCCGGGGACAGCGGACCCTCCGCCCCGGCGCCGCGCCCCACCGCGCCGGAGACATCTTTCGCGCGCGGCATCCCGGTGCGTCCGCCCCTCGCCATGCCTGCGGTGCCGCAGGCCGCAATCCCCGCGCCTCTTGCCGCGGCGATGGCGGCCGCGTCGGACCCGGCGCGCCCCGATCCGGCCGTCGCCGCGCCCGACACCCGCGCCGCCCTGATGCTGGCCGGCACCGCCGCGCCGCCGGACGCGGCGGCCGCGCCCGGCATCCCGCGCCAGATCGCCCTGCGAATCGCGCAGGTGGCAGAGGGCGGTGCCCCGCGCGGCACGGTCGAGATCAGCCTCAGCCCCGAGGAGCTTGGACGCGTGCGCCTGCGCCTGCACCCGTCCGAGGCCGGGCTCAGCGTGACGGTCACCGCCGACCGCCCCGAGACGCTCGACCTCATGCGCCGCAACATCGACATGCTGGCGCGCGAATTCCTCGAGATCGGCTATGACGGCGCACAGTTCGCCTTTGCGCAAGACGGCGCGGGGGCGGAGCGCGACCCGGATGCGCGCGGCCCGGGCACCGCCGCCGCGCCCGACCTTGCCGCCGCGCCCGGCCCGGCCCCGCCAGAGGCCGCCGCGCCGGTCACGGTGGCGCTGCTCGTGCCGGGCGAACGGCTCGATATCAGGCTCTAGAAAGGACAGACAATGGACCAGATCACAGGCATCGCCACCGGCCTCCCGGCCCCCGCCCCGCTCGCCTCCGCAGCCGGGGCCGCACCGGGTGGCCGCCCCGCGCTCAGCGCGGATTTCGAGACCTTCCTGCGCATGCTGACCACGCAGATGCAGAACCAGGACCCGCTCAACCCCGTGGACTCCGCCGATTTCGCGGTACAGCTCGCCACCTTCTCCTCGGTCGAGCAGCAGGTGCAGACCAACGATCTGCTCGCCGGCCTCGGCACGCAGATGGCGACGCTCGGCATGGGACAGTTCCCCGGCTGGATCGGGCTCGAGGCCGAGGTGCGCGCGCCGGTGCGCTTCACCGGCGAGCCGGTACAGATCGAGGCGGCGGTCGATCCCCGCGCCGATGCCGCCGAACTCGTGGTCAGCGACGCGCAAGGCACCGAGGTGGCGCGCAGCGCGCTGCCCGCCGAGAGCGGCGCCGTGCTGTGGGTGGGGCGTGACGCGCAGGGCCGGGCGCTGCCCGAGGGCGGCTATACCCTCTCGGTGCGGTCGCTCGCCGCGGGCCAGACCATCGCCAGCCACGATGCGCATATGCGCAGCCGCGTGGCCGAGACGCGGCTTGACGGCGGCACGGTGCGGCTGGTGCTGGAAAACGGCCAGAGCGTCGCCCCGGCCGAGGTGATCGGCCTGCGTCCGCCCCGGCAGGGCTGACCCCGCGCCGCATTACATCCTTACATCAGCGCCACGCCCAGCAGCGCCGCCGCCGCGCCCGCCGCGACCCCTGCCGCGCCCCAGGCGAGCCGCCCGGGCCAGCGGCGCTGCGGCGCCGGGGCTTGCGGGGCCGCCTGCCGGATCAGCGCCGCCTCGACGAGGCCGGGCAGCCGCGGGCCATAGCGCGACAGCACCAGCGCCGTGCGCCCCAGATCGCGCACCGCCGCGCGCGGCCCCATTTCGCGGCGGATGTAATCCTCGACCACGGGCCGCGCGACCTGCCAGATGTTGATCTGCGGGTCGAGCGAGCGCGCCACCCCCTCGACCACCACCATCGTGCGCTGCAACAGGATCAGCTCGGTGCGCGTCTCCATCCCGAACCGCTCGGTCACCTCGAACAGATAGCTCAGCAGGCTGCCCATCGAGATGCGGCTCGCGTCCATGCCGAAGATCGGCTCGCCCACCGCCCGCAGCGCGCGGGCAAAGGCATCCACGTCGCGGTCCTGCGGCACATAGCCCGCCTCGAAATGCACCTCCGCCACCCGCC
This sequence comes from Roseovarius ramblicola, assembly GCF_042430665.1. Taxonomy (NCBI): domain Bacteria; kingdom Pseudomonadati; phylum Pseudomonadota; class Alphaproteobacteria; order Rhodobacterales; family Roseobacteraceae; genus Roseovarius; species Roseovarius ramblicola. The sequence continues at coordinate 79,615 of NZ_JBHMEC010000003.1, read as the reverse complement.
GGTAATCGCGCTTGATGAAGCCGTAGAGGATCTCGGCATAGACCCGGCGGGTGTACTCGTCGATATGGCCCATGATCCCGAAATCATAGGCCAGGATATCGCCGTTGGCGGCGACCTTGAGGTTGCCCTGGTGCATGTCGGCGTGGAAATAGCCGTCGCGCAGCGCGTGGCTGAGAAAGAGCTGAAGCACCCGCGTCGCCAGCGCCGCCCGGTCATGCCCCGCGGCATCGAGCGCCGCGTTATCGCCCATCGGCACGCCGTCGGCCCATGCCATCGTCATCACCCGGCGCGACGACAGGTGCCAGTGCACCGAAGGCAGGCGAAAGCCCGCGTCGCCATCCGTATTGGCCGCGAATTCCGAGGCCGAGGCCGCCTCGAGCCGCAGGTCGAGCTCGCCCATGACCACGCCTTCGAAATGCGCGATCACATCCGTGGGCCGCAGCCGCCGCGCGCCCGGCGCCAGCACCTCGACCATGCGCGCGGCAAAGTAGAATGCGTCGATATCGCGGCGAAACGCCCGCTCGATGCCGGGCCGCAGCACCTTGACGGCCACGGTCTCGCCGGTCTCGCGGATGCGCGCCCTGTGCACCTGAGCGATCGAGGCGGCGGCCACCGGCGGGCTGAAATCGTCGAACATCGCGTCCACCGCCTGGCCCAGCTCGGTGCCGATCTCCGTCCTGGCGGTGTCGATGGGAAACGGCGGCAGCTTGTCCTGAAGGACGCGCAACTGCGCCGCAAGCTCCTCGCCCACGAGGTCGGGCCGCGTGCTGAGAATCTGGCCGAACTTGATATAGGCGGGCCCCAGCGCCGTCAGCGCGCGCACCGCCGACGGCATCGTCGCATCGCCCGGATAGCCCAGCCACTGAAACGGCCAGGCCAGCGCGCGCATCGTCGCGCGCACCAGCGGCGGCGCCTCGAACGCCTCCATGATGAGGCCCATCGCGCCGGTGCGTTCCAGCGTCGCGCCGGTGCGAATGAGCCGCAGGATATTGTGCGGCCCCCTCAAATCTTCCAGCCCGAATGCAGCGCCGCGATGCCCATGCTCAGGTTGCGGTATTTCGCGTTGCCAAAGCCCGCGCCCTGCACCATGCCCAGGAACGTCTCCTGGTCGGGAAAGCGGCGGATCGACTCGACGAGATACTGATAGCTGTCGCGGTCATTCGCGATGGTCTGCCCCAGCCGCGGGATGATGTTGAAGGAATAGAGGTCATAGACCTTCTGCATCAGGTCGTTCGGGATCTGGCTGAATTCCAGCACCATCAGCCGCCCGCCGGGCCGCAGCACGCGAAACGCCTCATTGAGCGCGTTCTGCGGGCGCGTCACGTTGCGGATGCCAAAGCTGATCGTGTAGACGTCGAAGCTGTTGTCGGCAAAGGGCAGCGCCATCGCGTCGCCCGCCACCCAGTCGAGGCTCCCGGCCAGCGCCTCGGCCTCGGCGCGCCGCCGCCCTTCCACCAGCATCGCCTCGGTCAGGTCGAGCACCGTGGCGTGGCCGTGCCCCGCGCGCCGCAGAAAGCGGAACGCGATATCGCCGGTGCCGCCGGCCACGTCGAGCAGGCTCTGGCCGGGGTGCGGTGCCAGCCAGTCCATCATCGCATCCTTCCAGACCCGGTGAATCCCCAGGGACATCGCGTCGTTCATCACGTCGTATTTCGACGCCACCGAGCCGAACACCCCGCGCACGCGGCCCGCCTTTTCCGATTCGGGCACCTCCTGGTATCCGAAATGCGTGGTTTTCTCGCTCATGGCCTGCCCCGGCTCTTGCCATTCCGTGTCCCTCGCCCTTCTTATAGGCCGCTGACCGGGGGTGACAATGCGCCCCTTTCACGCGCCGAGGTGCCCGATGCCCGAATTGCCCGAGGTCGAAACCGTGCGCCGCGGCCTTGCGCCGGTGATGGAGGGGCATGTGATCGCGCGCGCCCGCATCAACCGCCCCGACCTGCGCTGGCCGTTTCCGCCGGACATGGCCGCGCGGCTGACCGGCGCGCGCGTGCTGGCGCTGCGGCGGCGGTCGAAATACCTGCTGGCCGATCTCTCGACCGGCGAGACGCTGCTGGTGCACCTCGGCATGTCGGGGCGGATGCTGGTTTCGGGCGCGCCGGTGGGCCGCTTCGTCCACGACCACCCGGCGCCCGGGAAACACGATCATGTGATCCTCGACATGGAAACCGGCGCGCGCATCACCTTCAACGACCCGCGCCGCTTCGGCGCGATGGACCTGATGCCGACCGACGCCGTGGAGGCGCATCCGCTGCTCGCGCGCCTCGGCCCCGAACCGCTCGGCAACGGCTTTCACGAGGGCCATCTCGCCGCCGCCCTCGCCGGGCGGCGCACCCCCGTCAAATCCGCCCTCCTGGACCAGCGAATCGTCGCGGGGCTGGGGAATATCTACGTCTGCGAGGCGCTTTACCGCGCCCGCATCTCGCCGCGGCGCCTGGCGGGCAATGTCGGGCAGCGGCGCGTGGGCCGCCTCGTCCCCGTCATCCGCGACGTGCTGCGCGACGCCATCGCCGCGGGCGGCTCGTCGCTGCGCGATTACCGGCAGGCCGATGGCGAACTGGGCTATTTCCAGCACGGTTTCGACGTCTATGGCCGCGAGGGCGCGCCCTGTCATACCCCCGGCTGCGCCGCGCGAATCGCCCGGATCGTGCAATCGGCGCGCTCCAGCTTCTACTGCCCGCGCTGCCAAAGATAGGTTGATCGGGCGCGCCAGAATGGTAATGACTCGGGTTGATCAGACCTGTCGACCCTTCCGAAACCACCGAAAGCAGACTTCATGGCCTATGAGACGATCATCGTCGAAGTGGACGATCACATAGCCCTCATCAAGCTCAACCGTCCCGATGCGCTCAACGCGCTCAACGATCAGCTCATGTCGGAACTGGCCCGCGCGCTCGCCGAGGCGCAGGCCAATGACAAGGTGCGCTGCATCGTGCTCACCGGCTCGGAAAAGGCATTCGCCGCCGGGGCCGACATCAAGATGATGAGCGGCAAGGGCTTCGCGGAGGTGTTCACAGAGGACCTCTTCACCGCCGACAGCGACGCCATCATGCGCGTCCGCAAGCCGATCATCGCCGCCGTGTCGGGCTATGCGCTGGGCGGCGGCTGCGAACTGGCGATGATGTGCGATTTCATCATCTGCGCGGACACCGCGAAATTCGGCCAGCCCGAAATCAACCTCGGTGTCATCGCCGGTCTGGGGGGCACGCAGCGCCTGACCCGCTCGATCGGCAAGGCCAAGGCGATGGACATGAACCTGACGGGCCGCTTCATGGATGCCGAAGAGGCCGAGCGCGCCGGTTTGGTAAGCCGCATCGTCCCCGCCAAGAAACTGATGGAAGAGGCGATGTCGGCGGCACAGAAGATCGCCGAGAAATCGCGGATTTCGGTGATGGCGGCCAAGGAGGCGGTCAACCGCTCCTACGAGACGACCCTGCGCGAGGGGCTGCTGTTCGAGCGGCGTCTGTTCCACTCGCTGTTTGCCACCGACGACCAAAAGGAGGGCATGGCCGCCTTCGCCGAAAAGCGCGAGGCGCAGTTCCGCGACAAGTGAGCCGCGCCGGGGGGCATCGCCGTGCCCCGGGCCTCAGTTCAGCCGGCAGAGCGCCCCGCCGCGCAGGATCGAGGTGACATAGGCGCCCTCGGCATCGTCGCGGATGGCATAGCCGTAGCCGCGCAGCCGGTGATGCCATTCGCGCTCGGACACGGCCTTGGCGCGCTCGCCCATGACAAGGGCGTGGATGTCGTTTGTGCTCTCAAGTCTCATCGTTTCCACCTGTGATACGGTTGCTTGATGATCCAGCGATACTGTCCCGATATGGCGACAATCGCGCGCGATTGTGGCGGGCGCGCGGAATTGTCGGGGCCGGTCGGAGTGGCGCGCTTTTGGTCTGGAGCGGACCTTGGGTGCATGTCCCCGCGCGGAATCAAGGTGCCGCAAGGCACCGCCGCGCGAGCGGTCATGCCAGAGGCATGCCTCCGGCATGACCCGCCCCCCGGGCGGGCGCTTTTCCACGTCTCAAACTACTGATAACGCCGGAGTATATGGCACCATAAAGCGCGCCGTTTCATCGTTGGAGCGCCCACCCGCGGTCGGGCCCTCGCGCGGCTCACTCCAACGTCCGCTCAAGGCCAGAATGCCCCTCGCTCACCCCGCCTCGGCGTCCACCCCGGCAAGCTGCGCCGCCTCTGCCCCCCGCGCCCGCGCGGCGGCCACCAGCGCGCGGAATATCCCCATCTGCCGCCTTGCGTAGAACAGGTGCTCGGGGTGCCACTGCACCCCCAGCGCGAACGGCTCCTCGACCCGCTCGATGGCCTGCACCATGCCGCCGCGATCGTGCGCCGCCACGCGCAGGCCCTCGCCCAGCCCGTCCACCGCCTGGCTGTGCAGAGCGTTCACCTTCATCGGCGCGTCCCCCGCCAGCCGCGCCAGCCGCGTTCCCGCCACGATGCGCACCTCTTTGCGCGGCAGCACCGTGCGCCGGTGGTCGCTCGCCGCGTAGGTGGCATAGGCGTCCTGGTGCAGCGTGCCGCCCAGCGCGACGTTGAGCATCTGGCTGCCCCGGCAGATCCCCAGCACCGGCATCCCCCGCGCGAAGGCATCGAGCACAACGCCCCGCTCCAGCGCGTCGCGGTCGGGATCGAGCCGCGCCGACGTCACCAGCCGCCCGCCATAGAGATCGGGCGAGATGTCGTCGCCGCCGCCGATGATGACGCCGTCCACCGTGCCCATGTCGATCCCGCGCCCGGCTTGCCAGCGCCGCGCGCAGCCGCCCGCCAGCCACAGGTTGAGCGCGATCAGCGGGTAGATGCGCCATCCCGACCGGCGCGAGACGGTGACCCCGATCACGGGGCGCGGGCCGGATCGGGTCATGCGGTGTCGATCCCCGCCGTCAGCAGGATGCGGCCCGCGCGTGCCGCCCAGTGCTGGCGCGACAGCGTCACCAGCCCGTGATCGTCAAGCCAGGCATCCGACAGCCGCCGCAGCAGCGCGTCGTCGCGCGCCACCCTCTCCACCGCCACCCAGCGCCACCACTCCCCGGCCAGCGTCCAGTCGACCTCGTCGATCCGGCAATCGGGCAGGCGGAAATGAAAGGTCGGCCGCGCCGAGGTCTTGTCCGAGATCGCGGCGGCGATGCGACCCGCGTCGAAATGCGCCAGCAGCGGCAGCATGTCGAGACCCCGGTTCCGGCTCGGCGTCAGCGCCAGATAGAGCCCGGTGACCTGATCGCGCGTCGCCCCCGGCCCCGCCTCGATCAGGGCGCGCACGAAATCGGTGGGGTAGGGGTCGGTGAACGGCAGCAGGCGGCGCGACTCGTCGATCGGGTAGGCCGAGCGCAGCCAGTCCTCGACCAGCGCATAGGCCAGCAGCGGGCGCACCGTGTCGGCATCCCGCGCGCCCGCCACCTCGATGTTGAAATGCACGCCAAAGCCAAAGATCAGCCCCGCGCCGCTGCCCAGCGCCCCCGCGTCGCGCAGCGCCTCGCGCAGATCGTCGAGCCGCGCCAGCCCGTCCATGTCCAGCGGGCCGGTGACGATCTCCACCGGCACCACCTCGCGGCCAAGATCGAGCGCCAGGTCGCGCAACCGGCTCTTCTGCGCCTTGCGCAGAAAGATGTCGAGATAGACCGCGACATCGCCGATGCCGCTGCCCCGGACCGCCCAGATATGGCTGTCCTCCTGCACCGCGTGCCCGCCCAGCCGGTCGGCCACGATCCGCGCCACCCGCGCCTCGTCGAGCCCGCCCAGCTCGATCTCCACGCCCACGCGCCGCGCCGCGCCATCGGCGTTCAGGGGCTGCGGCAGCGGCGCGAATCCGGTCAAGGGCGGGTGGCTCCCGCCTCGGCCTCGATCTCGCGCCGCGGCCTGCGCGCGCGTTCGGTGGCGGATTTGAGCTGTCCGCAGGCGGCCATGATATCCTCGCCGCGCGGCGTGCGGATCGGGCTCGCATACCCGGCCTTGTAGAGGATATGGGCAAACGCCTCGATCCGCTCCCAGTCGCTGCGCTCGTAGGGCGCGCCGGGCCATTCGTTGAACGGGATGAGGTTGATCTTGGCGGGGATGCCCGCGATCAGCCGCACCAGCCGCCGCGCGTCCGCATCGCTGTCATTGACGCCCTTGAGCATCACGTATTCGAACGTGATCCGCTCCGAATTGCTGAGCCGCGGATACTCGCGCAAGGCCCCCAGAAGCGTCTCGATGTTCCACTTCCTGTTGATCGGCACGAGGCCGTCGCGCACCTCGTCGGTGGTGGCGTGAAAGCTCACGGCCAGCAGACAGCCGATCTCCTCCGCGGTCTTGGCGATCTCCGGCACCACCCCGCTTGTCGACAGCGTGATCCGGCGGCGCGACAGCGATATCCCCTCGCCATCCATCGCGATCTTCATCGCGTCGCGGACATTCTCGAAATTATAAAGCGGCTCGCCCATGCCCATCAGAACGATATTGGAGATCAGGCGCGGCCGCTCGCCCGCCGCCTCGCCGCGCTTCGGCCACTCGTCGAGGTCGTCGCGCGCCAGCATCACCTGCCCGATGATCTCTCCGGCGGTCAGGTTGCGCACCAGCTTCTGCGTGCCGGTGTGGCAGAAGCTGCATGTCAGCGTGCAGCCCACCTGGCTTGAGATGCAGAGCGTGCCCCGGTCGGTCTCGGGGATATAGACCACTTCCACCTCGTGCCCGCCCGCGATCCGCACCAGGTACTTGCGGGTGCCGTCGGCGCTCACCTGACGGCTCACCACCTCCGGCAGCGCGATCACGAAGGTCTCGGCCAGCATCGCGCGATACGCCTTGGCGAGGTTGGTCATCGCGTGAAAATCCCGCACCCCCCATTGATAGACCCATTGCCAGATCTGGTTCACGCGCATCTTCGCCTGGCGTTCGGGCGTGCCCGCCTCGATCAGCGCCGCCCGCAGCGCATCGCGCGTCAGCCCGACGATGTTGATCCGCTCGCCCTCGGGGGCCTTGCGGGGGATGGTCAGCACATCCTGCGTGATCGGGGCGGTCTGGGTCATGGTGCGTCCTGTGGTCGGGGTGATGGGTCATATAGGGCATCGGGGCCGATTCCGAAACAGGCGTTGTGGGGTGGGCGGGGGAGGTGCCCCCCAACGCCCGCGCGTCTCTCGCGGACCTCACAAACATCCCCCGCGCGGCTCAGGGCACTGTCCCCACGGTCCGTAACAGGCCGGAACCCGGCCGTAGGGTGGGCGAAACCCACCATTATCCGTGCCGCCGGGTGTGGGGGATTGGCACCCAGCCTGCGTTTGCTGCGTGCGCGACGAAGGTCGGGTTGGCGCAGGAAGTGGAGTTTGCAAAGTTTGGCCCGTTTCCCGACAGCAGACCTTCAAGCTGAGTGCGGCGAATGCCGGGGGAGAGCCCAAATTGCTCATTCGGCAGTATGCGGCGAAGGTCTTCTTCCTCAAAGTTGGCGTGCAAAATCAAGATTTCTGCGCGTCCGGTTGGCTCATGAGTTCGATGCCAGCATCGGCTATCCGGTCTTTGGTGGTCCGTGATCGATTAAGTTGTTTGATCCGGCTTGTTTCATTCTTGCTCAGCAGCACAATGGACCTGTCGCGGTTTGATGGATTTATCCGAAACGACTTCAAAGTGCGTGCAGAAATCACGAGATACCGCCGCTGCCGCGACTACTGGGCCTGAAGCTGCTGCAATGATCCGGTCTGTTGCTCATTGAGCCAATCGATCACGTCGGACGTCATATCGGACCAGGCTGGTTCGCGAAGGATATAGTGCGCTGCGTTCGGATACTCCCGATAGTCAGCACCATAACGGCGAGCAATGGCTCGGGTTTGCGCCGCCGGTGTCAAACGATCCTCGGAAGCACCCACGATCAGCAACGGTGTGTGAATCCGGCTGCGGTCAACACCGATCAGCGAGGGTGCGATCATGCGGACCTGAGACGCCGAAACCGGACGCATCTTCTCAAGGATATCATCCTGTTCCGCCGCCGAGAGGAGATTGAGGTCGATCTGGCGTAGCAATGAGCGCGGAAGAAACTCGCGGCCAAACGCGATCGACGGCAACGCCGCGACCAAAAACCGAAGCAACAGCCAACTTGGACGCGGCATCACGCCTGCCGGAGCCGCAGGCGTGATGGCGATGCAGGCCGGTGGATTGATGGTTTCACACATCTTCATTGCCAGAAGACCTCCGGCACTGTGTCCTACAAGGATCGGATTTCCGAGCGATCGAGCGGCCTCGAGTGCGTATTCCAGATTGTCGGAAAATCTTGACCGATCGCTTTCTGGACCAGGAAGTGTGACGACATGCGCATTGAAACCCGCCGATAAAAACTGATCCGCAACCTGGGACCAGACCCAATCAGAAGCCCACCAGCCATGAATGAACAGGACGTCCCTTTTCATGAAGATCGTTTTTCCCTGCGTAACATCGAGAAATTGTGCCGACTTGGTAAGGCTAGCCGTCACCAGTATGTCTAGTCAATCCAGCCTTGGCATTCTGACCGCCTGAACGCGACGTGCGCGTCGGTCCCGGCTCTTTGAGTTCATGCTAGAGCGTGCAAAAATCACGAATTCTGAACGAGCACCCGCAAGCGGTCCTTCGTCCATCGGCAGCTTTGTCCCGCAACTGAGACATAGAACGTGAGCGCTGCGAATGTGCGGTCTGATCAGCCCCGTGGGTTTTCGCAATGACCGCTTCGGGCTGACTCCCGTCGATCGTGACCATCCTGCTTGCAGCGGCGTCCGCACCTGCCCTCCAACGTCCTCTGGAACGCCGCCCGACGTTCCGCCTCGGTCTCCGCTTTGCCGCACCGCCGGAATACCGACAGAATACCGACACGATACCGATGCGGGATTCGCCCCTCGCTCACCCCATCCCGGCCACCCGCGCGTGGCAGGGGCAGCTCACCAGGTGATCGTTGACCAGCCCCGCCGCCTGCATGAACGCATAGACGGTGGTCGGCCCGCAAAAGCGAAAGCCGCGCCGCTTGAGGTCCTTCGAGAGTTTACGGGACATCTCCGTATCGGCCGGCACCTCCGCGAGGCTCGCGAATCGGTTCTGCACCGGCCTGCCGTCAACGAAATCCCAGATGTAGCGGGCAAAGCCCGGCCCCGCCTCGATCTCCTGCCATGCGCGCGCGTTGCCGATGGTCGCCTCGATCTTGCCCCGATGGCGGATGATGCCCGGATCGCGCAGCAGGCGCGCCACCTCGTCCTCGCCCCATTCCGCGATCGCCTCCGGGTCAAACCCCTGAAACGCCGCGCGGAAATTCTCGCGTTTGCGCAGCACGGTGATCCAGCTCAGCCCGGCCTGAAACCCCTCCAGCACCAGCGCCTCCCACAGCGCGCGGCCGTCCCGCTCGGGCACGCCCCATTCGGTGTCGTGATAGGCGATATAGAGCGTGTCGCCGCCTGCCCAGCCACAGCGTTCCATGCGGCCCTCCTGCCTGCCATCCTGCGGAAATTCGTTCAAATGCGCGCTTTAAGCGAACCTTAAGGCCGGACGCGCACCCTGCAAGCGCATTCGGAATCGGAGGGCGGCATGGCGCGCAAGGGAAAATGGGCGGATATCCCCGCCGGGCATGACAGCCCGCTCAATTATGCCGTGTCCACGCGCGACCGCTCGGTGATCGACATGGTCGAGGCGGCGATCCGCCACCGCCAGGTGCTGCTCGCCTTTCAGCCGGTTGTGACCGCCGGGCAAACGGACCGCCCGGCCTTCTACGAGGGGTTGATTCGCGTCACCGACGAAACCGGCCGCGTGATCCCCGCGCGCGAGTTCATTACCCAGTTGGAAACCCGCGAGAGCGGGCGCATCATCGACTGCCTGGCGCTGGAAAAGGGGCTCGCCACCCTCGCCGAATACCCCGACCTGCGGCTGTCCATCAACATGTCAGCCCGCTCCATCGGCTACCGCCGCTGGATGCGCACGCTGAACAAGGGGCTTGATGCCGACCCCACCATCGCCGAGCGGCTGATCCTCGAGATCACCGAAAGCTCGGCCATGCTGGTGCCCGAGCTTGTCATCGGGTTCATGACAGAGTTGCAGGGCAGGGGGGTGGGATTCGCCCTCGACGATTTCGGTGCCGGCTACACATCGTTCAGATTCCTCAAGGATTTCTTCTTCGACATTCTCAAGATCGACGGGCAGTTCATCCGCGGCATCGCCACCAGCGCCGACAACCAGGTGCTCGCCGCCGCGCTGCTGAGTATCGGGCGGCAGTTCGATATGGTCACCGTCGCCGAGAGCGTCGAGCGCGCCGACGACGCCGCCTACCTTTCGGCGCTCGGGATCGACTGTCTGCAGGGCTATTATTTCGGCGCGCCCACGGTGCGCCCGCCCTGGCTCGATACCGGGTTCGCGCAGGCCACCGGCTGAGCCGCGCCCGCGGCAAAGGGCCGTGCCCGTTGCCGCGACGCAGCGATTGCGTTATGACGCGGCGGAAACACGGCGCGCCCCGCGCCTGCATCATCCCGGAGGAGGATATCCATGACCAATGTCGTAATCGCGTCCGCGGCGCGCACCGCTGTCGGCTCGTTCGGCGGCGCGTTCGCCACCACCCCCGCCCACGATCTCGGGGCCGCCGTGCTCGAGGCAGTGGTCGCGCGCGCGGGCATCGACAAGGCCGAGGTCTCCGAGACCATCCTCGGCCAGGTGCTGACCGCCGCGCAGGGCCAGAACCCGGCGCGCCAGGCGCACGTCAACGCCGGCCTGCCCATCGAATCGGCGGCCTGGGGCATCAACCAGGTCTGCGGCTCGGGCCTGCGCGCGGTGGCGCTCGGGGCCCAGCATATCCAGCTTGGCGACGCGCAGATCGTTTGCGCCGGCGGGCAGGAAAGCATGACGCTCTCGCCGCACGCCGCGCATCTGCGCGCGGGCCACAAGATGGGTGACATGAAATATATCGACACGATGATCCGCGACGGGCTGTGGGACGCGTTCAACGGCTACCACATGGGCCAGACCGCCGAGAACGTCGCCGACAAGTGGCAGGTCACCCGCGAGACGCAGGACGAGTTCGCCGTGGCCAGCCAGAACAAGGCCGAGGCCGCGCAGAAGGCAGGCCGCTTCGATGACGAGGTGATCCCCTTCACCGTCAAGACCCGCAAGGGCGAGACGGTGGTGGACAAGGACGAATACATCCGCCACGGGGCCACCATCGAGGGCATGCAAAAGCTGCGCCCGGCCTTCGCGCAGGACGGCAGCGTCACCGCCGCCAACGCCAGCGGTCTCAACGACGGGGCCGCCGCCACCCTGCTGATGTCCGCCGATGAGGCCGAGCGCCGCGGCATCACCCCGCTGGCGCGCATCGCCTCCTACGCCACCGCCGGGGTCGATCCGTCGATCATGGGCGTCGGGCCGGTCAATGCCAGCCGCAAGGCGTTGGAAAAGGCGGGGTGGAGCGTCGATGACCTCGACCTTGTCGAGGCCAACGAGGCGTTTGCCGCGCAGGCCTGCGCCGTCAACAAGGAGATGGGCTGGAACCCCGACATCGTGAACGTCAACGGCGGCGCCATCGCGATCGGCCACCCGATCGGGGCCTCGGGCTGCCGCGTGCTCAACACGCTCTTGTTCGAGATGCAGCGCCGCGGTGCGAAAAAGGGTCTCGCCACGCTGTGCATCGGCGGCGGCATGGGCGTCGCGCTCTGCGTCGAGCGCCCGTGACCGGCGCGCGGTGACGCGGGCACGGATTACCAAAGGGCGCCGGCAAAGGGCGCCCTTTTTTCCGGCCCGCAGCAGGTCGTGGCCGCATCGCAGAGAATTTACCGCGCAACATTGTTGCGCTCACCCGGTCAAACCGGTAATCACCTTACGAACCAAGCCATAGCGGAGGATATCATGGCCAGAACTGCACTCGTCACCGGGGGATCGCGCGGAATTGGCGCCGCCATTTCCAAGGCGCTCAAGGCCGACGGCTACACCGTTGCCGCCACCTATGCCGGCAACGATGAGGCCGCCGCGAAATTCACCGATGTGACCGGCATCAAGACCTACAAGTGGAACGTCGCCGATTACGACGAGTCCAAGGCCGGAATCGCGCAGGTCGAGGCCGATCTCGGCCCCATCGACATCGTCGTGGCCAACGCGGGCATCACGCGCGACGCACCGTTCCACAAGATGACTCCGCAGCAGTGGAAAGAGGTGATCGACACCAACCTCACCGGCGTGTTCAACACCGTCCATCCGGTGTGGCCGGGGATGCGCGAGCGCGGCTTTGGACGGGTCGTGGTGATCTCTTCGGTCAACGGGCAAAAGGGCCAGTTCGCCCAGACCAACTATGCCGCGACCAAGGCCGGCGATCTCGGCATCGTGCGCAGCCTCGCGCAAGAGGGCGCGGCCAAGGGTATCACCGCCAACGCCGTCTGCCCCGGCTACATCGCGACCGAGATGGTGATGGCGGTGCCGGAAAAGGTGCGCGAGGCGATCATCGGCATGATCCCGGCAGGCCGCCTCGGCGAGCCCGAGGAAATCGCCCGCTGCGTGGCCTTCCTCGTCTCCGACGACGCGAGCTTCATCAATGGCTCGACCATCTCCGCCAATGGCGGGCAGTTTTTCTCGTAATCACACGAGAGCAAGCGGGCCGGGCAATGCGCCCGGCCCGCGCCGTCTGTCAGGCGTTGACCGTCAGGCGTTGACTGTCAGGCGCTCGATTTCTTCCTTGATCTTCAGTTTCTGTTTCTTGAGCTCTGCGAGTTCCAGCGAGCTTACCCCCGGGGCGCGTTGCGCCGCCTCCACCTTTTCCGAGAGCGCGTGGTGCTTCTTCTTCAGTTCCTCGATATGCGAACTCAAGCTCATTGGCTGTCTCCTCAGTGAAATGGGTGTCCAAAGGACATGGGAATTGCAGCACAGTTTTACAATTCTGTCACGCTGCGCGTGCAGGATGCGCGGCTTTTTTCCGAACGCATTTTCGCCAATTCAACGGCAAAACGGCAGGGCGGCCGCATCGCGCAGCACCGATGCCGTTGATGCCGTGAGGTTTTCCCGGTCGCCCGGGTGGCACGCCCCGTCATGCAGCAGCCAGCCGTCGCACAGCCGGAGCGCTGCGCGCCCGCCCTTGCGCCCCCGCACCAGCACCAGCCGCGCCGCCCGCCCGCGCCGGGGAATCAGCGGCAGCACCTCGACCGAGCCGCGCATCGCCGCCAGCAGTTCCCCCAGCCGCTCGGCGCGGTGGATGACGCAGACATGCCCGCCGGGACGGCAGCGCCGCAGCGCCGCCGCCACCCAGTCGGCCAGCGGCAGCGCCTCGCCCAGCGCCCCCTCGCGCCCGGCATCGGCGGCGCGCGTGCCCGCGCCGCGGTCGAAATACGGCGGGTTGGCGATGACGTGGTCGAATTGCCGCTGCCGCAGGGTCTCGGGCATCGCGGCGACATCGCCGGTCACCACCTCCATCGGGATCCCGTTGCGCGCCGCGTTGCCCTGCGCCAGCGCGGCATAGGCGGGCTGACGCTCCAGCCCCGCCAGCCGCATCCCCGGCACCCGCGCGCCGACGCAGAGCGCGGCCACGCCGGCGCCACAGCCCAGATCGAGCAGCGTCTCCCCCGTCCGCGCGGGCACCGCGGCGGCGAGCAGCACCGGGTCGATCCCGGCGCGATATCCCCGCCGCGGCTGCGCGATCTCCAGCCGCCCGCCGAGAAAGGCGTCGTGGCTCAGGTCGTCCCCGGCAAACGGCTCACTCCTCAAGCGAGAACCCGTTATCCAGAAGCGCCGCGCGCGCCGCGTCGAAATCGTCCTCGCCCACCATCAGGCGGCGCGGGAAAATCCCGATCGAGCCTTCCAGCACGCTCATGTTTACGTCCATTTCAAAGCAGTCTATATCCTCGCCCTGAAGCAGCGCCTTGGCAAATGCCATGTTTGCCATGTCGGTGGTGCGGTATAACTGTCTCATGATCGCGAGATAAGGGCACCGTGCGCCCTTTGTCGAGGGCCGGGGGAAAAGGATGGGCTTGGACGACGCAGCCACCAAACCGCACGAGGCGCTCGCTGCGCATCTCGCCGCCAAGCTTGGCGATGTCGACGCCCTCATCCGCGCGCGCATGGCGTCGCGCCATGCCCCCCGCATCCCCGAGGTGACGGCCCATCTCGTCGAGGCGGGCGGCAAGCGGTTGCGCCCGATGCTGACCCTCGCCGCCGCCGACCTGTGCGGCTACGCGGGCGATCACGACGTGCGCCTCGCCGCCACCGTCGAATTCATCCACACCGCCACGCTCCTGCACGACGACGTGGTCGACGAGAGCGCCAGCCGCCGGGGACGGCCCACCGCCAATCTCCTGTGGGACAACAAGTCGAGCGTTCTGGTGGGCGATTATCTCTTCGCCCGTGCCTTCCAGCTCATGGTCGAGACCGAATCGCTGCGCGTGCTCGACATCCTGTCGGACGCCGCCGCCACCATCGCCGAGGGCGAGGTGCTTCAGCTCAGCACGGCGCGCGATCTCGCCACCACCGAGGCGCTCTATCTCCAGGTGGTGCGCGGCAAGACGGCGGCGCTCTTCTCGGCGGCGACGCAGGTGGGCGGCGTGATCGCGGGCGCGCCGGAACGCCGGATCGCGGCACTCCATGATTACGGCGATGCGCTCGGCATCGCCTTCCAGATCGTCGATGATCTGCTCGATTACCAGGGCGACGCCAAATCCACCGGCAAGAACGTGGGCGACGATTTCCGCGAGCGCAAGGTCACCCTGCCGGTGATCCGCGCCATGGCGCAGGCCGACGAGGGCGAGCGCGCGTTCTGGCGGCGCACCATCGAGAAGGGCGATCAGCAGGACGGCGATCTCGACCGCGCGCTCGATATCCTGCACGCGCGCGGCGCGCTCGACGCCACCCGCGCCGCCGCCATAGCGTGGGTCGCGGAGGCGCGCGGCGCGCTCGGGGTGCTGCCCGCGCACCCGGTGCGCGACATGCTCGATCACCTCGCCGATTACGTGTTTGCGCGCCTCACCTGAGCACACCTTACCTGAGCCGCGTGGCCACCACCCACCAATCGGGCCGTTCCACCGCGATCCGCGCCGCCTCGGCCCGCGCCGTCGCCGCGTCGGGGCAGAGGCCGAAACAGGTGGCACCCGATCCCGACATCCGCGCCAGCGTGCATCCCGCGCCCGCGCGCAGCCGCTCCAGCACCGCGCCGATCGCGGGGCAGAGCGCCTGCGCCGGGGCCTCCAGGTCGTTGCGCTGCGCGGCCAGCCAGCGCGCGCAGTCGGCCCCGTCGCGCCAGCGCGGCAGCACCTCGGGCATCGCCGCATTCCCGCGACACTCCAGCCGGGCGAACACCTCGGGCGTGGCCACCGGTACGCCCGGGTTCACCAGCACCGCGTCGAGCGCGGGCAGGCCCTCCACCCGCGCCACGTCCTCGCCGATCCCGCACATCCGCGCGGCCCCTGCCAACAGGCAGACCGGCACATCCGCCCCGAGGCTCAGCGCCTCGGGCAGGGGCCTGTCGCCCAGCCTCGCCAGCGCGCGCAGCGTGGCCGCAGCGTCGCTCGATCCGCCGCCGATCCCGGCGGCGGCGGGCAGGTGCTTGTCGAGGGTGATATCGGCGCTCACGCCGATCAGCGCGGCGGCACGCAGCACCGAATTCCGCGCGTCCACCGGCACCCGGGCGGCCATCGGCCCGGTCACGTGCAGCCGCGTCTGCCCGGCGGCGCGGGCGGTCACACGGTCCCCCGCGTCGGCGAACGCCACCAGCGAGTCGAGCAGATGATAGCCGTCGGCCCGCCGCCCGGTCACATGCAGGGCAAGGTTGATCTTGGCCGGTGCCGCCTCGTGAACAGCCGCCTCAGCCGCCGTCATCGACCACCCGGAGCGGATCGGCCCCTTCTTCCCGCAGCACCTTGTCGAGCCCGACCTCCAGCTTGCGGCGCACCCGCTCGGGGTCGAGATCGGGCGACGGCGTGGTCTTGTGCAGCGACAGCGCGCGCCTCCACTGGAATCGTGCCTCGGTCTCGCGCCCCACGGCCCAGAGCACGTCGCCCAGGTGGTCGTTGACCACCGGGTCGGTGGGCATCAGTTCCGCGGCATGCTCCATGTGGCCGATGGCCTCGTCGTAACGGCCCAGCCGATAGAGCACCCAGCCGAGGCTATCGACGATATAGCCGCTGTCGGGCTGCGCCGCGACCGCGCGCTCGATCATGCCCAGCGCCTCGTCGAGGTTCATTCCCTTCTCGACCATCGTGTAGCCCAGATAGTTTAGCACCTGCGGGTGATCGGGGTTCAGCTCTAGCGCACGGCGGAAATCGGCCTCGGCTTCGGGCCAGTTGTCGAGCCGCTCATGGGCGATGCCACGCACGTAACGGACGAACCAGTTGGGGGTGTCGCGCGCCTCAAGCAGGGCGATGGCGCGGTCATAGGCGGCGATGGCGGCCTCGTATTCCTCCTGTTCGCGGTGCAGGTCGCCCGCCGCAACGTGGATTTCCACGATGTCGGGAAAGCGCGCGGCAAGCTGTGCCAGCACCTCCGCCGCCGCGTCGGGCTTGCCGGTGGCGCGCAGCGCCTCGGCGCGTCCCAGTTCGGCGGTGTAAAAGGCCGGATGATCCCGCGGCACGCTGGCAAAGGCCGCAATGGCCAGTTTGTACTGCCTCATGCTCTGCAGCGTCTCGGCAGCGATGATCGTGGCGTGCACGCGCCCGGGGTCGATCGCCTCGGCGGCGCGCCCATAGATCAACACGAACTCGTTGTCGGCATCCTGCCTCAGCGCGCGGGCCAGCGACAGGAACACCTCCGCCACACCGTCGCGCGGCCCCTCGACCAGCGTGAAGGGAACCGTCTCACCGGCCTCCAGCCGCGCGCGCAGCGCCGCGACTTCCGGGCCCGGCTCGGTGCCGAAACTGTCGTCGAGAATGGCCAGCGCGCGCTCGGTCTCGCCCAGTTGACTGAGCACTTGCACCCAGGCCAGGACACTGCTGCGCGTGCGCTGCACCGGACCGTCGGACTCGCCGGAAAATACGGCATCCGCGGCCTCGAAATCGCCCGCCACCGCCAGCGCCAGCGCCTTGTGGTAGAGCGAAAAGCCGCGCATGCCCCGCTCCCCGGCGACGGCGTCGATCCGCGCCAGCGCCGCCGACATGTCACCGCGCCCGATCTCGGCCCAGGCCGCGATCATGCCGTCGGCCAGATCGCCCGCCCCGCGCCCGGCCTCGATGCGCGCGATCAGCCCGTCCCAGTCCTCGTTCCGCACCGCCTCGACGATGAGCGGGATCTGCGCGGCATGGCTCTTCGCACCCTCCGCTTCCAGCTTGCGCGCCACCGCTGCGGCACGGTCGGTCTGCCCCAGCGCCATGTAGGCGAAGGCGGCGTTTTCGAGGATCGCGGGATTGCCCGGATCGCGCGTCAGCACCTGCGCGTAATACTGCGCGGCGGCAGCGACGTCACCCTGCGCGCGGGCGTGGCGCGCGGCAAGATAGGCGCCCGACGGTGTCTGCGCCGCGACCTGCGCGCCCAGCGTCACCAACACGGCGAGCGCGGCCAGAATCCTGCGATGCGTCACGATGAAGCCCCTTCTGCTGAAAACCACCGGTCAAACCTAATGTGCCACCGGGCCCAAGGCAATGCGGTGCGCCCCGGAGATCGCGCCGCACCCGGTCACGCCTGCGTCACATGTTCGGATAGTTCGGCCCGTCGCCGCCCTGCGGCGTGACCCAGGTGATGTTCTTGCTCGGATCCTTGATGTCGCAGGTCTTGCAGTGCACGCAGTTCTGGAAATTGATGACAAAGCGCGGGTCGCTGCCCTCCTCCTGCACCACCTCATAGACCCCCGCCGGGCAATACCGCTGCGCCGGCTCGGCATATTGCGGCAGGTTGACCCTGGTCGGCACCTCCGGGTCGCCCAGCCGCAGGTGACAGGGCTGGCTCTCCTCGTGGTTGGTCATCGAATAGCTCACGTTGGTCAGCCGGTCAAAGCTCAGCTTGCCATCCGGCCTGGGATAGTCGATCGGCGTGTGATCGCTGGCCTTGCCGGTCGCGTCGGCGTCGGATTTGCCATGCCCTAGCGTGCCCAGCAGGCTGAACCCGGCGGTGTTGGTCCACATGTCGAAACCGCCCACCGCGAGCGAGGTCAGCAGCCCGAATTTCGACCACAGCGGCTTGACGTTGCGCACCTTTTTCAGGTCGCGGCCGATTGCTCCCTCGCGGACGTCCTGTTCATACGCGCCCAGCTCGTCGCTCGCGCGGCCCGCCTTGATCGCGTCGTGCGCGGCCTCGGCGGCGGCCTTGCCCGACAGCATCGCGTTGTGGTTGCCCTTGATCCGCGGCACGTTGACCATCCCCACCGAACAGCCCAGCAGCGCCACCCCCGGCGCCACCATCTTCGGCATCGACTGCCAGCCGCCCTCCGAGATCGCCCGCGCGCCATAGGCCACGCGCTTGGCCCCCTTCAGCAGGTCGGCGACCATCGGATGATGCTTGAAGCGCTGGAATTCCATGTACGGATAGAGATGCGGGTTTTCGTAGTTGAGGTGCACCACGAAGCCCACGTAAACTTGGTTGTTCTCCAGGTGGTAGATAAAGCTGCCGCCGCCGGCGTTCTTGCCCAGCGGCCAGCCCATCGTGTGGGTGACGCTGCCCTCGCGGTGCTTGTCGGGGTCCACCTCCCAGATTTCCTTCATGCCGAGACCGTATTTCTGCGGCTCGACACCGCTGGCGAGATCGTATTTCGCGATCACCTCCTTCGACAGGCTGCCGCGCACACCCTCCGACAGGAACACGTACTTGCCATGCAGCTCCATCCCCGGCTCGTAATTGGGGCCCGGCGTGCCGTCGGGATTACGCCCGAACTCGCCCGCGACCACGCCGCGCACCTCGCCGCTCTCGCCATAGACCATCTCCGAGCACGACATGCCGGGGAATATCTCCACCCCCAGCGCCTCGGCCTGTTCGGCCATCCAGCGGCAGACATTGCCCATCGAGACGATATAGTTGCCGTGGTTGTTCATCAGCGGCGGCATCGGCCAGTTCGGCACGCGCACCCGGCCCGCCGCGCCCAGCATGTAGAAATTGTCCTCGGTGACGGGGGTGTTGAGCGGCGCGCCCTTGTCCTTCCAGTCGGGGATCAGCGCGTCGAGGCCCGACGGGTCGAGTACCGCACCCGACAGGATATGCGCGCCCACCTCCGAGCCCTTCTCCAGCACCACGACCTCGAGGCTCTCGTCAAGCTGCTTGAGCCGGATCGCCGCCGACAGGCCCGCGGGCCCCGCCCCGACGATCACCACGTCGTATTCCATCGCTTCGCGCGTCGCTTCGCTCATCGTCTCCATCCTCTCCCCGGGGCGCGCGCAGCCTTCGCCCGCCGCCGCGCAACAAACTGTCGTGAGTGACTATCGTGCGCCCGCGCGAGGCGTCAATTGAAACACGACGTTCCGACCCCCTGAAACCGGCAATTTGTCGCGTTCGCGGCCATGTTCACGCGCGCGAAACCGGCCGCCCCGGCGATCCGCTCTTGCAATCGGGCGCGCGCTTCGTGCAGTCTCGGATGCACAATTGAACACCACCAACGGGGCTGCGGGTTCGCGGCCCCTCTTGCGATGATGGACGCGCGCAATGGAAAAGATACCGATGACAGCCGCCGGTCACGAAGCGCTGGAAAAGGAGCTCAAGCACCTCAAGTCGGTCGAGCGCCCCGCCATCATCCGCGCCATCGCCGAGGCGCGCGAGCATGGCGATCTCAGCGAGAATGCCGAATATCACTCGGCCAAGGAAAAGCAGTCCTTCATCGAGGGCCGCATCAAGGAGGTCGAGGGCATCCTCAGCCTCGCCGAGGTGATCGACCCCACGCGCCTGTCGGGCGCGATCAAGTTCGGTGCCACCGTGACCCTGATCGACGAGGATACCGAGGCCCGCCACACATGGCAGATCGTGGGCGAGCACGAGGCCAGTATCGAGAAGGGCCTGCTCAACATGAAATCGCCCATCGCCCGCGCCCTCATCGGCAAGGAAGAGGGCGACAGCGTCGAGGTCCGCACGCCGGGTGGCGATCGCTCCTACGAGGTGGTCAAGGTGGCCTATATCTGAGGCAAAGGCCCGTCCCATGGCCCCGACAAACGATCCCGAACCGCGCTCCACCGCCCCGCCGCGCGGGCGGCTGACCGCGGTCGAGATCATTGCCACGGTGCTCTCGGTGGCGTGGCTCGGCGGGTCGGCGCTCTACATCGTCACGGTGGCGCCGGGCCCGGATTCGGCGGGGCGCGCACTGCATTTCGTCATCGTGCTGATTGCGGTGTTCATGCCGGTGGCGCTGCTGTGGGTGGGGGCCACCGCTGCCCGCGCCAGCCGCACCATGCGCGAGGAGAGCGCGCGGCTGCGCGCCGCCATAGACGCCATCCGCGAGGCTTACATCACCCAGAACCAGTCGCTCGGCGCGACGGTGGACAAGACCGTGGCGCAGAAGCTCGACGAGATCGTGGCCGCCCAGCGCAAGACCGAGACGGCGCTCGCCACCTTCTCCTCGGTGCGCGCGCCCGAGCCGCCGCGCCCGGCGCCGCCCGCGCCGCCCCCGCCCGACACGTCCTCGGGCCAGGTGGTGCTGCCGCTCGGCACCCCCGCCGAGGACATGTCCCCGCCGCTCGCGCGCGCCGATTTCATCCGTGCGCTCAATTTCCCCGAAAGCCCCGAGGACAAGGCCGGGTTCAACGCGCTGCGCCGTGCGCTCAGGGACCGGCCCACCGCACAGCTCGTGCGCGCCGCGCAGGACGTGCTCACCCTGCTGGCGCAGGACGGCATCTACATGGACGACCTGCGCCCCGACATGGCCCGCCCCGAGATCTGGCGCCGCTTCGCCGCCGGCGAGCGCGGCCGCCCCATCGCCGCCCTCGGCGGCATCCGCGACCGCTCGTCGCTGGCACTCACCGCCGCGCGGATGAAGCAGGACACGATTTTCCGCGACGCGGCGCACCATTTCCTGCGGCTGTTCGACCGGATGGTGTCCGATTTCGCCGAGACCGCCACCGATGCCGAGATCTCCGACCTCGCCGACACCCGCACCGCCCGCGCCTTCATGCTTCTGGGGCGCATCGCGGGCACATTCGCGTGAGCGGCGCGTTTCTTCTTGGCTCAAATACTCCATTCCGCACGGGTCACGATCCGCGCCTTACCTCTCTTGCCCCGGTCCCCGTTCCGGGTCATGATGCCCGCCTGAGGAGGCCGGTCCCATGCGCAAGTTTCTCGTGGTGCTCGACGACAGCCGCGAATGTCTCAACGCCATGCGCTTCGCGGCGATGCGCGCGGCGCATACCGGTGGTGGGGTGGAAATCCTCTCGGTGATCCCGCCCGAGGAGTTCAACCACTGGATCGGCGTCGGCGACATCATGCGTGAAGAGGCGCGCGAGCGCATCGAGGCGCATTTCGAGGTGTTCGCCAAGTGGATGCGCGACAAGCAGGGGGTCGACCCCGAGCTTGTCATCCGCGAGGGCGAGCCGGTGGCCGAGATCATGGCGCAGGTCCGCGACGACCCCGAGATCGGCGTGCTGGTGCTCGGCGCCGCCGCCGACAAGAAGGGGCCGGGGCCGCTGGTCACGCAACTGACCCGCAATTCCGGGGGGCTGCCCATTCCGATCACCATCGTGCCGGGCGATCTCAGCAAGGACCGTCTCGAAGCGATTACCTGACCGTGCGCCCGATGGCGCGAACC
The DNA here is from genome assembly GCF_042430665.1 of Roseovarius ramblicola. Classification (NCBI taxonomy): domain Bacteria; kingdom Pseudomonadati; phylum Pseudomonadota; class Alphaproteobacteria; order Rhodobacterales; family Roseobacteraceae; genus Roseovarius; species Roseovarius ramblicola. The sequence goes on along the minus strand of NZ_JBHMEC010000003.1, from coordinate 58,029 downwards.
GTGTGGTTCGCCCTCCGAACCTGTCGGTTCGCGAGCGGCCCGCGTCGTTTTAGAATCGTTCCAAACCTTGACTCGCGGCCTGCCCGCGCGCATATCTTGCCTAGCTGAAAAAGGGGCCCCCCATGTTCATCCAGACCGAATCCACGCCCAACCCCGCGACGCTCAAGTTCCTCCCCGGCCAGTCCGTGCTCGAGGGCGGCACCGCCGATTTCCCCAGCGCCGAAGGCACCGACGCCTCGCCGCTGGCGGCGCGCATCTTTCGCGTGCCCGGGGTTGCCGGGGTGTTTCTCGGCAATGATTTCGTCACCGTGACCAAGGCCGACGACACCGAGTGGGACCATGTCAAGCCGGCCATCCTCGGCGCGATAATGGAGCATTACCAATCCGGTCAACCGGTCATGTCGCAAGAGGGCGGCGGTGCCTCCGGTCACGCCGACCACAGCGGCGAGGACTCGGAAATCGTGGGCCAGATCAAGGAGTTGCTGGATACCCGCGTGCGTCCTGCCGTGGCACAGGACGGTGGCGACATCACCTTTCACGGGTTCGAGCGCGGGGTGGTCTACCTGCACATGCAGGGGGCCTGCGCGGGCTGTCCGTCCTCGACCATCACGCTCAAGATGGGCATCGAGAACCTGCTGCGCCACTACATCCCCGAGGTGACAGAGGTGCGCCCCGTTGGGCTCTGATCCGCTGACACTGGGGTTCGACACATCGGCCGCGCATTGCGCGGCCGCTTTGCTGTCGGGCGACCGGGTACTCGCGGTCCGCACCGAGGCGATGGCGCGCGGGCAGGCCGAACGCCTCATGCCGCTGCTGGAAGAGGTGCTGGCCGAGGGCGGCGCGCACTGGCGCGACCTGTCGCGCATCGGCGTGGGCATCGGCCCCGGCAATTTCACCGGCATCCGGATTTCCGTCGCCGCGGCGCGCGGACTGGCCCTGTCGCTGGATATTTCTGCTATTGGAATCAATGTCTTCGATGTGATCCGGGCGACCGGCGCGAGCGGCACGCCCGCCGTGCCTGCGCCGCGTGGCATGGTTCATGTCCTGGCCCCCGGCGTGGGTCCCGCGCTGGTCCCGACTGCGGATGTTGCCGACGCGGCAGGCCCGCCTTCGCCCGCCGAGACGGCGCGCCTGATCGCGCTGCTGGCGCAAGCGGCCCCCGCCGATGCGCCGCCGCCCGCGCCGCTTTATGCACGGCCCGCCGATGCCGCCCCCGCCCGCGACGCGCCGCCGGTGATCCTGGATGACGCCTGAGACGCTCGCCGCCACCCACACCCGCGCCTTCGCCGGGCAGGGGCGGAACTGGTCGGCGGTGGAATTCGCGGCCTTGCTGGACAGCCCGCATGTCTTTGTCGTCGGCGATGCGCGCGCCTTTGCCCTGGGCCGGGCGATCGCGGATGAGGCGGAATTGCTGACGCTCGCCACCGATCCTGCGCACCGGCGCACGGGCCTTGCCCGCGCCGCGCTCGCGGCGTTCGAGGCGGAGGCGCGGGCGCGCGGCGCGCAGCGCGGCTTTCTCGAAGTGGCCGCCGACAACGCCGCCGCCCGTGCCCTCTATGCCGCCGCGCGCTGGCACGGCTGCGCGTGCCGTCCGGGATATTACCCGCGTGCAGATGCCGAGGCTGTTGACGCGCTTGTCATGAAAAAGCGGCTGGATTGATCCGCGCACCTTCGCGCTTTGCGAAATACCCTTTCCGGCAACAAGAATTTACCGACCTTCCGGGGTGCAAACCGCGCCGCTCCCTTGCATATCGCGTTGGCATAGGTCTAACAATCGGCATGCAGATCTATCTCCCCATCGCCGAGGTTTCGGTCAACGCCTTCCTGCTGTTGGGGCTTGGTGGGATCGTGGGGATTCTTTCGGGTATGTTCGGCGTGGGCGGCGGGTTCATCCTAACGCCGCTGTTGTTTTTCATCGGTATTTCCCCCGCCGTCGCGGTGGCGACCGGGGCGGCACAGATCATGTCCGCCTCATTTTCAGGGGTGCTTGCACATCTGCGCCGCAAGACCGTCGATCTCACGATGGGCACGGTGCTGCTGATCGGTGGCCTGGTCGGTGCGGCCGTCGGTGTGGTGGTATTCAACTACCTGAAATCGCTGGGTCAGGTCGATCTTCTGGTCAAGCTCTGCTACGTCGTTTTCCTGGGTGTGATCGGCGGGATGATGTTCATCGAGAGCCTGCGTGCGATCCGCAATACCCGCCGCGGCGTGGCCCCCAAGCGCAAGAAGCACGGCTGGGTGCACGGGCTGCCCTTCAAGATGCGGTTCCGCACGTCGGGGCTCTATATCTCGGTGATCCCGCCGCTTCTGGTCGGCGTGGCGGTGGGCATTCTGGCCGCGATCATGGGCGTGGGTGGCGGCTTCATCATGGTCCCGGCGATGATCTACCTTCTGGGGATGCCGACCAAGGTGGTGGTGGGCACGTCGCTCTTTCAGATTATCTTCGTCACCGCCTTTACCACGCTGCTGCACGCCACCACCAACTTCACCGTTGATGTTGCGCTGGCGGTGCTTTTGCTGGTCGGCGGCGTGATCGGGGCGCAGTTCGGCACCATGATCGGCACCCGCATGAAGGCCGAGCAACTGCGTATCCTGCTGGCGGTCATGGTGCTCGTGGTCTGCGGCAAGCTGGCCTTTGATCTGCTGGTGATGCCGTCCGAGCTCTATTCCATCGCCTCCGGCGCGGGGGGGCATTGATGCTGCGTCTCGCGCTCCTGCTGATTCTCGCCGCCCTGCCCCTGCGCGCCGAGGAGGTGGTGCTGGGCCTGTCGCGGGACCGGGTGGCGATCACCGCCACGTTCGAGGGGTCGGATATCCTGATCTTCGGCGCGGTCAAGCGCGAGGCCCCGATATCGGAGGTGCCGCTCGATGTGGTGATCACCGTGGCCGGCCCGTCACAGCCGGTGACGGTGCGCCGCAAGGAGCGCGTGCTCGGGATCTGGGTCAATACCGACACGGTCGATCTCGACGCCGCACCCACCTTCTATGCCGTGGCCACGAGCGGGCCGTTCGGGCAGGTTCTGACCAATACCGAGGATTTGCGCCACCGGGTCTCCATCCCGCGCGCGATCCGCTCGGTCGGGGCGGCGAGCATGGCCGCCGATGTCGAGAGCTTTACCGACGCGCTCATCCGCATCCGCGAGCGGCAGAATGCCTATCAACTGTTGGAAAACGCCGTCGCCCTCGACGAGCAGACGTTGTTTCGCACCGCGATCAGCCTGCCCGCGAACCTCACCGAGGGGGCCTACAGAACGCGGATTTTTCTCACCCGCGAGGGGCGTGTGGTGTCACAGTTCGAGACGGTGATCGACGTGCGCAAGGTGGGGCTGGAGCGCTGGCTCTTTACCCTGTCGCGGCAGCAGCCGCTGGCCTATGGGCTGATGTCTCTGGCGATCGCCATCGCCGCGGGCTGGGGGGCCTCGGCGGCGTTCCGGGCGCTGCGGCGGAACTGAGACACGCGGGCGAAGGGCGCTCAGGCGACACCCGCCGCGCGCCATTGGCGCACCATCTCTGCCGGTGTGCTGTCGCCGGGGGCGAACCGGTGCAGTGCGGCGAGGCGGCGGCAATCGAGGGTGATGTGCTGATGCGCGCCCTGGGGTGCGGGGCGCGTTTCGATGCGCGCGCCCGCCGCCTTTGCCAGCGCCGTCATCGTCACCGGGCGCGGTGCTGCGATGTTGAGCACCCTGGGCAGGGGCCCAGGGTGGCGGCAGAGCGTGGCGAGCACCATGGCGAGAGTCGTCGGACCGATATAAGAACGCACCGGCCCGCCGCCATCGGCGAAGCGGTCGATCACCACCGCCCCACCCGGCCCGGCGCGCACTGCGTTGCGCAGCAGTGCATCCGCCCCCGCCACGTTGCCGATGCGCATCGCGCAGATGTCGAGGCCGCGCGCGCGCCACGGGGCGCAGGCGGCCTCCATCTCCTGCTTGGCGGTGCCGTAGGCGTTGACCGGCGCGGGAGGGGCGTCCTCGCCGAAGGGCGCGCCGCCGTCCCCGCCATAGACCGCCGAGGAGGAGGCCAGCAGCACGCGCGGCACGCCCGCAGCCACGCTCGCGTCGAGCGTGGCCTCGGCCAGCGCGGTGTTGAGCGACAGGTCGCGCCCCGGCCCCGGCGTGATGCCCGCGAGCGCCACGATCGCTGCCGGGCGGCGGCCCGTCTCCGCGATATGGTCGAGGAGCGCGCCCGGCCCGTCGAGCGGATTCCACGCCAGCGCGCCCTGCGGGGCCGCACGGCGGTATTGCGGGAGGAGCGCGAGGCCGGGGACCACGTCCTGCCAGCAGGCGCACAGCATCCGACCGACGCGGCCCGAAGCCCCGGTGAGAAGGATGGATGTGTCCGCCTTGTCGGTCATTCCCGGCCCGTCCGTTCGCTTGGATGCCGGGCCCGCCCGGGCATTCGCCCCCACCTGTCTAGCAAGCGACGTGGCGCACCGACAAGAGAGGCGTGCGGGGACGATGCTTGCCCCGGACATGGGTATCGTCTAGCGTCCGGTCTTGCAGGGGAGTCCCGCCTTGGGGACTGAGAGGCTGACAGGTGGTGACACCGGTGAGGCGACCCTTTGAACCTGACCCAGTTGATACTGGCGTAGGAAGCTGAGGAACCGCGCGCCTGCTGGTGGTCTGCCGGTTCCGAACCGGGGTCGCGACCTGTGCCCCGATGCTCCCCGGCCACGGCTCATCTGGTCTCTTTGGCACCGTGCAACGAGGAGCACCAAGCATGACCATCCCCACCAATGACATCGCCCCCAGCGTGACCACCGGCCCCTTGCCCGCGTCGCGCAAGACATACGTTGCAGGCGCGCTGCACCCCGATATCCGCGTGCCGATGCGCGAGATTGCGACCCATCCCACGGCGGGCGAAGGGCCGCTGCCGGTCTATGACAGTTCGGGGCCCTATACCGACCCCGAGGCCGTGATCGACGTGGCCAGTGGCCTGCCGCCCCTGCGGCGCGACTGGATCATGGCGCGCGGCGATGTGGCGGGGTATGCGGGCCGCCATGTGAAGCCCGAGGATAACGGCTTTGTCTCGGGTGAGAGGCTGGTGGTGGAATTTCCGGTGCGGGCGCAGCCCCTGCGCGGCACCGGCGGTGCAGCACCCACGCAACTGGCCTATGCCCGTGCCGGGATCATCACGCCCGAGATGGAATTCGTGGCGATCCGCGAGAACCAGTTGCGTGAGGCGGGACCGGTGACGCGCGACGGCAACGACTGGGGGGCGAGCATTCCCGACCATGTGACCCCCGAATTCGTCCGGTCCGAAATCGCGGCGGGCCGTGCCATCATCCCCGCCAACATCAACCACCCCGAGCTTGAGCCGATGATCATCGGGCGCAATTTCCTGGTGAAGGTCAACGCCAACATGGGCACCTCCGCCGTCACCTCCTCGATGGAGGAGGAGGTGGAAAAGCTGGTCTGGGCGATCCGCTGGGGGGCCGATACGGTGATGGACCTCTCCACGGGACGCAACATCCACAACACCCGCGAGTGGATCATTCGCAATAGCCCCGTCCCCATCGGCACCGTGCCGATCTATCAGGCGCTGGAAAAGGTGAACGGCGTCGCCGAGGACCTGACATGGGAGGTGTTTCGCGACACGCTGATCGAGCAGGCGGAGCAGGGGGTGGATTACTTTACCATCCACGCGGGCGTGCGCCTGCACATGGTGCCGATGACGGTGGAGCGGGTGACGGGGATCGTCTCGCGCGGCGGCTCAATCATGGCCAAGTGGTGCCTGCATCATCACCGCGAGAGCTTTCTTTACGAGCATTTCGAGGAAATCTGCGACATCTGCCGCCAATATGACGTGAGCTTTTCGCTGGGCGACGGGCTGCGCCCCGGTTCCATCTCCGATGCCAACGACGCCGCGCAGTTTGCCGAGTTGGAGACGCTGGGGGAGCTGACGAAAATCGCCTGGGCCAGGGATTGCCAGGTGATGATCGAGGGGCCGGGCCATGTCGCCATGCACAAGATCAAGGAGAACATGGATAAACAGTTGGAATGCTGCCATGAGGCACCGTTCTACACGCTGGGGCCGCTGACCACCGATATCGCGCCCGTCTATGACCATATCACCAGCGGCATCGGGGCGGCGATGATCGGCTGGTTCGGTTGCGCGATGCTGTGCTACGTCACGCCCAAGGAACATCTGGGCCTGCCCGACCGCGACGACGTGAAAACCGGGGTGATCACCTACAAGATCGCGGCTCACGCCGCCGATCTGGCCAAGGGCCTGCCGGGCGCGCAGCGGCGCGATGATGCGCTGAGCCGCGCGCGCTTCGAGTTCCGCTGGGAGGATCAGTTCAACCTCTCGCTCGATCCCGAGACGGCGCGCGATTTCCACGATCAGACCCTGCCCAAGGAGGCGCACAAGGTGGCGCATTTCTGCTCGATGTGCGGGCCGAAATTCTGCTCGATGAAGATCAGCCACGACATCCGCGCCGAGGCGCAGAAAGAGGGGATGGCGACGATGGCCGAGAAGTACCGTGAAGGCGGCGACCTCTACGTGCCGGTTGATAGTGGCGAAGACGGCTAAAACGGAAAACGCCGCCCGGGATGATCCCCGGGCGGCGCCTGTCCTGTCCCTCGCGTGCGACCGGCGTCAGGCCGCGAGCGCGCGCTTTGCCTGATCGACGATGGCGGCAAAGGCCGCCGGCTCGTGCACGGCGAGATCGGCGAGCACCTTGCGATCCACCTCGACACCGGCGAGGCTGAGCCCGTTGATGAAGCGCGAATAGGTCAGCGATTCGTCCTGTGCGCGCACGGCGGCGTTGATCCGCTGGATCCACAGCGCGCGGAAATTGCGCTTGCGGTTCTTGCGGTCGCGGGTGGCGTATTGGTTGGCCTTGTCGACGGCCTGCGCGGCCACCTTGAAGGTGTTCTTGCGGCGACCGTAATAGCCCTTGGCCGCGGTGGTGATCTTCTTGTGGCGAGCGTGGGTAACGGTCCCACCTTTGGTGCGTGACATCTCTCAAATCCTCCTTAACGCGAATACGGCATCATAGGCTTGATGATCGCCTCATCAGCCTTGCTCAGCGTGGTGGTGCCACGCGCGTTGCGGATGAATTTGTTGGTGCGCTTGATCATGCCGTGGCGCTTACCCGCCTGTGCGGTGATGATCTTGCCACTGGCGGACACCTTGAACCGCTTCTTGCAGCTCGACTTGGTCTTCATCTTGGGCATTTCCGGCTCCTTTTTCGGTCGGTCGTCCCGCTGGACTCGGCATGCCTCTCCGGGCCGGACCAGCGGATTGAGCGCGCCGTATACGTCAGCCGCGTGCATTGTGCAAGAGCCGCCGATGTGCCTGTCAGGGGATATAGCGCGCCATCACGTTGAGGATGACGGCGGGCAGATCGCCGACGGTATAGCCGCCGGGCTTGTGCGAGATCGCCCACAGGATGAGGCCGCACGCGATCACCATAACCAGCGCGCCGACCCGCGGCGCACGCCCCTCCGAAATCGCCGAGAGCAGCGCAGGCACCGAGAAAACGCCCAGCACCAGCCCGATCGCCATCGCCAGATCCGCATCCATCGAAACACCCCCGCGGGACAACCCGCAACGACGTGATTACCCCGGATCGGTGGCGTAGATCAAACTTTCCTTGCATGGCGCGATGCGCAGGATGTTGGTGGTGCCCGGAACATTGAAGGGCACGCCGGCGGTAACGACGATCTGGTCGCTCTCGTCGGCATAGCCCTGCGCGCGCGCCGCGCGCGCGGCGTTGAGTACCGCCAGCTTGAACCGGGTGAGCTGCTCTGTCATCACGCAGTTCACCCCCCAGGTCAGCGCCAGCCGCCGTGCTGTGCTTTGCAGGCTGGTCAGCCCGATGATCGGCACATGCGGCCGCTCGCGCGCCGTCAGCAGCGCGGTCGTCCCCGATTCGGTGTAGCAGCAGATCGCCTTGATATCGGTGGTTTCGGCGATCTCGCGCGCGGCCACGACGATGGCGTCGGCGATGCTCTGGCGGTTGACCCGGCGGCTGGCCTCGATCACCTCGTGATAGGTCGGGTCGCTCTCGACCTCGCGGGCGACGTTGTCCATCGTGGTCACCGCCTCGACCGGGTACTCGCCGGCTGCCGATTCGGCCGAGAGCATGATCGCGTCCGCCCCCTCGTAGATGGCGGTGGCCACGTCCGATACTTCGGCGCGGGTGGGCACGGGCGACTCGATCATCGATTCGAGCATCTGGGTGGCGACGATCACCGGCTTGGCCGCCGCGCGGCACTTGCGCACCAGCCGTTTCTGAATGGGCGGCACGTTCTGCACGGGCAGTTCCACACCCAGATCGCCGCGCGCCACCATGATCCCGTCCGAGACGGCAAGGATATCATCGAAGCATGTCACCGCTGCGGGCTTCTCGATCTTCGACAGGATCGCGGCGCGCCCCTGCGCCAGCGTGCGCGCCTCGTTCACGTCCTCGGGGCGCTGCACGAAGCTGAGCGCGAGCCAGTCCACGCCAAGCTCGCAGGCGAACTCCAGATCGGCGCGGTCCTTGTCCGAAAGCGCCGCCACCGGCAGCACAACATCGGGCACGTTGACGCCCTTGCGGTTGGAGATGGTGCCACCCACCACCACCTCGCACTCGGCGAAATCGGCACCGCAGTCCTTTACCCGCAGGCGGATCTTGCCGTCGTTGACCAGCAGGTTCGCGCCCGGCTTCAGTGCCGCGAAAATCTCCGCATGGGGCAGGCAGACGCGCGTGGCATCGCCCTCTGCCTCGTCGAGGTCGAGCCGGAAGGTTGCCCCCTCGATCAGCTCCTCCTCGCCGCGGGCAAACGTGCCGACGCGCAGCTTCGGCCCCTGCAGGTCGGCAAGGATGGCGATGGGGCTGTTCAGTTCCGCCTCGATCTCGCGGATGATGCGATGGCGCGCGGCGATCTCGTGGTGCTTGCCGTGGCTCATGTTGAGGCGGAACACGTCCGCGCCCGCCTCGTGCAGGGCGCGGATGGTGGCGTAGTCGGACGAGGCGGGGCCGAGCGTGGCCACGATCTTGACATTGCGGTGCCTTCTCATCTGCTGTCCTCTTGCTGATCGCGAAACTGTTATCGCTAACGGTGTGTCGGAGGCGTTATGACCCAATTCCCTTTTCCGGGCAACTGTCCTACATCGGGCGGGCACCAAATACCAACCCGGACCATGCATCAACCATATCACATCGAGGGTGCCGCGCGCCCCGCCCGCTGGCTCGTGACCTGCGACCACGCCACCAACGCCGTGCCCGGTTTCGTCGGCGGCGGCAGCCTCGGCATATCCTCTTCAGACATGGCGCGTCACATCGCCTGGGATGTGGGCGCGGCGGGGGTGGCGCGCGCATTGGCCGCGGCGCTCGACGCCCCGGCGATCCTGTCCAACTTCTCGCGCCTCGTGATCGACCCGAATCGTGGCGAGGACGATCCGACGCTGATCATGAAGCTCTATGACGGCACGGTGATCCCGGCCAACCGGCACCCGAGCGACGACGATGTCGTACGCCGGCTGAACCGTCTCTACCGCCCCTATCACACCGCGCTGGCCGAGCTTGCGGCACGTCGGGGCGATACCGTGATCGTCTCGGTCCACAGCTTCACCCCGCAATTCCGCGGCCGCCCGCCGCGCCCGTGGCATGTCGGGCTGCTCTACGCCGCCGACACGCGGCTCGCGCATCCGCTACTGGCGCGGCTGCGGGCCGAGCCCGACCTCTGCGTGGGCGACAACGAGCCCTATGGCGGCCACCTGCCCGGCGACACCATCGCGCGCCATGCCATTGTCCATGAGCGGCCCAACGTGCTCATCGAGCTGCGCAATGACCTGATCGCCACGCCCAGGCAACAGGCCGCCTGGGCCGCGCGGCTCGCCCCGGTCCTGCAGGATGCGGCGGCGCGGGTCGGCGTCTGAGGGGCCTTGCGCGGCGCGCCCGCGCGGCCCATCTTTGGCCAGAAGGGAGAGAGATCATGGATGACCGGACCCGCACGGAACTGGAGGCCGCCGCCTTCCGCAAGCTGCGCCATCACCTGATGGACAAGCGCCCCGACGTGCAGAACATCGACCTGATGAACCTCGCCGGCTTCTGTCGCAACTGCCTGAGCCGCTGGTATCAGGAGGCCGCCCATGAACGCGGGATCGAGATGTCGAAGGACGAGGCGCGTGAAGTCTATTACGGAATGCCCTATCCCGAGTGGAAGGCGCGCCATCAGACCGATGCCGATGCCGAGAAGCAGGCCGCCTTCGACGCTGCCTTCGCGCGGAACGTGGGCGAAAGCGGGTAGGGGTTTCTTCTTGGTAAAAATACTCAAGGGCCCGCCCGCGCCACAGGGAGGGACGCCATGAGCCTGGGCTACCGGCTGCACTACGCGCCCGACAACGCCTCACTCATCGTGCGGCTCGCGCTCGGGGAACTGCGCGTCCCCTATCGTACCGTGCTGGTGGACCGGCGCGTGCGGGCGCAAAAGTCGCCCGCCTATCTCGCGATCAACCCCGCGGGGCTGATCCCGGTGCTGGAAACGCCGGATGGCCCGGTGTTCGAGACCGGCGCGATCCTGCTGTGGCTGGCCGACCGGCACGGCGCGCTGGTGCCCGCCCCGGGCGATCCGGGGCGCGCAGCAGCGCTCAAATGGCTATTCTATCTCTCCAACACGCTGCACCCGGCGCTGCGCATGATCTTCTACCCCGATCAATACGCAGGTGCCGATCCCGGCATGCAGGCGATGCTGCGCCGTCACATGCAGGGCGAAACGGCGCGCCATCTCGACGTTCTGGAGCGCGCGGCATGCGACGCCCCCGTGCTTTTCAGCGGGGCCCGTCCCACCGTGCTCGGCCTCTATCTCGGCCCTGGGCTGCGTTGGGCCGCGCTCTACCCGGCGGGCGGCGCGGGCTGGTTCGACCTCGCGCGCTGGCCAGCGCTCGCGGCACTCGCCCGCGATCTCGAGGCCCGCGACAGCACCCGCGCAGCCATCGCCGCCGAGGGGCTGGGCGAACGGCCCTTCACCGCCCCGCAGCCGCCCGACCCGCCCGAGGGCGCGGCGCTGTGAGGCGCGCATGTCAGCGACACGGCCCCGATGGGTCGCTTTCGGACAAGTGGCGAGGCCGGAAAACCCCGATAACGCACGCGATCCAGGGAGCGCATCATGTTTCTGTCTGTCTTCGAGATGTTCAAGGTCGGCATCGGCCCGTCCTCGTCGCACACGATGGGGCCGATGGTGGCCGCCGCGCGCTTCCTTGACCGGATGCGCGCCGAGCCGTTCCACTACGCGGGGCTCAGGGGCTCGCTGCACGGCTCGCTCGCCTTTACCGGGGTGGGGCATGCGAGCGACCGCGCGACAATCCTGGGGCTCGCGGGCTTTCGCCCCGATACCTACGACGCCGAGGTTGCCGAGGAGGTGCTTGAACAGATTCGCGAGACCCACAAGGTCACGCCGCCGGGACTGCCGGAGTTGAAATTCCACCCCAAGGACGATCTGCAATTCGATTTCGGGCCGAACCTGCCGGGCCATGCCAACGGCATGATCCTGATGGCCACGGACGCGCAGGGCGACGTGATCCTGCAAGAGACCTATTATTCCATCGGCGGCGGATTCGTGATGACCGAGGCGGAACTGGCCGCGGGCAAGGATACCGACGAGGGCGACCCGGTGCCCTATCCGTTCAAATCCGCGGTCGAGATGCTGGAGATGGCGGAACGCTCCGGCAAGACCATCGCCGACATGAAGCGCGCCAACGAGATCGCCCGCGGCGGGCCGGAAAGCCTGCGCTCGGGCGTGGCGCGCATCTGGCAGGTGATGGACGACTGTATCGAGCGGGGGCTGACCTCCGACGGGGTCCTTCCCGGCGGGCTGGGCGTCAAGCGCCGCGCCAGGGGCATCCGCGAGGCGCTTCTGGCCGAGCGCGGCACCAACCTGAGCGCGCCGCACAAGATCAACGACTGGATGAGCGCCTATGCCATGGCGGTCAACGAGGAGAACGCCGCCGGCGGGCAGGTCGTGACGGCCCCCACAAACGGCGCGGCGGGCGTGGTGCCGGCGGTCATCAAGTACTGGCTGGAGCATGTGCCGGGCGCGCATGAGGGGCGGATCGAAGACTTCCTGCTCACCGCCGCCGCCATCGGCGGCCTGGTGAAGTTCAATGCGTCGATCTCGGGGGCCGAGGCGGGATGCCAGGCGGAGGTGGGCAGCGCCTCGGCGATGGCGGCGGCCGGGCTTTGCGCGGTGCTGGGCGGCACGCCCGCACAGATCGAGAACGCGGCCGAGATCGCGCTGGAGCATCATCTGGGCATGACCTGCGATCCGGTGAAAGGGCTGGTGCAGGTGCCCTGCATCGAGCGCAACGGGCTGGGCGCGATCAAGGCGGTGTCCGCGGCGTCGCTGGCGCTGCGCGGCGATGGCACGCATTTCGTGCCGCTGGATGCCTGCATCGAGACCATGCGCCAGACCGGCCAGGACATGAGCGAGAAATACAAGGAAACCTCACTCGGCGGGCTGGCGGTGAACATCCCCAATTGCTGAGCGGCAGGGCTGGTCCGGGCCACGGTCCGGCGCGTTTTGCCGCGTCTGTATCACGTCGGTATTCTGTCGGTATTGCGTCGGTGGGGCGAGGGGCGGTCCGGGGGCGGGCGAGGCGGCGCCCGTCCTTGCCCGTGCGGACGCGCGACACGGGCATCGCAAGGCGGCGCTGGCGTTGTATCGCCCCGCTTTGACAAGCCACCGCTTTTGAGGAAGGTGGTGCAAACGAGCGGGGGAGCGGATCATGGACAATGCGCGCCGGATGTCACTGGGCATCCTTCTGATGATCGGGTTCTGCGTGCTGGCCCCGTTGCAGGACAGTTTTGCCAAGCTGATCGGCGGCGCGGTCGCGGTGGGTCTGGTGGCGGCGACGCGATTCCTGTTCCAGTCGGGGCTGCTCCTGCCCGTGGCGCTGGCGTTTGGCTGGCTGCACTGTCCGGGGCGGGGCGAGGTCGGGCTGCACCTGCTGCGCGGGGCACTTCTGCTGGTGGCCACCGCATTCTTCTTCAGCGCGCTGCGCTTCATGCCGATCGCCGATGCCATCGCCATCTTTTTCGTCGAACCGTTCATCCTGACGCTGCTGGGCGGCCTGCTGCTGGGCGAGCCGATCGGCCCGCGCCGCTACATCGCTTGCGGCGTCGGGTTCGCGGGGGCTTTGCTCATCATCCAGCCCTCGTTCCGGGAGGTGGGCGCGGTGGCGTTCCTGCCGTTGGTGACGGCGCTGTGTTTCGCCTTTTACATGATCCTGACGCGGCGGATGGCGACGCGGATGCACCCGATCACGTTGCAGGTCTATACCGGGTTGGCCGCGCTGGCGCTGGCCGTGCCGCTGCTCTGGGCGTTCCACGGCAGCGGCTTTGCGCCGCTCGACGCAAGCTGGCCCGCGCCGGAGATGCTGCGCCTGCTGGTGGCGCTGGGGGTGGTGGCGACGCTGAGCCATGTCTGCCTGAGCTTCGCGCTATCGCTGGCCCCTGCGTCGCTGCTGGCGCCGCTGCAATACCTGGAGATCGTCAGCGCGACGGTGCTGGGCTTCTACATCTTCGGCGATCTGCCCGACGGGCTGGCGGTGGCGGGGATCGTGCTGATCGTGGCCTCTGGCCTCTTCGTGTTCCTGCGCGAGCGGCACCTGGAACGACGGCCTACCCCGCAGCCCTGAGCCGCTTGCGCGCGGTCACCGGGCCGTCGCCCTGCGCCTCGATGCGGGCGATGGCGTCGTGCAGCGGCTCGTATGCCACCGCCATGTGATGGGCGTTGGCGTGGAGCAGCGTGCCGGGGTCCGCGACCCAGCCGACGTGGCCGCGCCAGAAAAGGAGATCGCCGCGCCCGAGCGTGGCGTCCTCGGGGAGCGGCGCGCCCAATGCGGCCTGTTGCTCGGCGCTGTCGCCGGGGCAGGGGATGCCGCAGGCGAGGCAGGCCACCTGCACCAGCCCCGAACAGTCGATGCCAAGCGCGGAATTGCCGCCCCACAGGTAGGGCGTGCCGATGAGCCGCCCGGCCACGGCGACGGGATCGGTCTCGGGCACATCCAGCGGGGCGAGATGGGCGCGCGGGACGAAGCCGTGCGGCGTCTCGGCAAAGCGGTCCGCCGCGCCCCGCACCAGCAACCGCGCACCGAGGCTGAGCATCGCGCGCTCTTGTGTCTTGAAATCAGGAGCGGGGTAGAGGTGGGTGGCGCGCGCGCAAACCCGGTGCGTCACCGGCGTGTCAGGGGTGAGCGCGGCCTCGGGGACGAAGCCGGGATAGCCGTCGCGCCGGGCGCGCACCCGGAGCCAGCCGGGGGGAGATCCCCGGGTCAGGCCCGAGGATGACGGGGGGGCGGGCGCGTCGGTCAGATCCACCGCCTCGCCCATCAGGAGTTGCCGGTCGCGCGGGCCGTTCGGCGCGCGGCTGAGATCGACCAGCGGCCAGCCTATGAGGCGCGTCCCGGTCACAGCCCCAGCACCTCGGGCAGCGCCTCGAGCAGCGCCCGCGCGCCCATGCCGACGCCGCCCTTGGGCCGCGCGGAGGCAGGCTTGGGCTGCCAAGCGTAGATGTCGAAATGGGTGTAGGGCAGGCCGCCCGCAAAGCGGCGCAGGAACAGCGCGGCGGTGATCGAGCCCGCCATGCCGCCCGAGGGCGCATTGTCGAGATCGGCGATGCCCGGCTCGATCATCGCCTCGTAGGGGGCGTGAAACGGCATCCGCCAGACCGGATCGGCGACGCGGGCGGCGGCGGCGTCGAGCGCGGTGGCGAGGTGCGAATCGTCGGTGTAGTAGGGCGCGAGATCGGGGCCGACGGCGACCCGCGCCGCGCCGGTGAGCGTGGCCATCGAGATGATCAGGTCGGGCGTTCCCTCGGCGGCCAGGGCCAGCGCGTCGGCCAGCACCAGCCGCCCCTCGGCATCGGTGTTGTTCACCTCGACCGTGAGGCCGTTGCGCGCGGTCAGGATGTCGCCGGGGCGAAAAGCCGTGGCGCTGACCGCATTCTCGACCACCGGGATCAGTACCCGCAGGCGCAGGGGCAGGCCGAGCGCCATGATCATGTGGGCAAGGCCCAGCACCGTGGCGGCACCGCCCATGTCCTTCTTCATCAGGCCCATGCTGCTGCCGGGCTTGAGGTTGAGCCCGCCGGTGTCGAAGCACACGCCCTTGCCGACGAGGGTGAGCGCGGGCCCCGCGTCGCCCCACGCCATGTCGATGAGGCGCGGGGCCTGCGCGGCGGCGCGCCCGACGGCGTGGATCATCGGCAAGTTCCGCGCAATCAGGTCGCCGCCGCGGATCACCTCGGCGCGGGCACCGAAGCGGGCGGCGAGATCGGTGCAGGCGGTTTCCAGCGCGTCGGGCCCAAGGTCGGCGGCGGGGGTGTTGACGAGGTCGCGGGTGAGCGCCTCGCCCGCGGCGATCACCTCGAGCCGGGCGGCCTCGACGCCCGCGGGGGCGGCGAGGCGCGCCTTGGCGGCGTTCTGTGCGCGGTAGCGGTCGAAGGCGTAGTGCGACAGCAGCCAGCCGAGCGCCTCGACCTCCGCCGCCTCGGGCGGCAGCCCCTCGATGCGGTAGGTGCCCTCGGGCAGGGTGGCCGCCGCGCCAGCGAGGTGAAAGCGGCCCCGCGCGCGGCTCGCCCCGGTGCCGTAGCCCGCCACCGCGAGGCCGACGCCGCCCGCGCCGTCGGGCACCGGCGCGGCCTGCCCGAGCGCGGCGGTGAAGCCGGTGGCGCGCAGCCAGCTTGCGGTCGCCTCCGGCTGCGCCGCGAGCCATGCCTCGAGGCCGTCCTCGGCGACGACGTGCAGCGGGATGGCGGGGGTGCCGGGATCGGCAAAGGTGAGGGGCATCGGTGCTCTCCGGGACAGGTCTTTGGGCATAGCCTAGCGGGGATCGCGCCGCCTGCAAGCCCCTGTCACGGAAGGCTCAGAATGCGCCGTCCTGCATGTCCCATATCTCGCAGAGCGAGCGTTCGGCGGTGCGCAGAAGGCGCGCGAATGTGGCGCCGAGCGCGGTGCCGTCACCCGCGTCGATGCAGCCGGTCACGTCGCGCGCCACCCGCGCCATGAGCGGCATGCCGACCTCCTCGGCCATGCCGACAAGGCCGCGGCAGCGCTTGCGCATGTCGGCGAAGCGCGCGGCGCGGTAGTCGCGCTCGGCGCGGGCGAGCCGCGCGGCGATTTCCTCGAGCGCGCGGCAGACCACGTCCTCTGCCCCGCGCGTGCCGAGTTGCATGTAAAGCGCTTCGAGCCGGTCGGCATCGAGACGCACCCGCTCTGCCGGTTGCAAGGCCGTCACCTGTTCCACTGTGTCACCCACTGTCGTTTTCCCGCGCCCCCACGGACGGGTGCAGGATGGCGCGTAACGGTTCCCAAATGGTTGCCGGGCGCGGCAATTCTCTCTCGAATTCTGCGAAAATACCGTTTAATCGGAGCAGAACCCGCCGATGTGGAGACGATCATGGATCATGCGCGCCCCCTGCCGTCCTACCTGGTGCAGCGCTACCACGGATGGCGCGCCACCGGCTATGCCGAGAATCAGGCGTGGTATCGCCACCTTGCCGAGCAGGGGCAGCACCCGCGCGCAATGGTGATCTCGTGCTGCGACAGCCGCGTCCACGTCACCTCGATCTTCGGGGCCGACCAGGGCGAGTTCTTCATCCATCGCAATATCGCCAACCTCGTGCCGCCCTTCGAGACCGATGGCGGGCAGCACGGAACCTCGGCGGCGGTGGAATACGCGGTGAGCGCGCTGAGGGTGGCGCATATCCTGGTGATCGGCCATTCCGCCTGCGGCGGTGCCAAGGGGTGTCAGCAGATGTGCTCGGGCCAGGCGCCCGAACTTGAGGAAAAGACCAGCTTTGTCGGTCGCTGGCTGGAGATCCTGCGCCCGGGTTTTGAGCGGGTGAAGGACGAGAGCGATACGGCGGCGCAGCTCTCGGCGCTGGAGCGGCAGACGGTTGTGGTGTCGCTGGAGAACCTGATGAGCTTTCCCTTCGTGTCCGGGCGGGTGGCGGCGGGCGCGCTGTCGCTGCACGGGCTGTGGCACGATATCGGCTCGGGCGCGCTGGAACAGTATGACGCGGTGCGGGGCAGCTTCTCGCAGCTTTGACGGGCGCTTCGCCGGGGGCGGCAGAGACCGGGCTTGCGCGGGGGCGCAAGCCCGATCTTGCGCCGGGCAGGCCATGCGTGGCGCAGCAATTTCTTGTTTTCCGAAAGTTATGCGCGTATAGTTCGCGTTATGGGGGCATGTAGAACGATCGAGAGGATCGCGTCGTGTTCCCGTTTTCCCATCATGTGTGCACTCGACGACTGACCGAGGCCGGATGCGCGCGCTGCGGGGCCTCCGGCCTTGTCGAGGGCACGGCGCTGCGCGTGCGCGGCGGCTGGCGGCGGGCGGAGCAGATCGACCGCCACGATCACCTGCACGTGTTCCCGAAAGGGCGGATGAAGCCCGAAGAGGTGACGCGCGAAAGCATCTGGCTCGACCCGGTGGATTGCCCCGCGGTGGTGCACCCGCTCGCGGTGCCGCCGCACGCGTTGGGCAATCGCGAGGCGTTCCTGCTGCAACAAGATATGCGCGTGCTGATGCACGATCCCGGCCTGCGCCCGCATCTCGGGACGGGGCATGTCACCATCCGGGCGGGTGATCTGACCGGCTTTCGCGGCATCACGCCTGCGGACCCACCCAAGGGCGCAGGTTTGATCCGGCCGATCTTTGCCGCCGAGGAATACGTGCTTGTCGCTGGTGGAGCGTGGATCCAGTGCCCACCATCCATGCGCGTGCTAGACCCCACTGCCGTGGATGACGGCTTGCGCTCGGTGATCGGCGGGCGCAAGATCCGCCATCTCGATGCCGAAGAGGCCGACGCGTTCCTCGCCGCGCAGGAGAGCCGCGACCACGAAGCCCCGCGCGCTTCGGCGCCCCGCTGATCCGGCGCCGCACCCGACAGGCACGGCGCCGGGCCATGTGGCTCAGGCTGCCTGTGCCTCTTGCCCGAAGCGGGCGTAGAACCCCTGTCCCTTGTCGGCCATCTCGCGCAGCAGCGCGGGTGTGGTGAAGCGGGGCCCGAACTTCTCGGTCAGTTGGTTGCAGCGCTCGGCGGCATAGGGCGTGCCGATGATGTCGAGCCAGGAGAACGGCCCGCCCGACCAGGGCGCAAAGCCCCAGGCGAGGATCGCGCCCACGTCGCCTTCGCGGATGTCCTCGAGCACGCCTTCCTCCAGCGCGCGCACCGCTTCGAGCACCTGCGCGAACATCAGGCGGTGCTGCACCTCGATGAGGTCCGGTTGATCCTCGGCGCGCGGGTATTTGGTGGCGAGGCCCTCCCAATACCCCAGACGCTTGCCCTTGTCGTCATAGTCGAAGAACCCGGCATTGGCCTTGCGGCCAAGCCGTCCTTCGCCTTCCATCCAGAAGATGACCTCGTCGACGGCCTCGTCGGGATAGTCGTCGCCCATCGCCGATTTGGTCGCCCGCGCGATCTTGGCCCCCAGATCAATCGAGGTCTCATCGACCAGTTGCAGCGGCCCGACCGGAAAGCCCAACTGCCGCGCCGCGTTGTCGATCAGCGCGGGGGCCACACCCTCGGCCACCATGCGGATACCCTCGTTGATATAGGGGATGATGCAGCGGTTGGCATAAAAGAACCGCGCGTCATTCACCACGATGGGCGTCTTGCGGATTTGCCGCACGTAATCGAGCGCCTTGGCGACGGCGCGCGGCCCGGTCTGCTGCCCCTTGATGATCTCGACCAGCATCATCTTCTCGACGGGCGAGAAGAAGTGGATGCCGATGAAATTCTCAGGGCTGTCGGACGCCTTGGCCAGTTCCGTGATCGGCAGGGTCGAGGTGTTGGTGGCGAAGATGCAATCCTCGCCCGCCTCGGCCAGCGCCTTTTTCGTGGCCTCGGCCTTGACGGCAGGGTCTTCGAACACCGCCTCGATGATCAGGTCACAGCCCTTGAGCGCCGAATACTCGGTGGTGGCGGTGATGAGATCGAGCGCGGCCTGCTTTTTCTCTTCGGTCGCCTTGCCGCGCTTGATGCCCTTGTCCATGTAATCGACGGTGTAGGCTTTGCCCTTGTCGGCGGCCTCCTGTTTCTGGTCAATGAGGACCACCTGCATCCCCGCCATGGCCGAGACAAGCGCGATGCCCGCGCCCATCATGCCCGCGCCCATGACACCGACCTTTTTCACCCTCTGATCCGGCACATCGGGGCGGTTGGCGCCTTTCTCCAGGGCTTCCTTGTTGATGAAGAGCGAGCGGATCATGGCGCTGGAACTCGGGTCCATCAGGACATGGGTGAACCAGCGCGCCTCGATCTTCAGCGCCGTATCGAACGGCACAAGCGCCCCCTCGTAGACGGCGGACAACAGCGCCTTGGCGGCCGGGAACGCGCCTTGGGTCTTGCCGTTGACCATGGCCGACGCGCCCACGAATGTCATGAAGCCCGCCGGATGATAGGGCGCGCCGCCGGGCATCTTGTAACCCTTCTCGTCCCACGGCTTGACGATACTCGGGCCGGACAGCACCCATTCGCGCGCCTTCTCGATCAGTTGATCGGCGGGCACGACCTCGTCCACCACCCCGGCGGATTTGGCCTTTTTCGGGTCGTTCAGCTTGCCCTCGAGCAGGAGCGGCGAGGCCGACATCGCGCCGAGTTTGCGGACCAGCCGCGTGGTGCCGCCCGCGCCGGGAAAGATGCCGACCATGATCTCCGGCAGGCCGATCTTGGCCGATGCGTTGTCGGCGGCAAAGATCCGGTGACAGGCCAGCGGGATTTCCAGCCCGATGCCAAGCGCCGTACCGGGCAGGGCGGCGGCAATCGGTTTGCCGCCCTTGTTCTTGTCGTCCATGCCCGCGCGCTCGATCTTGCGCAGGATGGCGTGCATGCCCATCACGCCCTCGAAGAGCCCCTTGGCAGGCTCATCGCCCGCGTCGTCGCGCATCTTGGCGATGATGTTGAGATCCATGCCCCCGGCGAAAGACCCCTCCTTGCCGGAGGTCAGGATCACACCCTTGACGGCATCATCCGCGAGCGCGTCGTCAATCAGCGCCTCAAGGTCGAGAAAGCCCTGTTGGTTCATCACGTTCATGGACTTGCCGGGCACGTCCCAGGTGATGATCGCGACGCCGTCGGCGCCCTTTTTCATGGTGAAATCGGTCATTGTCGCTCTCTCCCCTTACACGCGTTCGATGATGGTGGCAGCACCCATGCCGGAGGCGACGCAGAGCGTGGCAAGGCCCACACCCTTGCCGCTGCGCTCCAGCTCATCGAGAAGCGTGCCGATGATGATCGCCCCCGAGGCCCCGAGCGGATGGCCCATGGCAATCGCCCCGCCATTGACGTTGAGGCGTGAGTGATCGACGTCGAACGCCTGCATGAAGCGCAGGACGACGGCGGAAAACGCCTCGTTCACCTCGAAGAGGTCGATATCCGAGATTGCCATGCCGCTGTCTGTCAGCGCCTTTTCGGTGGCGGGCACCGGGCCGGTCAGCATGATCGTTGGATCGGTGCCGATCTTGGTGGTCTGGCGGATGCGGGCGCGGGGGGTGAGCCCCCATTTTTCGCCGAACGCCTTGCTGCCCACGAGCACACCCGCTGCGCCGTCCACGATACCCGAGGAGTTACCGGCATGGTGGATGTGGTTGATCGCCTCAAGGTGCGGGTATTTCAGCTTGGCCACGGCGTCGAAGCCCGGCATCACCTCGCCCATATCCTTGAAACTGGGCTTCAAGGATCCGAGCGATTGCATGTCGGTGCCGGGGCGCATGTATTCGTCACGATCAAGGATCGAGAGGCCGTTCTGATCCTTGATCTCGACGATCGAGCGGTCAAAGCGGCGGTCCTCCCAGGCGGCGGCGGCGCGGCGCTGCGATTCCACGGCGAGCGCGTCGGCATCATCGCGGCTGAACCCGTATTCGGTGGCGATGATATCCGCTGAAATCCCCTGCGGCACGAAATAGCTGTCCATGGCGATGCTGGGATCGACCGCAATCGCCGCCCCGTCGCTGCCCATAGCGACACGGCCCATCATCTCGACCCCGCCCGCGATATAGCCGTCGCCCGCGCCGGCGCGCACCTGATTGGCGGCGAGGTTCACGGCCTCCATGCCACTCGCGCAGAAGCGGTTGATCGACAGGCCCGGAATCCGCTCGTCCAGATCCGAGGCCAGCACGGCGGTGCGCGCAAGGCACCCGCCCTGTTCCATCACCTGCGTGGCGTTGCCCCAGATCACATCCTCGACGGCATGACCCTCAAGCCCGCTGCGCTCCTTGAGCGCATTGAGCATCTGCGCCGAGAGCCGCGCACTTGTCACCTCGTGCAGTGCACCATCCTTACGGCCCTTGCCGCGGGGCGAGCGCACCGCGTCATAGATATAGGCATCTGTCATGTTTATCTCCTGTGTCATTGCCGGTCCGACGGATTGCCGGGCATCAGCGCATAAGGGTGTTTCCAGCCGGGCAGGCCCTCGATATTCGAGAGCCAACGGTCGATCTCAGACCAGTCATTGCGGTCGAAGCCGAAGGGCTCGGGGTAGAAGAGATAGCCGCAGCAGCTCAGATCGGCATTGGTGGGGGCGTCGCCCACGATCCAGTCACGGCCCGCCAGATGAGCGTCGAGCGCGGTATAGGCGGCCTTGAGTCGCCCCTGCATGAAGCCGATCACCTCCGCCGGGCGCTTCTCCTCGGGCAGGAAGTTGATCAGGAACCGTGTCATCCCGGCCTGAGAGCTCAGCTTGTGATTGTCCCAGAACATCCAGCGCATCACCTCGCGCGCCTCCTCCGGCGTCTCACCGCCGAATTTGCCTGTCTTCTCAGAGATGTACATCTGCATGACGCCCGATTGCGTCAAGGTCGTGTCGCCGTCCACCAGCACCGGCACCTCGCCCATTACGTTGAGTTGACGAAACGCCTCGCCGCGCGTCTCACCGCCGAAGAAATCAACGAACACAGGCTCCCAGTCGAGATCGGAAAGCTCCAGCGCCAGCGCCGCCTTGTAGGCATTGCCGCTCTCGCCGAAGCAGTGGAGTTTGATGGTCATGGTGCGGCTCCCGGTTGCGGTGTTGGATTTGGATATTTTTGGCAAGATGAAGCAGGGGGCTGTTCATCATTGATTAGGTTTAATGCGCTTTGATGGCATGGCGTCACAGGCTGGGAAGCCGATGGACGTGCAAGGTGAAGCCCTGTCGCAGCGCCTGATGCCAATTGGCCCGCGCGCGCGGCAGGGTGGACCTCTGCCCCTTCATCTTGCCCCAAATATCCCCGCCGGAGGCATCCGGCATGTGCCATATGTGCCACCGCCCGGACCATCACAGCGCCCTCGCGATCAGCTCTTTCATGATCTCGTTGGTGCCGCCATAGATGCGCTGCACGCGGGCATCGGCCCACATTTCGGCGATGTCGTATTCCTGCATGTAGCCATAGCCGCCATGCAGTTGCAGGCACTCGTCCAGCACCTCGCCCTGCGCATCGGTCAGCCAGTATTTCGCCATCGCGGCCTTTTCGACGCTCAGCTCACCGCGCATGTGCTCGGCAATGCATTCATCCATGAAGGCCCGGCAGACGGCGGTCCTGGTCTGGCATTCGGCCAGCTTGAATCGGGTGTTCTGGAATTGCAGGATCGGGCCGCCAAAGGCCTGGCGCTCCTTGCAATATGAAATCGTGCGCTCGACCGCGCCCTCCATCGCGCCCTGCGCGCCGCAGGCGATGATGAGGCGTTCCTGCGGCAGTTGCTCCATCATCTGGTAAAAGCCGCGCCCCTCCTCGCCGCCAAGGATGTTTTCGGGCGGGATTTCCACATTGTCGAAGAACAATTCCGAGGTATCGCCCGCGTGCAGCCCGACCTTTTCAAGGTTGCGCCCGCGCGCAAAGCCGGTGGCGCCCTCGGTCTCGACCACGACGAGCGAGGTGCCCTTGGCCCCCTCCTTGGGGTCGGTCTTGGCGGCGACGATGATCAGGTCGGCGTGCTGTCCGTTGGTAATGAACGTCTTTTGCCCCGAGAGACGCCAGGCGTTGCCGTCGCGCACCGCGCGGGTCTTGATCCCCTGCACGTCCGATCCGGCGGCGGGTTCGGTCATGGCCAATGCGCCGACCATCTCGCCCGAGACCATTTTCGGCAGCCATTTACGCTTTTGCTCGTCGGAGCCATAGGCAAGGATGTAATGCGCCACGATGCCGGAATGGATCGGGTTGCCCCAGCTTGCCAGATTGGCGCGGCTCTGCTCGAGGCAGATCACCGCCTCGTGCCCGAAATCGCCGCCCGCGCCGCCGTATTCCTCGGGGATCGAGGGGCACAGAAGGCCCAATTCGCCCGCCTGCTGCCAGGTTTCGCGGTCCATGATGCCCGCCTTGCGCCAGCGCTCGTAATGCGGACGCCATTCATCATTGATGAATTTCGCCGTCATCTCGCCGAGCATCCGGTGCTCGTCCGTCATCCATGTCATCGCCGGGCCTCCCGTCCCTGAATGGTCAGCGTTTGCGCGCCTCAAGCTCCGAATTGAAGATGCGCAACCGGTGCGCGAAGGCATCCTCGTCGATCACGCTGTCGAAATTCTCGAAGAGGAAGGACAGCGCCTCGCCCTCGTCGAGCCCCGCCTCGGCCGCGAAGCGGCGCAGCCGGCGGTAGCCGTCCTCGGTCATCGCCGCGTTGAAGCGGCGCGTCAGGCGAAAGCGTTTCGGCATCTGTCCCTCCTCCGCGCGGGGTGGGTGCCAACCCACCCTGTTTCAGAACGCCTCGGCGTCGAGCGCCATCACCGGCTCCGCACCGCTCTCGATGCGCGCCAGATGCAGGGCAGTCGCGGGCAGGCGACGCTTCATGTAGAAGCGCCCCGTGGCCAGCTTGGTCTTGTAAAACGCCTCGTCCGGGGTGCCCGCCTCCAGCGCGGCATGCGCCGCCCTGGCCATCCGCGCCCACATCAGGCCAAGGCAGACATGGCCGAACAGGTGCATGAAGTCGTAGGACCCGGCAAGCGCCGCGTTGGGGGTCTTCATGCCGTTCTGCATGAAGAAGGTGGCGGCCGCCTGAAGGTCCTTGGACGCCGCCTTGAGCGGGTCGAGGAAGTCCTTTTTCAGCGCCTCGTCGCCCTCGTTCTCCTTGAGGAAAGTCTTGACCACCTCGAAGAATGCCATGACATGTTTCCCGCTGTCCTGCGCCAGCTTGCGCCCGACCAGATCGAGCGCCTGCACGCCGTTCGCGCCCTCGTAGATCATGGCGATGCGGGCGTCGCGGGTGAACTGCGACATGCCCCATTCCTCGATATAGCCGTGCCCGCCATAGACCTGCTGCGCCAGCACGGTCATGTCGTAGCCCTCGTCGGTGAGGAACCCCTTGATCACCGGCGTCATTAGCGAAATGAGCCCCTCGGCGGCGGCGTCATTGCCGCGATGCGAGCGGTCGACGAGTTCCGCGCCCCAGAGCATGAAGGCGCGCGCGCCCTCGATGAACGATTTCTGATCCATCAGCGAGCGGCGGATATCGGGATGCACGATCAGCGGGTCGGCGGGGCCGTCGGGGTTCTTGGCCCCGGTCACGTCGCGGCCCTGAAGCCGGTCCCTGGCGTAGGTCAGTGCGTTCTGGTAGGCGATTTCGGCCTGTGCCAGCCCCTGCATCCCGGCGCCGATCCGGGCCTCGTTCATCATGGTGAACATGGCGCGCATGCCCTTGTGCTCCTGCCCAAGCAGGTAGCCCGTGGCACCGTCATAGTTCATCACGCAGGTGGAATTGCCGTGGATGCCCATCTTTTCTTCGATCTTGCCGCAGGAAACGCCGTTGCGGTCGCCGAGGCTGCCATCCTCCTTCACCATGAATTTCGGCACGATGAAGAGCGACACGCCCTTGATCCCTTCGGGCCCGCCGGGGATCCTGGCCAGCACCAGGTGAATGATGTTGTCGGCCATGTCATGCTCGCCCGACGAGATGAAGATCTTCTGCCCGGTGATCTTGAAGCTGCCATCATCCTGCGGCTCGGCCCGGGTGCGCATCATGCCCAGATCGGTGCCGCAATGCGGCTCGGTCAGGTTCATGGTGCCGGTCCACTCGCAGGCGGCCATCTTTGACAGGTAGGTCTCTTTCTGCTGGTCGGTACCATGGGCGAGGATCGCCGAGGCTGCAGCATGGGTGAGGCCCTGATACATGGTGAAGGCCTGATTGGCCGCCGAGAACATCTCGGCCACCGCCGTGCCGAGGATGTAGGGCATGTCCTGCCCGCCATATTCCTCGGGCAGGTCGAGCGCGGTCCAGCCGCCCTCGCACACCTGGTCAAACGCCGCCTTGAAGCCCGTGGGCGTCCGGACCACGCCGTTTTCCAGAACGCAGCCTTCGGTATCGCCCACCGGGTTGAGCGGTGACAGCACTTCCGAGGAAATCTTGCCCGCCTCTTCGAGGACCGCGCTGGTGAAATCGCGGTCAAGCTCGGCGTAGCCGGGGATGTCCTGCTCTGACACGTCGAGCACGTCATGCAGGATGAACTGCATGTCGCGGGTCGGTGCGGTGTAGCTTGGCATCTGGTTGGGTCTCCCTCAATGAATCGCCCTTGCCGGTATCACCCGGCGGCGTCGTGGTTGTCCTTGAGCGAGGCGAGCATGCGCTCGCCCCATGTCATCTGTTCGCGCAGGTCGGCGATGGCGGCGTCTAGATCGGCGCGCTGACGCTCCATGTCGGCGAGCCGTTCGCGGGCGACCTCGTAGGCGGCGGCGATCTGGCCGTGCTGCTGGTCGCCCCGGTCGTAGAGGTCGAGCAGCTTGCGCAGATCCTCGAGGCTGAAGCCGAAACGCTTGCCGCGCAGGATGAGCTTGAGCCGGGCACGGTCGCGCCGGGTAAAGAGCCGCCGCTGGCCCTGCCGGACGGGCGAGAGCAACTCCTTGGATTCGTAGAAGCGCAGGGTGCGCGGCGTCACATGATACGCGTCGCACATCTGCCGGATTGTCATAACGTCATCGGTCATCGCGGGGCCTCTTGCGGATCGCCTGGTGACAATCTGCGCGTCCGGTCCCACCGTTACAACAAGCGTGCGGCTTTACGTAATCGCTACGTCACGTCACTTTGAAGTTGACGTAAGATAAGGCAAGGTCAGGCGTTCGGCAGGGTAATTTTCTTAGCGCCCGGTCACCCGAGGCTGGCTGCTGTCTCGTCGCGTAGCGTGCGGAGTTCGTCCATCGCCTCGTCGATCTGGCGGCGCTGTTCGGCCAGTTCGGCAAGCTGGCGGTCGGCCAGGTCGATCCACTGGCGCATCTGCGCCTCGGTACCTTCCTTTTCGTAAACGAGCAGCCATTGCCGGATCTCCTCGAGCGCGAAGCCGAATTTCCGCCCCCGCAGGATCAGGGTCATGCGCGCGCATTCGCGCGGACCGTACCAGCGCGCACGCCCCTCGCGCTCGGGCTGCAACAGCTCGATATATTCGTAATACCGCAGGGTGCGCGGCGTCACGTCGAACTTCGCGCACATCTCCTTGAAGCCGAGTCGCGTCTGGATCATTCGCTCGCTCCCTGTTGCGGGTCCGAGCTTATGCCTGTTGCGCGCCGCGTCAATGCCGTCGTCAGTTGAGAAAACCCGGGGCGAAGAAGAAGAAGCCGTAGGCCACGATCAGGGCGGGTACCGCGGAATAGGCCGTCGCCAGCACCGCCGCACGCGGGTCGATCGCGATGGCCGGGAACAGCGCGTCGCCGTCGTTGGAGATGGCGTTGCCCACGAGCGCAGAGAACGGGATCAACCCGTTGATGTAGAGCGTCGTCACCAACACCTGCGGCCCACAGCCGGGTACGAATCCGATGAGCACACCGATCAGCGGCAAGAGCGGCGCGACCGTGGCGAACATCGCCTCGAGGTCGAGCCCGCCAAAGGCGGCGAGATACTCATAGGCCAGATAGGCGCCGATCACCCAGACCGAGATGAACGAGGTCTCCTCGGCCATGCGCGTGACCGGCGTGTCGGCGCTGTTGGTCATCGCCGTCAGCGACGAGGTGGCCCAGATGGCGAGACCGACGGCCGTACCGGCGAGCCCCACGGTGGCAACCGTGCTCGCGCCAAAGACGGCACCGATCTCGGCTCCCGTGAGCTGCGTGATCCCCATGACGAGGCCCGGCACCGCGACCGCCAGGAACGCCAGATCGCGACGCCGAAGCCGTCCGATGAGGGGGACGAGATCCCCGGTTTCCGCGCGGCGCGCAGTGATCGGGGCGAGCCGCAGCCCATCGATGAGCCAGCCCGACATGATCCCCACGGCAAAGGACATCGGCAGGACCACCGCGGCGACCTCGGGCCGCGTCGCGATCAGCAGGAAGGCCGCGTCGCCCATCGTTGCGGTCAGGGTCGCCACCACGGCACCGAAGCTCACGTTCCCGGAACTGTAGGCGGCCACCACGACGACGGCCCCGCCGCAGCCCGGTGTCGCCCCCATCAGCGCGGCCAGCGGCACCTGCGCCCCGCGCGCCGCGTTGAGCGCCGTGCCGATGTTGAACCGGAACAGCCGCTCGGATCCATAGAACAGCAGCAGCGTCGCGGCGACGAAGGCCGAGACCTGCACATAGGCATCCACCATCATCTCGCGCGTGACCGCGCCGAACGTCCCCGGCATCAGCGCGAAGGCCAGCAATACCAGCGCCACGAGAAGTCGCTTGGGGCGCAGCGGCTGCCCGAACCGGGCCGTTGGGGCGGAGTCGCAGGCGGCGCTGTCCATGCTCATTTCACGGTCCTTTTGTTGCGAATAATTATCAATTGCGGAAATAGGGGGTTGAAGCAGCCCCGTCAAGACCGAATAACGGGCGGCGCGGCGCGATGCGGCCCGCACCACCGCAGAGAGGCACGATGAGCGACACCGACCCTGCCCGCGATTTCATGGAGGCGCTGCCGCATGCGCGGGCGCTGGGCATGCGCCTCGTGTCGATGGGCAAGGGCAGGGCACGAATCGAAATGGATTACGCCGCGCGCCTCGTCGGCGACCCCGAGACAGGGGTGATTCACGGCGGCGCGGTGTCGGCGCTGATGGATACCTGCTGCGGGGCGGCGGCGATGAGCCATCCCGCCTCGCCCGGCGGCACCGCGACGATTGATCTGCGCATCGACTACATGCGCCCCGCCGTGCCGGGGCAGGCGATCCGTGCCGAGGCGGAGTGTTATCACGTCACCCGCTCGGTGGCCTTTGTGCGCGCGCGGGCGATGGATGACGACGCGGAACGCCCCGTGGCCACCGCCACCGGCACCTTCACCGTGGAGGGCGGATGATGGCGCGGCCCCGACCCGAACCGGTGCAGGTGGTCAAGCAACGCCGCGACGCCGCATTGAAGGCGCTGGTGGACGGCGTGCCCTATATCCGGTTCCTCGGCGTTGAATTCGAACGGCGCGGGGACGAGCTGACCTCGGTGATGCCATTCGACGAAAAGCTCATCGGCAACCCGCTCCTGCCGGCGCTGCACGGCGGCGCGACGGCGGCGTTTCTGGAAATCACGGCGATCATCGGGCTCAGTTGGTCGATGCTGTGGGAAGAGATCGAGAGCGGCGCGGTCGATCCCGAGACACTGACCGGTGGCCACCTGCCGCGGCTGCCAAAGACCATTGATTTCACTGTCGATTACCTGCGCTCGGGCCTGCCGCGCGATGCCTATGCGCGCGCGCAGGTCAACCGCTCGGGGCGGCGCTATGCCTCGGTCCGGGTGGAGGCGTGGCAGGACAATCGCAGCCGCCCCTTCGCGCAGGCGACGGGGCATTTCCTGATGCCGCGCCGCGATGAGTGAGACCACCCGCGCGGTCAGTCATGCCCGCGTCCTGAAGATCGCGCTGCCGATCGTGATCTCCAACGCCACGGTGCCGATCCTCGGCGCGGTGGATACCGGCGTGGTCGGACAGTTGGGGCTGGCCGCACCGATCGGGGCGGTGGGACTGGGCGCGGTGATCCTGACCGCGATCTACTGGGTGTTCGGCTTTCTGCGGATGGGGACCACGGGCCTCACGAGCCAGGCCGCCGGGGCCGGGCAGGCGGGCGAGGTGGCAGCACTTCTGACGCGCGCGCTGATGGTCGGGCTTGCCGGGGGCGCGGCGGTGATCGCGGTGCAGGTGCCGCTTTTCGCCGGGGCCTTCCTCCTCGCCCCGGCGAGCGACGAGGTAGAGGGGCTGGCGCGCGATTACATGGCGATCCGCGTCTGGTCGGCCCCGGCGATGATCGCGATCTTTGGCATGACCGGCTGGCTCATCGCGCAGGAGCGCACGCGCGCGGTGCTGGCCATTCAGGTGCTGATGAACGGGGTGAATGTGGCCCTCGACCTGTGGTTCGTGCTCGGGCTCGGCTGGGGGGTGGAGGGCGTCGCACGCGCCACGGTGATCGCCGAATGGGGCGGGCTGGGCCTTGGTCTTTGGTTCTGCCGCGATGCCTTTGGCGTGCCCGCCTGGCGCGACTGGCCGCGGGTCTTCGATCCGGTGCGGCTGCGGGTGATGGCAGCGGTCAACGGCGATATCCTGCTGCGGTCGCTGATGTTGCAGGCGGTGTTCGTGTCGTTCCTGTTCCTCGGCGCCGGGTTCGGCGACGTGACGCTGGCGGCCAATCAGGTGCTGATGCAGTTTCTCAACGTCACCGCGCATGCGCTCGACGGGTTCGCCTTTGCCGCCGAGGCGATCGTCGGGCAGGCATACGGGGCGCGCCGCCTCGCGGTGCTGCGGCGGGGGGCGCTGCTGACGAGCCTTTGGGCGCTTGGTGTTTGCGTCGGTATCGCGTCGGTCTATGCGCTGTCGGGCGGCGCGGTGATCGACCTGATGACCACCGCCCCGGAGGTGCGCGCCGAGGCGCGGGTGTTCCTGCCCTACGCGGTGGCAGCGCCGCTGCTGGGGCTGGCCCCCTTCATGCTCGACGGGGTGTTCATTGGCGCAACACGAACGCGGGACATGCGCAACATGATGGCGCTGAGCCTGCTGCTCTACGGGCTGGCGGTGGCGGTTCTGGTGCCGGCTTCGGGCAATCACGGGCTGTGGTTGGCGCTGCTGTTCAGCTTCGTGGCGCGCGGGGTCACGCTCGGGCTGCGCTACCCGGCGCTGGAGCGCGGGGTGGGGGCGGGACCGGCTGCGCCGTGACGGGCCTTGAGCGGACGCTGCAGTGAGCCGCGCCATCGCATGTCCGCGGGCAGGCGATCCGACGGTCTTTTCAGTGCACTTTATCCATCCATATCCGCAAAACATGCGATCGGCGCGCTGGCTGAGCCATATCGCCTGTCCGTCACGCCGAAGGCGTGCCGCGTATACCGGCGCACCTCCGGTGCGACGGGGCGTACATGCGATGGCGCGGCGGCCTTCGGCCTTGATTCCGCGCCGGGGCCAGGGAGGCGAATGGCAGGTACAGGCCAGCAGCCGCCCCCACCGGACAGCGCCCTCCCCGCTCAGTCCACGCTCCTGAGCCGTGAGCGCTGTACCAGCGCCACCGCGAGAAGTGGCGCGGCGACGGTGATCGTGCTCACCACGATGAGCAGGAGGCCAAGCTGGCTGTAATCGGCGGGCGTGGTGACGGCACCGGTCGCGGGGTCGGTCACCTCGCGGGTGACGACGAAGACCTGGTTGAGATACCTGGTCAGCAGCGAGCCCGCCGACAGCGCCAGATTGGTGAACGACGCCATCACCGCGAAGAACGTGGCCTTGAGATCGTCGGGCGCGTTGCGCGCGATCCACGCCAGCATCGGGATCATCGCGATCTGGCCCAGCGGCGATTCGAGCGCCGTGTCGAGAATGGCGATGAAGCGCGCGTCCACGACGCCGCCGGTGAGCGCCGACGTCACCTCCTGCACGCCGTAATAGAGCCCGATATTGGGCAGCGACAGAAGCCCCCCCGCGAGCGTCAGCAACACCACGATATAGACGATGGAATTGTTGGCCATGAGCGGGCGCAGGATCACCATGCCCGCGAGCGTCAGCAGCGAGGTGATGAGCGACAGGATCGACAGGAATTGCTGGTCGAACCCCAACTCGTCGATGGAAAACCAGGTGTAGCCGTCGCCGGGCCGGGGCACCGCGCGGAAGATGAAGATGATGAGCGCCGTGCCGATCAGCGTGCGCGCCTGCGCGACCGGCAGAACGGCGACAAGCTGGCGCATCAGGAGCAGCACGATCGCCAGCGAGCCCGCGAAGATGATCTCCTGCCCGTAGGCGATCTCGCTCAGGCCGACGGTGAGCGAGATGGCCACGAACCCGGCACCGCCGATGAAATACCACGGGTTGGGTTTGGTGTCCTCGCCCGGCCGCTCGAAGAGCGCGTCGGCCTCTGCCGGGTCGAGCCCACCGCGAATGAGGCCCCGCCGCGCGCGCCATTTCTGCACCCCCGCCAGCACCACGCCCGAGACCGAGACCAGCGGGATCGCCAGCGCGCTGAGATAGATCGTGGCGTAGACCTGACGCTTGCCCTCGGCGTCCAGCGCCTCGATGCCCGAGAACATGGTGATGTTGAGCGCCGCCACCGCCACCGTCCCGAGAATGAGGGCAAACCGGCCCAGCGTCTGCATGGTGGTGTGCAGTGCGCGCGACTCGTCCACCCCGATCTCGCGACCGTCGGCGTCGATGCGCGGCACCGCCTCGACCGACATGGCGTCGGCCACCACGTCCTGGATCACGAGGCCCGACGGCGCGAGCAGGTAGGACAGGATATACCATGCCGCCATGGGCATGATCGCGGTCATCATCCCGGTCTGCGTGAGCAGCAGGTACATGATCAGCACCGACAGCCCGATCAACCCTGCCCCGAGATAGACCAGCAGCCATTTCCACCGCCAGATGATGTCCACCAGGTGCCCCAGCGGCATCTTGAGCGCCCAGGGCAGCCCCGCCCAGAACGCCAGCCCGGCAAGATAGGCCGCCGACAGGTCGAGATACTCCTTGACGAAGAAGGTGCCGACGATCGCCGTCAGCCCCGAGAACCCGGCGGCGAAATAGACCATCAGCGGCGGCAGGAAGGTCCAACGCATCTGCCGCGCGAGGTCGAATACCACCGCGTCGATCCAGCCCTTGCCCGGCGCGGCGCTCATTCGGTGCTCCATGTCGCGGTGCAGGTGCCGAGCGCGCGGGCCACCGTGTCGAGCGTGCGTGCGGGCAGGGTGATCAGCATCTTGGGCGCGGTAACCGACAGGTTCAGCGGCCCAACCGTGCGGTTCGAGGTGCCGATGCGCCCGTCCGGGGCGAAATTGAGTCCGCCGATGGGCCATTCCAGCCCGTCGGACGCGCCCTCGACCGCGCCCATGGGAAACAGCGACACCCGGCAGCCCGGCTCCAGCGCGAGGTCGAGCACCGGCGGGCAGAGAAACATCAGGTCATGCGCCCCCAGCAGCACGCAGCGCCGATCCGCGTGGCGCACCAGCGCGTTGCAGGCGGCCATCTGGTGGTCGAGCCGGTCGCCGGTAAAGCCCAGCCCGATGATGAGCGGTGCCTCGATGTGGGCGAGACACTTCTCGAAATCGGTGCTGTCCTGATCGTCGAGCGCGTGCAGGATGTCATCCGCCAGGCGGGCACGGGCGGCGGCGCTGATGCTGTCGAAATCGCCGATCACCGCGCGCGGCGCGAGCCCGTTCGCGAGCGCGGTATCCGCGCCGCCATCGGCGGCCACCACCAGCGGTGCGAGGCGCAGCGCGGCCTCGAGATCGCCCTGCGCCACGCCCGCCCCGCCGATCAGCGTGATTGCCTCATTTTCGCGAACAATCATTTCCCAGCCGCCGTTATCGTTGCCTTAATATCCGCGATGACACAATCGGGCCATGAAATGATACAGTAAAGATCGAAGAATCGGGCGGCTTTGGTCGCGGATGGTATGGTAAACACTGGCATTGCGGGCAAGCAAAGTGAGCGTTTGACATGGTTGGTTCCAGCAAGATCCTGACGGTTTCCTACGGCACGTTCTCGTGCACTCTGGAGGGATTCGACGAGTCTTTCGAGACGATGAAGGCGATTGCCGAGTATTTTCGCGATCTTGCTGCCGATGACCGCTATTTCGGGGCCGAGCCGCCCACCCCCGATGCCGACATGCTGGCCCGCATTGCCGAGCGCGAGGTCGCGCGGCGGGTCGAGGCGCACGAGGACGGGGGGCGTATCGTCCTGCGCGCGCAGGATAATGCGGCGGCGGGCAGGGCGCTGGCCTCGGCGCTCGGCGCCGCGCCGGAGACGGCATTCGCCGCCGCATCCGGGGAGACGGACGGGCATACCGCCGGGCCGGGTCCTGTGCCAAGAGCGGGAGCCGGGCCGGGACCGGCTGCCGAAACGGAGACTGTGTCCGGGCCGGAAACCGCGCCCGATCCCGCGCCCGAGGCAAACGATGATCCCGAATCGGTGACTGCCGCCGAATCGGACGCCATGCCCGATACCGGCGACGTTGCCGGTGCGCCCGCGACGGCGGTGTCCGACGTTACGACCGCCGCCGGAGACGCTGCCGTGACGCTGGACGCGCTGGAGCCCGAGGGGCTCGAACGCGAGGAGGATGCCCTGGCACCGGACGCGGCCACCGGGGAGGACGCCGCTTCGTCACCGCTGCAACAGGCCGACGAGCCGGCCACGCTCGCCGCCGCCGCCACCCCTGCCGCCGAGGGCGATGCGCTCAGCGCGCGGCTCGACCTCATCCGCTCGGTGGTGGGCACGTCGGACAGCTATGACGAGGACGAGCACGCCCAGAACCTGACCGACACCGGGCGCGGCGAGCCGATCGCCTGGGACATGGCGGGCGAGGACGAGGACGACGACGCCGCGCTTGCCGGGGACGCGGCAACCACGGCAACCGGGGCCGGGGAAGACACCGTGACAGCCCCGGCGGACGCGGACGATGAGGACTGGACCGCGACCGGGGACAGCGACAGCGCGCGTGCCGTGCAGGAGGATAATCTGTTCGAGGACACGCTCGCCGCGCTTCTTGCCGACGCCACCCCGGTGGGCGCGCGGACACCGAACCCCGACGAGGACGACGGCGCGGAGCGCGGCGGGGCGGTCCCGCCGGAGACCGGTGCCCGCCCCGGTGCGCGCGTGTTCAAGGTGCGCCGCGCCGATGTCGAGACCGCGCATGCCGACGGGCTTCTCGACACGGCTGACGCGCCCGGCGAGGACACGGTCAACATCTTCGGCGACGAGACCGCCGGGCTTAGTCCCGAGGACGAGGCGGATCTGCAACGCGAGCTTGCCAGCCTCGATGCGGAGCTTGGCGACAAGATCGGGCCGGACAAGATCGGGCCGGAGGAGGCGGCAGCGATCGAGGACGCGCCCGGGGACATCGCGGACAGTCTCGCGACGGAACCGGAACCGGAACAGGACCCGACCGCCGCGCGGCCGGACACCGGCAAGCGCACGGAAGTGTCGCGTATCTTCGACGAGACCGACAGCCAGATGGCCGATCCCGGCTCGGTGCGCCGGCGCAACACGATCCAGCACCTGCGCGCCGCGCTCGCCGCCACCCGCGCAGAGAAGGCGGCGGGCAGCGATCTCGGGGAAAAGGTGGATACCACGCCGTATCGAAGCGATCTTGACGCCGCCGTAAGACCGCGCCGGGCGATATCCGCCCCGGACGCGCCGCGCAGCGCCCGCCCCGAAGAGCCGCGCCCGGCACCGCTCAAGCTGGTGGCCGAGCAGCGCGTGGATGACGGGCCGCGCAGCAAGGTGCGCCCCCGCCGGGTGACGACGCCGTCGCAGACCGGGGTGATCGAGGCGCAGAACAAGGACTTCTCTGCCTTTGCCGACGAACTGGGTGCGACCGGTCTGCCCGACCTGCTCGAGGCCGCGGCCGCCTATCTCGCCGATGTCGAGGGCCGCAGCCAGTTTTCGCGCCCGATGCTGATGGGCAAGCTGCGCGAGGTCGACGAGGACGGTTTTTCGCGCGAGGACGGGCTGCGCTCGTTCGGGCAACTTCTCCGCGAGGGCAAGCTTCAAAAGCTCTCGGGGGGACGGTTCTGCGTGACCGAAGAGACCGAGTTCCGCAGCGCCGCGCAGCGTCGGGCCGGGTGAGCGCCGGGGCCGGGCGGCGGGACCATCCCGCCCTTCGGGCGCGCAGTTCGCGCGCCACGCTCCAACTGTTTGATTTCGCATGTTCGGGGAGCTCAAAACCGGGTCCTGTTGTTGAGCAACATGCACTGGTGTCAGCCACCCGATGAACCGCTCCCGGTCCGCCTCTGGTGCGCGCCCGGTTGCGTGGACGACGGTCCGGTGGCAGGCGTGCGGTTCCTGGCAGGGGTCGTCATGAAAGGGGACGGATGGCCTGGAGCGGTCGTTGGGTGCTTGGTCCCGGCGCGGAATCAAGGCCGAAGGCCGCCGCGCCATCGCCAGGCCGCCCCGTCGCACCGGAGGTGCGCCGGTATACGCGGCACGCCTTCGGCGTGACGGACTGGCGATATCGTTAAGTATGCGCACCGATTACAGGTTTTACGGATGCTGAGACATAAAGTGCCCTGAATAACCGTCGGATCGCCAGCCCGGGGCCTGCCGATGGCGCGGCTCACTGCAATGTCCGCAACAGGCCAGAACCTGCCACAGCCCCGTTCCGCCCCAGCCCGCATGTCCGGCTCAAAACCGGCCTCTGACGGTTTCGCATCCGGGATGCAGGGCTCATGCCCCATACACCGCTTTCGTCGGGTATCTTGTGTCAGGTGGCAAACACTGGAGCGCGCCGCGTTCGGCCGCAGTCACGCGGGCACGCTCAAACTGCCTGGTTTCGCACGTTCAAGGAGCTCAAAAGCGGGTCCCGCTTTTGAGCAACATGCTCTAGCCGAACCGGCTCCACGCCGATTTCATGGCCGAGGCCATCTCGTCCCATGCCTTGTCGGCACCGGTCTTGAAATCCTGCCAGGCCTCGGCGCTTGCGGCCTCGATCTTGCGGTATTCGGCCTCCATCTCGTCGCGCCGTGCGCGCAGGTCGCGGATTTGGTCCTGGTACTTGCCCTGCATCTCGGCGGTGGCCTCGCGGGCCTGCGCCTGCAGCTTGTCGATCTCGGCCTGCCACTGGTCGAGCTGGGCCTGCAGTTTCTTTTCGTAGGTTTCCTTGTCCATGGTGCGTCTTCCTTTCGTCCGATTGAAGATCGTAGCACGGACCTATGCAGTCTTGCCAAATGTGAAAAGGGCCACCGGTTTCCCGGCGGCCCCTCCTTGTGTTCGGGGCGCGCTTACTTGAACTTCGCGATCTCGCCCGAGCGCAGCCGCGACATGTAGCTGTCGAGCTCGCGCTTGACGATCGGCATCAGGACGTAAAGCCCGATGATGTTGACGACCGCCATGGCGAAGATCGCGGCATCGGAGAAGTCGATCACCGGGCCGAGATTGGCGGCCGCGCCGATGACGACGAAGATGCAGAAGATCACCTTGAACACCAGTTCCTTGGTCTCGCCCTCGCCGAACAGGTAGGTCCATGCCTTGAGGCCGTAATAGGACCAGCTGATCATCGTCGAGAAGGCGAAGAGCACGACGGCGATGGCCAGCACGTAAGGAAACCAGCTGATCGCGCTGCCGAAGGCCGCTGAGGTGAGGCCGACGCCGGAGGTGCCGCCGACGGTCTGCACGGCGGTGCCCGCCTCGTTGAGCAGGTAGTTGCCATCCGGCCCGGCCACGAGCTGCCCGGTGATGACGATCACCAGCGCGGTCATGGTGCAGACCACGACCGTGTCGATGAACGGCTCCAGCAGCGACACGAAGCCTTCGGTGATCGGCTCCTTGGTGCGCACCGCCGAGTGGGCGATGGCCGCCGAGCCGACGCCCGCCTCGTTGGAGAACGCCGCCCGCTTGAAGCCCTGGATCAGCGCGCCGACCATGCCGCCCGCAACACCGAGCCCGGTAAAGGCCCCGGCGAAGATCTGCCCGAACGCCCAGCCGATCTGATCAGCGTTCATGGCGATGATGATCAGCGCCGTGCCGACATAGAGGATGCCCATGAACGGCACCACTTTCTCGGTCACCTTGGCGATGGACTTGAGGCCGCCGATGATCACCGCAAAGACCACACCGGCAAAGATCACGCCGGTGATCCAGCCCGGATAGTCGCCGACAATGCCGGAAATCTGCTGATGCGCCTGGTTGGCCTGGAACATGTTGCCGCCGCCCAGGGCGCCCAGGATGCAGAAGATCGAGAACAGCACGGCGAGGATCCTGCCGCCGGGCAGACCGCGTTCGGCGAAGCCCTTGGTCAGGTAATACATCGGTCCGCCCGAGACGCGCCCGTCGGGGTATTCGTTGCGGTATTTCACGCCCAATGTACATTCGGTGAATTTCGACGCCATGCCCATGAGCCCGGCGAGGATCATCCAGAATGTCGCCCCCGGCCCGCCAATGCTGACCGCGACGGCGACGCCCGCGATGTTGCCGAGGCCCACCGTGCCCGAAAGTGCGGTGGCGAGTGCCTGGAAATGGCTGACCTCACCGGCGTCGTTGGGATCGGAATAGTCGCCCTTCACCAGCGCGATGGAATGGCCCACGGCGCGGAACTGGATAAAGCCGAAATAGAGTGTGAAGACCGTGGCGCCCACCACCAGCCAGGCCACGATCCATGGAAAGGACGTACCGGGGAAATTCGAGAAAATCAGGCTGACGAACCAGCCGGTCGAGTTGGCGAATACCTGGTTCACGCGGTCGTCGAGCGAGGCCGCCTGTTCCTGGGCAAGCGCGGGTGCGGCGGCGAGCGCCATCCCCGCCGCGGCCAGTGCCGCGGAGAATGCGTTTTTGTTCATGTTCTTTATCCCTGTTGTTGAATCGCTCAAGGCACGATGGTGCAGGGCACCGGCGCGGTCTGCACCAGCGTTCCGGCGACCGAGCCGAAGATGCGCGCCTCGAGGGCCGAGTACCCCTCGCGCCCGACGACGATCTGAACGGCCCCTTTCTCGGTGGCGATCTTGCCGAGGATCTCGGCGATGTTGCCGTAGCGGATCACCGATTCCACCGGTACGCCGCTGTCGGTCACCTCGGCCACCACCGGTGCGAGCACCGCTTTTTCCGCGCGCGCCATCTCTTCGCGGCGGCGCATGTGCCGCTCTTCGAGTTCGGAGGGCGTGAGGAACGAGTAGGGCGACCATTCGAGCACATGCGCCAGCACGATCGTGCCGCCCTGTGCCCTGGCCCGCGAGACCGCGAACTCGAGTGCGCGGCGCGCCGCGACGCTGCCGTCGTAGCCGACGACGAATTTATCAGACATTTGTATATTCCCTCGTTGGTTGCGATATCCGGGCCCGAAGGCGGCCCGGTGGTCAAAATTAGCAGAGCCTCGCCTCACGATTGTCCCGAAATGACCCCGTTCGCAGGCCGAACGCGTCTGAATCCGGGCGTTTCGCGCGCCGGATGCAAGGAAATTCGAATTTGGGGCACCGCTGCCCTGCGGCATGCCGACGCGCGACGTTCAGTAGCTGTATTCGGCGTATATGCGGCTCAGGTCGCCCTGCCAGTCGCCGTGGTAGCGCTCCAGCAGTTCGTCGGCGGGGGTGCGGCCCGTCTCGACGCTTTCGCGCAGGGCACCCAGGAAATGCGTCTCGTCGGGGATCATGCCGCCGCCGCCGGCACAGGCGCGCGCCCTGAGGCCGGATTCGGAGATGTCGAGCGCCTCTCGTGCCAGGACGTGCATGTCGATTCCGTTCACCTTTGCCTGAAGCCCATCGACGCTGGCCGCGACGCGCAGGCCCTCGCGGGTTTCGGCGTCCCATGATTTGCAGAGTTCCCAGGCCGCATCGAGTGCGGATTGGTCATACATCAGCCCGACCCAGAACGCGGGCAGCGCGCAGAGCCTGCGCCACGGGCCGCCGTCGGCGCCGCGCATCTCCATGAATTTCTTGATCCGCGCCTCGGGGAAGATGGTGGTCAGGTGATCGGCCCAATCGCTGAGCGTCGGCTTCTCGCCGGGCAGGGCGGGCAGTTCGCCGCGCAGGAAGTCGCGGAACGACTGGCCCAAAGCGTCGATATACTGTCCGTCGCGATAGACGAAATACATCGGCACATCGAGCGCGTAATCGGCGTATTGCTCGAACCCGAAGCCCTCGTCGAACACGAACGGCAACATGCCGGTGCGGTCGGGGTCGAGATCGCGCCAGACCCGCGCGCGCCACGATTTGTGGCCGTTGGGCTTGCCCTCCAGAAACGGGGAATTGGCGAAAAGCGCGGTGGCAACCGGTTGCAGGGCGAGCGCCACGCGGAATTTCTGCACCATGTCCGACTCGGTCGAGAAATCGAGATTGACCTGCACGGTGCAGGTGCGGCGCATCATGGTCTGGCCCATGGTGCCGACCTTTTGCATGTAGCTGTCCATCAGCTTGTAGCGCCCCTTGGGCATCATCGGCATCTGGTCATGGGTCCAGACCGGGGCCGCGCCGAGGCCGATGAACCCCACGCCGACCTTGTCGGCGATGTCCTTCACATCGGCGAGATGTTCGTTCACCTCGTCGCAGGTCTGGTGGATGGTCTCCAGCGGTGCGCCGCTGAGTTCGAGCTGTCCGCCGGGCTCCAGCGACACGTTGGCCCCGTCCTTTTCCAGACCGATGAGCTTGCCGCCCTCCTCCACGGGGGTCCAGCCATGGCCGTCGCGCAGCCCTTCGAGCACGGCAAGCACGCTGCGCTCGCCCTCGTAGGGGATCGGCAGGAGCGTGTCCTTGCAATAGCCGAATTTCTCGTGCTCGGTGCCGATGCGCCAGTCGTCGCGCGGCTTGCACCCGCTTTCGAGGTATTCTGCAAGTTGTGCGTGATGTTCGATCGGCCCGCCGCCGGATTGGGGGATGGACATGCGCGGGCCTCCTGCGCGGTGTGCTTCGGTTTGGTGGCCAGAGTTGGCGGCATTCGGCGCGGGTGTCAATGCAGCCTTGGCCGCGCCCGTGCCTGTCCGGAACGTTCCCACAGCAGATGTTCGCCGGCCGCGGGACGGCGCATGGCCGCCACGATCTGCCCGCTGCGCAGCCCCGGCAGAGCGGCGAAGGCGTCGAAAAGCGCCTCCGCCCCTTCCGCGTCGAGCGGGATGTCCAGATCGGGCTGGCCGGGTTGCGACAGCCGCCAGCGGCGCGGCCCCTGCGCGTCGAGCGCGAGCGCGGTCATTTCCGACAGCGCCACCGTGCCGCCGGTGTGGGGCCCGAGATAGGCGATGAGCCCCTCGTCCACGACGACCACGCCGGGTCCGCCCGCGCCGGTGCGAAAGCGGCCGCGCTGCACCCCGGCCAGCACCAGCGCCAGCGCCGCCGCGATCAGCACCCAGCCCAGCCAGGGCACGATCCCGGCGCCGCCGATCACCCACCACAGCCCCAGCGCGACGGCCCCGGTCCCCGCCAGCACCTCGCGCCAGCGCCACAGCGCGGCGCGCGCCTGCGGGCGGATCAGGCTCATGACCAGTCCCCGCAGGCCGTTTGCCAAAGCGTCAGCGCGGCGACGGCGGCGGTATCGGCGCGCAGGATGCGCGGGCCGAGGGCCACCGGGTGCGCGAAGGGCAGGGCCGAGAGCCGGGCGCGCTCGGGCGGCGAAAAGCCGCCCTCGGGGCCGATGAGCACCGCCCAGGGCTGTCCGCGGCCCCCGGAAGGCAGGGCGCAGGCGCCGCCCGCGAGCGCCTCGTCGCAGAACATCAGGCGGCGGTCCGCGGGCCAGTCGGCGAGCAGCGTGTCGAGTTTGTGAAGGGCGGTCACCTCCGGCACGAAGGTGCCGCCGCATTGCTCGGCGGCCTCGACGGCGTGGGCCTGAAGCCGGTCCTGGCGGATACGCTCGGAATTGGTGAAATCGGTCTGCACCGGCACGATACGCGCCGCCCCCATCTCGGTGGCCTTTTCGACGATGAAATCGGTGCGCGCCTTCTTGACCGGCGCGAAGATGAGCCACAGGTCCGGCGGGTCGCGCTGCGGCGCGGTCTGTATCTCGCAGGTCAGTGTCCCGCCGCGCTTGCCCGCCTGCGCCACGCTGGCCCGCCACTCGCCATCGCGCCCGTTGAACACAGCGATGCCGTCGCCCGCCCCCAGCCGCATCACGCCAAAGAGGTAATGCGCCTGCGCGCGGCTGAGAGAGAGCGTTTGCCCTTCCCCCAGCGGGTGCTCTACACAGAGCCTGATCGTCGATCCACTCATGGGGCCAGCATATGAGCGCAGCGAACCGGACGCCAGAGGCCGAAGGCACCGTCGCCGACGCCTATCGGGGTAATTGGGTGGATCGCCGCGCCCCCGCCGCAGCGCGCCCCTACCTGCGGCTGAGCCGCGCGGACCGGCCGATCGGCACCTGGCTGCTGCTGTTGCCGTGCTGGTGGGGGCTGACGCTTGCGATGGTGGCCGACGGGCGCGCCGGCTGGCATGACGCGTGGATCCTCGTCGGCTGTGCCTTCGGCGCGTTCCTGATGCGCGGCGCGGGCTGCACCTGGAACGACATCACCGACCGCGATATCGACGGGTCGGTGGCGCGCACGGCGTCGCGCCCGATCCCGTCGGGGCAGGTGGGGGTGCGCTGCGCGCTGGCGTGGATGTGCGCGCAGGCGCTGGTGGCGTGTCTCATCCTGCTGACGTTCAACGCGGCGGCGATTGCGCTCGGGGTGCTCGCGCTGTTGCCGGTGGCGGTCTATCCGTTTGCCAAGCGGTTCACCTGGTGGCCGCAGATATTCCTCGGGCTGGCGTTCAACTGGGGGGCGCTGCTGGCGTGGACGGCGCATGCCGGGCGGCTGGAGACACCGGCGGTGCTGCTCTATTTCGCGGGGATCGCGTGGACGCTCTTTTATGACACGATCTATGCCCATCAGGATGCCGAGGACGACGCGCTCATCGGGGTGAAATCCACCGCGCGCCTGTTTGGCGAGGGGTCGCCGCGCTGGCTGCGGCGGTTCCTGGTGGCTTGCGTGGTCCTGATGATGGTGGCGGTGATCCTTGCCGTGCCCGCCGACCGCCCGGTTGCGATGGTCGTGGCGCTGTGCGGGGTCTGGGCGATGGGTCTGCACCTTTACGGGCAGTTGCGGCGGCTGCGGCTCGACGACAACGCGCGACTGCTGATGCTGTTCCGGTCCAACCGCGATGCGGGACTGCTGCCTGTGCCGTTTTTCGCCGTCGCGCTGCTGGTTTGATTGCGCTCGGCGCGCGCGGTGCCTAGAACGCCGGGGAGTGCAAGGATACGAGGCCCGGAGGCCATGCGCCTGTCGATGATTTTCGCAACTGCCGGGGCCTTTGCCGGGGCTGCCGTGCTGTCGGCTCTGGCCGCCGGGTATGCGGTGACCGCCGTCGAGGATGGCTCGCGCCACGCGGTGCGCGACGCGCTCTATTCGCGCGGGATGGACTGGGCGGAGGTGGGCACCAACGGGTTGCAGGTGTTTCTTGCCGGGACCGCGCCGGACGAGGCCGCGCGCTTTGCCGCGCTGTCGGTCGCGGGCACGGTGGTGGACGTGACCCGGGTGATCGACCAGACCGTGGTGGAAGAGACCGAGCCGCTGGCCCCGCCGCAATTCGCCATCGAGATCCTGCGCAACGAGCGCGGCATTTCGCTCATCGGTCTGGTGCCGGCCACGCTCGACCGGCAGGCCCTCATCGAGGAGATCGCCCGCGCGACGGACGGTGCGCCGGTGGCCGACCTGCTCGAGGCCGCCGACTATCCCGCCCCCGAGACCTGGCGGCCGGCGCTGCACCACGCGGTGCGCGCGCTCGGAGACCTGCCGCGCAGCAAGATCTCGGTGAGCGCCGGGCATGTCGCCGTCACCGCGATGGTCGACAGCGCCGGGGAAAAGCGGCGCATCGAAACCGATCTGGCGCGGGGCAGCCCCGAGGATGTGCGTCTCGCGCTGGACATTTCCGCGCCGCGCCCTGTGATCACGCCGTTCACGCTGCGCCTTGTCATCGACGGGCGCGGCGCACGCTTTGACGCCTGCTCCGCCGACACCGAGCAGGCGCGCGACCGTATCGTGCACGCCGCCGTAAAGGCGGGGCTGGAGGGGCGCGCCGACTGCGTGGTCGGCATGGGTGTGCCGTCGCCGAAATGGGCGCGTGCCGTTGAGCTGTCGATCGACGCGCTGGCGCGGCTCGGGGCGGGCAGTGTCACGCTGACCGATGCCGATATCGCCCTGCTGGCGGAGCCGGGTACCGATCAGGCGCTGTTCGACGATGTGGTGGGCGCGCTCGACGGGGCGCTGCCCGAGGTCTTCGCGCTCGACGCCACGCTGCCGCCGCCGCCCGACGAAAGCGACCCGGAGGCCCCGGAATTCATCGCCACGCTGTCGCCCGAGGGGCAGGTGCTGTTGCGCGGACGCGTCAGCAGTGCGCGAATGCGCGACACGGCGACGAGCCTCGCGCAGGCGCGCTTTGCCGGGGATGCGGTGCACGTTACGGCACGGGTGGCCGAGGAGCTGCCTGCCGGCTGGTCGATGCGTGTGCTGCTGGGCATCGAGGCGCTCGCCCATCTCGACAGCGGCGCCGTGAGGGTGACGCCCGATACCATCGGCGTGCGCGGCAAATCGGGACGCAAGGAGGCCGGTACCGCGATCGCGCAGCTTCTGGCCGACCGGCTGGGCAGCGGCGCGCGGTATGATCTCGACGTGAGCTATGTCGAGCAGCTTGACCCGGTGTCGCAATTGCCCACGCCCGAGGAGTGCGAGGCGCGCATCGCCGCGGTGCAGGACGAGCGCAAGATCGGGTTCGAGCCCGGGTCGGCGCGGGTCGACGGGACCGGGGCGGTGATCCTCGACGAGATCGCCGCGATCCTCAAGGAATGCGGCGAGATCCGCATGGAGGTGGCGGGCCACACCGACAGCCAGGGCCGCGAGGAGATGAACGCGCGGCTGAGCCTTGAGCGGGCGCGCGCCGTGCTGGACGAGTTGCGCCTGCGCCGGGTGCTGACCTCGGGGCTTGAGGCCGAGGGTTATGGCGAGAGCCGTCCCATCGCCGACAACGACACGGCAGAGGGCCGCGAGACCAACCGGCGCATCGAATTCCGCCTGATCCGGCCCGAAGCCGCCCCCGCGGAGCAAACGACCCTTGAAAGCACCGCGGATACAGTGGAGAAAGGGGCCGGGACAGGGGCCCAGGGCCAGGACATCACCGACGATGAACAGGACTGAATTCATCATCGCCACGGCCATCGTGCTTTTCGTGGCGTTTTGTGTGGGTTGGTTCGCCAACTGGCTGGTGCATCGCTTCGTGCGGGTGCAGGCGTCGGATGTGGGCGAGCTTGAACGTCTCGCGCAGGAATTGCACGAGGCCGAGGAGACCCGCGACCAGGCGATCACCTACCTGCAGCAGCGTGAGGCGGAACTGACCAACCAGATCAGTCAGACCGAGGCCGAGCTGTCGGCCACGATGGAGGGTCTGCGCGAGGCCCGCTATGAGGCCGAGCAGTTGCGCGCCCATCTCGACAGGGTCACGCGGGCTGCCGCCGAGTGAGCCGGACCGGACGACCGGGATCAGCCGCGGGCGAAGGTGACGATGGCGGCGGTGAGGCAATCGAGGCTGTCGGTATTCTGTCGGTATTGCGTCGGTAACGCGTCGGTCATCAGCGACAGTTCCGTGCAGGCCACCAGCAGGTGATCGGCCCCCTCTGCCAGTAGGATTTCGGCCTCGGCGCGCAGGCGGGGGCGGAGCGTGTCGAGCGCCTCGCCCGCCTTGACTGCGCGGATGACCGAGAGGAGCGCCGTGTCGTCCGGCAGAAAGACGGGCGTGAGGCCATGCGCGGCGAAGGGTGCGTCGAACACGCCCGCGCGCCGGGTGGCGGGCGAGGCGAGCATGCCGATGTGCCGCGCCCCGGCACCCGCCAGATGCGTCGCGGTCAGGTCGAGCATGTCGAGAAACGGCAGGTCCGTCGCCGCGCGCACCGCCGGGGCGTAGTGATGCGCGGTGTTGCACGGCATGGCGAGCGCCTGCGCGCCGCCGGCCGCGAGGTCGCGGGCCATGCGCGCGAGCGTCGGGCCGGGGTCCTCTCCGGTGCCCTCGATCAGCGCCTTGATACGGCTGGGCACCTGCGGGTTCTGGTGCACGAGGAGCGGCACATGATCGGCATCGTCGCGCGCGGGCACGGCGGCCATGACCCTCTGCATCAGCAGGATGGTGGCCTCTGGCCCCATCCCGCCGAGAATGCCCACGGTTTTCATCGGTCGCTCTACCCCGTCGAGGTGAGGGCACGGTCCTGTGTGCCCATGCGGATATCGGCGC
The DNA here is from genome assembly GCF_042430665.1 of Roseovarius ramblicola. Classification (NCBI taxonomy): domain Bacteria; kingdom Pseudomonadati; phylum Pseudomonadota; class Alphaproteobacteria; order Rhodobacterales; family Roseobacteraceae; genus Roseovarius; species Roseovarius ramblicola. Next base: position 13,064 of record NZ_JBHMEC010000003.1, on the reverse strand, counting down.
TGCGCGCGTGTCCCTCCATCCCCTCGGCCCGGCTGAGCCGTGCGGTCACCCCGGCGAGATCGCCGAGCGCCGGGCGTTCGACCCTTTGCCAGGTGACGGTCTTGAGGAACTTGTGCACCGACAGCCCCCCCGTGTAGCGCGCCGCCCCGGAGGTGGGCAAGACATGGTTGGGCCCCGCCGCCTTGTCGCCGAAGGCGACGGTGGTGCGCTCGCCCAGGAAGAGCGAGCCATAGGCCGACAGACGGTCCAGCCACCAGTCGAGATCGCGGGCCTGTACGTGCAGGTGCTCGGGCGCGCGGGCATCGGCATGGGCGGCCATCTCCTCGGCGGTGTCGCACAGCACCACCTCGCCCAGATCGCGCCAGGCGGCGGTGGCGGCGGTGCGGTTGGGCTCGGGCAGGGTGGCGATGAGGGCGGGGACCCGCGCCATCACCGCCCCGGCCAGCGCGCGCGAGGTGGTGGCGAGCCATACCGGCGAGGTGGTGCCGTGCTCGGCCTGACCCACGAGATCGGCGGCGACGGTGTCGGGATCGGCGCTCGCGTCGGCCAGCACGAGGCTGTCGGTGGGGCCGGCGAACATGTCGATGCCCACCGGGCCGAAAAGCTGGCGCTTGGACTCGGCCACGTAGGCGTTGCCGGGGCCGACGAGGATATCGGCCTGCGGCGCGCCGAACAGGCCAAAGGCCATCGCTGCCACCCCCTGCACCCCGCCGAGGCACAGGATGCGCGTGGCCCCGGCGAGGCTCATCGTGTGCACGAGCGCGTCTGGGATGCCGCCGGGGCCGGAGGGCGGCGAGCAGGCGGTGATGTCGGCGACCCCGGCCTCGCGCGCGGTGGCGATGGACATCAGCGCCGAGGCGATGTGGCTGTAGCGCCCGCCGGGCACGTAACAGCCCGCCGCGCGCACCGGTATCTGTTTCTGCCCGGCGATCAGGCCGGGGCGCAGCGCGATCTCCATGTCCTGCGCGGTGGCGCGCTGGGCGGCGGCAAAGCGCGAGATATTGTCATGCGCCCAGGCGATATCGTCGCGCAGCGCCTGCGGCACGCGGGCCGAGGCCGCCGCGATCTGCTCTGCCGGGAGCGTCACCGGTCCGTCCCAGCCGTCGAGGTCGCGGGCGTATTCCAGTGCCACCTGCGCGCCGCCCGCGCGCAGCCGCGCCAGCATGACCTGCACCGTGTCGGCGATGTCGGCACCGGCCTGCGGTGGCTCTGTGCGGGCGGTCTTGAGATATGTCAGCGGCATGATGCGGGTCTCCTTCCCCTCATGGAATGGGGTTGGGCGCCGCGCCGGGCAAGCGGTTTGCCGGGGGTGTGAGGGCGTTTTTCCAGCACGCGAAAGCCTGTTTCGGACTTTCCGAAGGGCTGTGCGGCTCAGAGCCGGGCGGCGAGGCCGCGCGCGCAGGTCTCGATCAGGTCGAGCACGCCGTCGAAATCGCGGGTGTAATAGGGGTCGGGGATGTGATCGGCGCACGTCTCGGGGGCGTAATCGGTGAGCCGCGCGACCGGCGTGGCGCAGCCCGCGGGCCGCAGCGCCTCGATGGCGGTCACGTTCTTTGCGTCCATTGCGACGATCAGGTCGAAGCGGTCGAAATCCACCGCCTCGAATTGCCGTGCGCGCAGGTCCGACAGGTCGAGCCCGCGTGCCCGTGCCGCGTGCTGCATCGGGTCGTAGGGGGCCTCGCCGATGTGCCAGCCGCCGGTGCCCGCGCTGTCGGTCTGCGCGTCGGGAACGAGCGCGCGGAACACCCCCTCGGCGGCGGGCGAGCGGCAGATATTGCCGAGACAGACGAAGAGGATGCGGCTGGTCATGGGGCCTCCGATACGGCATGAATAGACCGGGAGGCCGCGATGGAAAAGATCGTCATTCTCACCGGTGCGGGGATTTCCGCCGAAAGCGGGCTGGGGACGTTTCGCGATGCGGGCGGCATATGGGCCGAGCACCGCATCGAGGATGTGGCCACGCCAGAGGCGTTCGCCCGCGACCCGGACCGGGTGCACCGCTTTTACAACGCGCGGCGTGCGCAGGCCGCAGAGGCGCGCCCCAATGCCGCGCACCTGGCGCTGGCCCGGTTGCAGGCGGCGCATCCCGGCGAGGTGGTGATCGTCACGCAGAACGTGGACGCCCTGCACGAGGCGGCGGGCAGCCCGGGCGTGATCCACATGCACGGACAGCTTGCGCGCGCGCTCTGTGCTGCCTGCGGCCACCGGTGGGACGCATCCCCGGAGATGTCCGCCGCCGATGCCTGCCCCTCCTGCGGCGTGCGCGCCTGCCGCCCCGACGTGGTCTGGTTCGGCGAGATGCCCTATCGGATGGAGGAGATCCTTGACCATCTGGCCGGGGCGGACCTGTTTGCCGCGGTGGGGACGTCGGGGCATGTGTATCCGGCGGCGGGCTTTGCGTCGGAGGCGGCGGCATCGGGGGCGCATTGCGTCGAGATCAATCTCGAGGCATCGGCGGTGGCCGCGGATTTCGACGAGGCGCGGCAGGGGCCTGCGTCAGTCGTGGTGCCGCCCTGGGTGGCGGAGATCCTGGCCGGGTAGGGGCTGTCCGGCGTGTTGCGGGCGTTGGGCCGCCTCACTCCCCCACAGGCGCGCCGCCCGCGCGGCACATCGCCTTGAGCGCCGCGGCGTGGTCGGGGTCGGCGGCGAGGCTGTCGGCGGCGAGGCCCCGCGCCGCCTGCATCAGGTCGTCGCGCGGCACCGCCCGGTCAAAGAGGCCCCAGGCCAGCGCCTCGTCGGTGCCGATCCGCGCGCCCGCGAGCAGGATCATCCTGGCCCGCGCGGGGCCGATGAGCGCGGCGAGCCGCGCCGGGTCGCTGGGTTGCGGGCGAAAGCCGAGGCGCATCACCGGGTAGAACGCGCCCGCGCCCTGCGCCGCGACGCGCAGGTCGCAGGCCAGCACCATCCCCATCGCGCCGCCCGCCACGGTGCCGTTCAGCGCCGCCACGGTGAGGCATGGCAGTGCCGCGATCGCGCCCGAGAGCCGCTCCCACAGCGGGCTTGTCGCGAGGCCTGCGCGCGCGGCGTCGAGGTCGGCCCCGGCGGAGAATACCTTGCCCGACCCGGTGAGGATCAGCGCCCGGGCGTCGCCATGCGCGGCCTCGGCGATATCGGCCAGTTCGCTCAGCATCTCTGCGGTCAGTGCGTTGGCCTTGTCGGGGCGGTCGAGGGTGACGGTCCAGAGCCCGTCCTCGCGCGTCAGTCCGATCATGCCAGTCCCGCCCGGCGGCGGATATCCGGGTCGCGCAGCGAAATTTCCTGCCCGGCGAAGTCGCCCGCCTCCGGCCCGCACATCCACAGAAGCGCCTTTGCCGGCCAGTCGGCGGGGATATGCTCGGACCAGTCGAGCGCGGCCACCGGGTTCACGCCGCTTGCCTTGATCTCGCGCTGCATGTCGGTGGCGACGGTGCCGGGCGACAGGCCCATCACCCGCACGCCCGCGCCGCGCGCCTCCAGATCGGCGCTGCGGGTGAGCATCGCCGCCCCCGCCTTGGACGCGCAATAGGCGCTCCAGCCTTCGAGCGCGTTATGCGCGGCACCGGAACTGACGGTGATGATCGTGCCTTCGCCGCGTGCCATCATCCCCGGCAGCGCCGTGCGCATGCCGTTGAACACGCCCTTGAGGTTGATGTCGATGGCGTGGCCCCAGGCGTCGGGATCGGCCTCGGCCAGCATCGAGATGGGCGCGACCACGCCGGCGTTGTTGATCAGCACGTCAAGCTGTCCGAAGGCGGTGTGGCAGGCCTCGACCGCGGCCTCCATCTCCCAGTAGCGGCTCACGTCGCAGGGGATGGCGATGGCGCTCGGCCCGATCTCGCCCGCCAGTTCGGCGATGGCGTCACCGTTGCGCGCCACCAGCGCCACGTTGGCCCCCGCCGCGGCAAAGACCCGCGCCGCTGCCGCGCCGATGCCCTTGCTCGCGCCGGTGATGAGAACGCATTTTCCGGTCATGCTCATGTCTGCCCCCGCTTTGGTCTCCTGTCGGGTTCTATCCGGCGTGGCGCGCGAATTCCAGACGGATCGTGGCTTGACCCCGGGGGTGGCAGCGCCGACATTGCCGCGGACCGCTCTTTCGAAAGGGATTTGACCATGCCTTGCCTGCGCGCCGCCCCGCTGCTCTTTCTCGGCCTTTTCGCCGGTCCCGCCCTTGCCGACCTGACCGCCGCGGATGTCTGGCAGGACTGGCAGGGGCAGATTTCGCACTACGGCTACGAGATCACCGGCACGCCGCAAGAGGGCGGCGACCGGATCGTGATCCCGGATCTCGGACTGACGCAGGACCTGCCGGATGACGGCGGGCGCATCGATATGCGGATGGGCCGGATCGAGCTCCGCGAGACGGGCGATGGCACGGTCGAGGTGATCTATCCGCCGACCATGCCGATGGCCGTTGCCATCACGCCCGACGATGACGAGCCGCTGACCGCGGTCCTGACGCTGAGCCACGAAGATCTGTCGATCACCGCTTCCGGCACCCCTGAGGAGATCGACTACGAGTATGCCGCGCGGTCCGCGCGCGTCGGGATCGGAGAGGTGACCATTGGCGGTGCCCCGGTCGAGAGCCTGACCGGCGCGTTGAGTTTTGAGGATCTTGAGGGCACCAGCACCATGCGGATGGTGGAGGGCGCGCGCCGCATCGCGCAGAGCCTGTCCTCCGGGCCGGTCAGCTATATGTTCAACGTGGTGGATGACGAGACGGGTTCGGTTCTCGATGTCGCGGGCGATGCGCGGACCATGCGCCACGAGTCCCGGGTGCGATTGCCCGAGGGGGTTGACCTGTCGGACATGGCGGCGGCGCTCGATGCGGGATTTCGCGTCGACTCCGATCTCGTCCTTGGCACCGGGACGGGACGTTTCGAGTTCGCCGGGGACGGCGAGAGGATTGCCGGAAACGCGCAGGGCGAGCGGGTCAGCATCAACGGCTCGCTGTCCCGCGACGGGCTGATCTACGAGAGCGAGACGGAGGGGCTGGCCGTCACCACCGAGACGGACATGTTCCCGATGCCGTTGAGTTATGCCATCGAACGCGCCTTTGCGCGGCTCGATCTGCCGGTGTCAAAGGGCGAGGCGCTTCAGGATTTCGGCCTGTCGGTCGATTTCGCCGGGCTCGACCTGCCCGAGGCGCTGTGGTCGCTGATCGACCCCGAGGCCACGCTGCCGCGCGACCCGGCGCATCTCGCGGTCGATCTGACCGGCACGGCGCGGCTGACGACGAACATCTTCGACGAGGCCGAGATTGCGGCGCTTGAGGAAAGCGGCGAGAGTCCCGGCGATCTCGACAGCCTGGCGCTCGAAAAGCTGGCGTTCTCGGTGGCGGGGGCGCGGCTCACCGGCGAGGGCGCGATCGAGATTGGCAAGGCCGAGGGGCTCGACATGCCGCCGGCGGAAGGCACCGTCGATCTGCGGCTCGAGGGCGGCGAGGGGCTGTTGCAGAAGCTGGTGGATATCGGCCTCGTGCCCGAGGATCAGGCGATGACCGCGCGGATGATGGCCTCGATGTTCGCCAACGCGGTCGAGGGCGAGGACACGCTGACCTCGCGCATCGAGATCGAGAAGGACGGCACCGTGACGGTCAACGGCCAGCGGATGCGCTGAGAGCTTGCACCGGGGGACGCGGCGATCTACCTCCCGCGGGACCGTGAGGAGGGACCATGCCCGAGACGCTCGATGATCTGACCCATGCGCTGCTCGATGCCGCGCGCAAGGCCGGTGCCGGGGCCGCCGATACCATCGCCATGCGCGGCCAATCGGTGATCGTGGACATGCGCGGCGGCACGCTGGAGCAGGCCGAGCGCGCCGAGGGCACCGATATCGGGCTGCGCGTGCTGGTCGGGCGGCGGCAGGCTGTCGTCTCGGCCTCCGACACAAGGCCCGAAACCATCGCCGCGCTGGCGGAGCGTGCCGTGGCCATGGCGCGCGAGGCCCCCGAGGATCCGTATGCCGGGCTGGCGGACGCGTCGCAATTGTCCGACCGGCGCGATGCCGCCGGGCTCGAGCTCTGCGATCCGGCCCCCGCCCCCGCGCCCGAGACGCTGATGCGCATGGCGCAAGAGGCCGAGGCGGCGGCGCTGGGCGTTGACGGGATCAGTCAGGTGCAGTCGGCCTCGGCGGCATGGTCGCGCCGCGAGGTGCACATCGCCGCGAGCAACGGCTTTTCCGGCGGCTATGCGCGCGGCGACACGGGCCTGTCCTGCGTGGCCATCGCCGGGACCGGCTCGGGGATGGAGCGCGACCATGACGGCGATTCCCGCGTGTTTGCCGCCGACCTGCGCGGCGCACAAGAGATCGGGCACACCGCGGGCGCGCGCGCGGCCGAGCGGATCGGCGCGCGCCGGCCGCCCACCGGGGCCTGGCCGGTGCTCTTCGACGAGCGGGTGGCGGCCACGCTGATCGGCCATCTGCTGGCCGCGGCCAATGGCGCGGCGGTGGCGCGGGGATCGTCGTGGCTGCGCGACCGCCTCGGTGCGCCGGTGCTGCCCGATGGGCTTGACCTGCGCGAGGATCCGCACCGCCCGCGCGTGTCCGGCTCGCGGCTGTTCGATGCCGAAGGGCTGCCGACCGCGCCGCGCGCGATCGTCGGGGGCGGCGTGCTGCGCGGCTACGCGCTCGACCTCGCCTCTGCGCGCAAGCTGGGGATGGCACCCACGGCCAACGCGGCGCGCGGTGTGTCGGGCACGCCGTCGCCCGCGATGTGGAACGTCGCGCTCACGCAGGGCGACCGGAGCCGCGCCGACCTGCTGCGCGAGATGGGCACCGGGCTTCTGGTCACCTCGCTGATCGGCTCGACCGTCAACCCCAATACCGGCGACTACTCGCGCGGGGCGGCCGGGTTCTGGGTCGAGGGGGGCGAGATCGCCTGGCCGGTCAACGAATGCACCATCGCCGGGAGCCTTCCTGACATGCTGCGCCGGATCACGCCGGCCAATGATGCGCGCACGCATCTGAGCCGGGTGGTGCCGTCGCTCCTGGTCGAGGGGCTGACGCTTGCCGGCGCATGACCTCGACCTGTTGATCGACGCGGCGCGCGAGGCGGGGGCGCTGGCGCGCGATCTGGTGACACGTCCGCTCGACACGGTGGAAAAGCCCGGCGGTGCCGGGCCGGTGACGGCGGTGGACCTCGCGGTGGACGCCTGCCTCGCCGCGCGGCTGCGCGGCGCGCGGCCCCAATATGGCTGGCTGTCGGAAGAGACCGAGGACGATGCCGCGCGGCTGGCCGCCGAACGGGTGTTCATTGTCGATCCCATCGACGGCACGCGCAGCCTGATCGAGGGCTCGGGCCTCTGGGCGCACGCGCTGGCGGTGGCCGAGCGTGGCGTGGTGACGGCGGCGGTGATCTTCCTGCCGATGCGCGACAAGCTCTACGCCGCCGCCGCCGGGCAGGGGGCGACGCTCAACGGCGTGCCGATTCGCGCCGGCGCACGCCACGCGCTGCCGGGGGCCACGCTGCTGGCGGCCAGCCCCGCGCTCGACCCCGCGCATTGGCGCGACGGGCGGGTACCGACGCTGCGCCGCGGGTTTCGGCCGTCGCTCGCCTACCGGCTCGCGCTGGTCGCCGAGGGGCGGTATGACGCGATGCTGACGCTGCGCCCGACCTGGGAATGGGACGCGGCGGCGGGCGACCTGATCCTGCGCGAGGCCGGGGCGGCGACCTCCGACCGGCGCGGCGGCGCGCTCGTGTTCAACAACCCGGTGCCGCAGGTCGCCGGGATCGCCGCCGCCAACCGCGCGCTTCACGCCGGGCTCATCGCCGCGCTCGCGCGCTGAGCGCGCTTGTCATTTCACCTTGGGCCAAATACTCCGGGGGTGCGGGGGCTGGCCCCCGCGTTTCCGCCACCTTTCGGTTCCGCGATGCCCCGTTCCGACAATCTCACCGGCGCGCTCCTGATGATGGGGTCGATGGCGGCGTTCACCTTCAACGACGCGATGATCAAGTCGCTGTCGGGGCAGATATCGCTGTTTCAGGTGATGTTCCTGCGCGGGGTGCTGACGACGGCGATGGTGGCGGTGATCGCCTGGCGGACCGGGGCGCTGCGCCGGCGCCTGCCGCGCGTCGATCGGTGGCCGGTGTTCTGGCGGATGGTGGGCGAGGTGGGCTCGGCCTATTTCTTTGTCACCGCGCTGTTTCACATGCCGATCGCCAATATCAGCGCGATCATGCAGGCGCTGCCGCTGACCATCACGCTCGCGGCCGCGCTGTTCCTTGGCGAGCCGGTGGGCTGGAAGCGCATGTCGGCGATCGTCGCGGGGTTCGTCGGTGTGATGCTGATCGTGCGCCCGGGCACCGAGGGGTTCACCGTCTACTCGGTCTACGGTCTCGCGGCGGTGGCGATGGTCACGCTGCGCGATCTGGCCACCCGCAGGCTGTCGCGCGATGTGCCCTCGATGCAGGTGACGCTCATCACCTCGGCCTGCATCATGGTTTTCTTCGGTCTGGCGACCGTGCCGCAGGGCTGGGCCCCGGTAGACGGGCGCGCCGCCCTGCTGATTGGCGGGGCGGCGGTGATGATCATCGGCGGGTACCTGTTTTCCATCATGGTGATGCGGGTGGGCGAGATATCGTTCGTCGCGCCGTTCCGCTACACGAGCCTCATCTGGGCGCTGATCCTCGGATGGGTGGTGTTCGGCGACTGGCCGCAGATGATCACGCTCGTTGGCGCCGGGATCGTGGTGGCCTCGGGGGTGTTCACCCTCTACCGCGAGGCGCGGATCAGCCGGCGGGCGCGGGCCGCGCGGCAAAAAGAGCTTTCACTCGGTCCTCGTCCACGTTGAACCGCTTTTGAAACAGCGCGCGCCGCGCCTCGTCGAGCGGGCTGAGCGCGGGCGGGTGCTGGGCCGCGCCGGTGTCGTTGTCGTCGTGCAGCGCGCGCAGGTACATCTCGGGCCCCGGATTGATCAGCGTCGGCATCTCGTGGTGCAGCTTGTGGTGGCCGTAATTCATCACCGTTTTCGCATCATCGGGGCGGAACAGCACGGCGAGGCCGCAGGCCCAGAAATGCGTCTGCACCGCCTCGGCCTCGATCCCCCGCTCCGACAGGCGCACGGCATAGCCGCGATTGTACTCGAACGCGACGTTGCGCCATGCCCGCCGCATCCGCCTTGTGTTGCGCTCGAACCAGCGCAGGCTCTGGACGAATCCCACCGACACCGCGTCGTCATCGTCGAGCCGGAACTGGATCGATCCGGTGTCGTCCTCGCCCAATGCCTGCTTGATGGCGAGGCGCATGGCGTCGCGGTGGCGCATCGGCGGCATCGGCACGATCTGTATCTGCGGCACATCGGCGGCAAGATCGCGCAGGCGCGACCGCCACGGCTCGGGCAGGGTCTCGCCGGTGACCACGAGAAAGGTGAAATCGCCATTGGTCTGCGCCGCGATGGAGGGCAGGGTCAGGCTCTCGAAATGCGCGAAGCGCAGCGCCATCCGGTCGTCGCCGTAGAGATACGCCTCGCGCTCGGCCACCGAACCGTGCATCCGCTTGAACCCGCCGAGGGCAGGATAGGAGAAGCGGCACAGTCCGATGACGCGCATGGCGCGGGCCTCGCGGGTGGTCTCGGGTGGTTCGAGTCTTGGCATCCCGAGCCGCTGTTGACAAGCACGGCGACTCTGCCTATACGCCGCTCAATCCACAGGCGCGGGGCGCATCGCCCTGCCGTCTGTTCCATAACTTGAGTGGTCATGATCCGGGCGAATGCGCCCCGATCCTCTGGAAGCCCGCCGCGTCGCACCGGATGAAAAGGTGCGGATGCGGTGTATGCGTGTTGCGGACGCGCAGCGCGTAACCGATGAACCGCAGGGGCGTGCCCTTGCAGACACATGTGTTGAGAGACGGGGAAAGAACCGGAATGCCAACGATCCAGCAGCTGATCCGCAAGCCGCGGCAGCCGAAAGTCAGAGCCACGAAATCGCAGCACCTTCAGGGCTGCCCGCAGAAACGCGGCGTGTGCACGCGCGTCTATACCACGACGCCGAAGAAGCCGAACTCGGCCATGCGCAAGGTCGCCAAGGTGCGCCTGACCAACGGCTTCGAGGTGATCAGCTACATCCCCGGCGAGAAGCACAACCTTCAGGAACACTCGGTCGTCCTGATCCGCGGCGGCCGCGTCAAGGACCTTCCCGGCGTGCGCTACCACATCCTGCGCGGTGTGCTCGATACGCAGGGCGTCAAGGACCGCAAGCAGCGCCGCTCGAAATACGGGGCGAAGCGCCCCAAGTGACGCCGGTCGGCGTCATCCCCGCGAAGGCGGGGATCTCACTGGTTTGAGGTCCGAGGGCTGCGCCCGAGGATGACAAGAGGAAAGAGAAGCAAATGTCCCGTCGTCACGCCGCCGAAAAGCGCGATATCCTGCCCGACGCCAAGTATGGCGACCGGGTGCTGACCAAGTTCATGAACAACCTGATGGTGGACGGCAAGAAATCCGCCGCGGAAAAGATCGTCTACAACGCGCTGGAGCGTGTCGAGGGCAAGATCAAGCGCGCCCCCGTCGAGGTGTTTCACGAGGCGCTCGACAACATCAAGCCGTCGGTCGAGGTCCGCTCTCGCCGCGTCGGCGGTGCCACCTACCAAGTGCCCGTCGAGGTCCGCACCGAGCGCCGCGAGGCGCTGGCGATCCGCTGGCTGATCAACGCGTCGCGCGCCCGCAACGAAAAGACGATGGAAGAGCGTCTCGCGGGCGAATTGCTCGATGCCGTTCAGAGCCGCGGCTCGGCCGTCAAGAAGCGCGAAGACACCCACAAGATGGCCGACGCCAACAAGGCGTTCAGCCACTACCGCTGGTAACCCGAGAGGCATTCTCCGATGGCACGCGATTATACGCTGGAATACTACCGCAACTTCGGGATCATGGCCCATATCGATGCAGGCAAGACCACCTGCACCGAGCGGATCCTGTTCTACACCGGCAAGTCCCACAAGCTGGGCGAGGTGCATGACGGCGCCGCGACGATGGACTGGATGGAGCAGGAGCAGGAGCGTGGCATCACGATCACGAGCGCCGCGACCACCACGTTCTGGGAAAAGACCTATACCGGCACCGAGCCGGCCAGCTCGAAGCACCGCCTGAACATCATCGACACCCCCGGTCACGTCGATTTCACCATCGAGGTGGAGCGCTCGCTCGCCGTGCTCGACGGCGCGATCTGCCTGCTCGACGGCAATGCCGGTGTCGAGCCGCAGACCGAGACCGTCTGGCGCCAGGCCGACCGCTACAAGGTGCCGCGCATCGTGTTCGTCAACAAGATGGACAAGATCGGCGCCGACTACATCAACTGCGTCAACATGATCAAGGCGCGCACCGGTGCGACGCCGCTGCCCGTGAACCTGCCGATCGGGGCCGAGGACAAGCTCGAGGGCATCATCGACCTCATCACCATGGAGGAGTGGACCTGGCGCGGCGAGGATCTCGGCGCGAGCTGGACCCGTCAGCCGGTGCGCGATGAGCTCAAGGACATGGCCGAAGAGTGGCGCGCCACGATGATCGAGACTGCGGTCGAGCAGGACGACGACGTGATGGAGGCCTATCTCGAAGGCGAGGAGCCCGATATCGAGACCCTGCGCCGCCTGATCCGCAAGGGCACGCTGGCGCTCGATTTCGTGCCCGTGCTCGGCGGGTCGGCGTTCAAGAACAAGGGTGTGCAGCCGCTGCTGAACGCGGTGGTGGATTTCCTGCCCTCGCCGCTCGACGTGCCGGATTACATGGGCTTCTCGCCCGATGACGAGACCGAGACCCGCAACATCGCCCGCAAGGCCGACGATGCCGAGCCGTTCTCGGCGCTGGCCTTCAAGATCATGAACGACCCGTTCGTCGGCTCGCTCACCTTCACGCGCATCTATTCGGGCACGATGAAGAAGGGCGACGCGATCCTCAATTCGACCAAGGGCAGGAAAGAGCGCGTCGGCCGGATGATGATGATGCACTCCAACGACCGCTCCGAGATCGACGAGGCGTTCGCCGGCGACATCATCGCGCTGGCCGGGCTCAAGGAGACCACCACCGGCGACACGCTGTGCGATCCCGCCAAGCCGCTGGTGCTGGAAACCATGACCTTCCCCGATCCGGTGATCGAGATCGCGGTCGAGCCCAAGACCAAGGGCGACCAGGAGAAGATGTCGGCCGGCCTCGCGCGGCTCGCCGCCGAGGACCCGTCCTTCCGCGTCGAGACCGATCTCGAATCGGGCCAGACCATCATGAAGGGGATGGGCGAACTGCACCTCGACATCCTCGTCGACCGGCTCAAGCGCGAGTTCAAGGTGGACGCCAATATCGGCGCGCCGCAGGTGGCCTATCGCGAGACAATCAGCCACAAGATCGAGCACACCTACACCCACAAGAAACAGTCGGGTGGTTCGGGGCAGTTCGCCGAGGTCAAGCTCGAGATCGCGCCGACCGAGCCGGGAGAGGGCTTCAGCTTCGAGAGCCGCATCGTCGGCGGCGCGGTGCCCAAGGAATACATCCCCGGCGTCGAAAAGGGTATCCGGTCGGTCATGGACAGCGGTCCGCTCGCCGGCTTTCCGGTGATCGACTTCAAGGTCGCGCTCGTTGACGGCAAGTTCCACGATGTGGACAGTTCGGTCATGGCGTTCGAGATTGCCGGCCGCATGGGGATGCGCGAGGGTCTGCGCAAGGCCGGGGCCAAGCTGCTGGAGCCGGTCATGAAGGTCGAGGTGGTCACGCCGGAAGAGTATACCGGCTCGATCATCGGCGATCTCACGTCGCGGCGCGGGCAGGTCTCGGGGCAGGACACCCGCGGCAACGCCATCGCGATCAACGCCAACGTGCCGCTCGCCAACATGTTCGGCTACATCAACACGCTGCGCTCGATGTCCTCGGGCCGCGCCCAGTTCACCATGCAGTTCTCGCATTACGATCCGGTGCCGGCGAATATCTCCGAGGAAATCCAGTCGAAATACGCATGAACCCGGGTGGCGGGGTAAACCCCGCCCTACCCAAACCGTAGGGTGGGCAAGGGCCCACCATCCGAAAGACAAAAAGGAGCCAAGACGATGGCGAAGGAAAAGTTTGACCGTTCGAAGCCGCATGTGAACATCGGGACGGTTGGTCACGTTGAC